>CBINOL010000028.1:0-45277 GCA_966252285.1 uncultured Caulobacter sp.
AGGCCGCCGACCAGGCCGACGTGCTGCTGATCCTCACCGAGTGGGACCAGTTCCGCGCCCTCGACCTGGAGCGCCTCAAGACCCTGCTGGCCGCCCCGGTCGTCGTCGACCTGCGCAACGTCTACAAGCCGCATGAGATGGTCCGCCACGGCTTCACCTACGCCTCGGTGGGGCGCGGGGCGTGAGCGCCGGACCCGTCATCGTCACCGGCGCGGCCGGCTTCATCGGCATGCACGTGGTCGAGCGCCTGCTCGACCGCGGCGAGACGGTGATCGGCGTCGACGTCTTCAACGCCTATTACGACCCGGCCCTGAAGGCCGCCCGCGCCGCGCGCCTGGAGGGCCGCCCCGGCTTTTCGATGGTCCGCATGGACATCGCCGAGCACGAGGCCCTGCTGGCGCTGGTGAAATCGTCGGGGGCCAAGCGGATCGTCCACCTGGCCGCCCAGGCCGGCGTGCGCTACTCGATCGACAACCCCTTCGCCTACGAGCGCTCGAACCTGGCCGGCCACCTGTCGGTGCTGGAGGCCTGCCGCCACGGCGGCGTCGAGGCCCTGGTCTACGCCTCGTCCAGCAGCGTCTATGGCGAGCGGCCGCTGGCCGGCGAAGGCTTCAAGGAAACCGATCCGGCCGAGGCGCCGGTGTCGCTGTACGCGGCCACCAAGCGCTCGTGCGAGCTGCTCAGCCAGAGCTACGCCAGCCTCTACGGCTTTCCGCAGGCGGGCCTGCGGTTCTTCACGGTCTACGGCCCCTGGGGCCGGCCCGACATGGCCTATTTCAGCTTCACCCAGAAGATCCTGCGCGGCGAGCCGATCGAGGTCTATGGCGAGGGCAGGATGGCCCGCGACTTCACCTATATCGACGACATCGTCGACGGCATCGTCGGCGTGCTCGACAACCCGCCGCCGCGCGGCGGGCACGAGGTCTACAACATCGGCGACAGCAATCCGGTCGGCCTGATGGACATGATCGCGGCCCTGGAGACCGCCATCGGCCGCCAGGCGGAAAAGGTGTTCCTGCCGATGCAGCCGGGCGACGTGCCGGCCACCTATGCCGACGTCTCCAAGCTGCACGCCCTGACCGGCTACAGGCCCACGGTCGGCGTCGAGGAAGGCCTCAAGCGCTTCGCGGCCTGGTACGCCGAGTTCTACGGTCGCTGAAACGGCGCCTCTCCCGAGGCGCTGAAGCGGATCTTCTGACCGAACGACACTTCCAGCGTGTTGCCGTCGGGGTCGACGACATAGGCCCAGTAGCCGACCGGCTCGCCGCCATCGACGGGCGGCGAGCGCAGCACGCCCTCGGCCTTGGCCAGCGCGGAGAGGCGATCGACTTCGTGCCGCGTGGCGCAGGCCAGGCCCAGGTGTCCGAACGGGCCAAGCGGCGTGTCGTTCAGCGCGCCCGACTCCACCAGCACGACCGCGAAGGCGCCGTGGCGGTCGGCCATCCAAGCCACCCGCTGGATCGCCCCGCCCGCCTCGCGCGCATGGACCATCCGCAGGCCGGCGAACGTCTCGTAGAACCTGCGGCTGCGATCGAGATCGCGAACCACCAGGGCCACGTGCGTCAGGCCCAGGTCATTGTCGCCGGCGATGGTCATGTTCAGCTCCATTCTGCTCGGCCGCCAAGATCCGCCATCGATTGAGCGAATGGAAATGATCTGTTAGCATGGTCGACATGCATACGACGAATGATCTGCAAGGCGTCGACATGAACCTGCTGGTCGTGCTCGACGCCCTTCTGGCCGAGCGGCACGTCACCCGCGCCGCCCTGCGCATCAATCGATCCCAGCCGGCGGTGAGCCACGCGCTCAGCCGGCTTCGCCACCTGCTGGGTGATCCGATCCTCGTACGCGTCGACGGGCGACTGGAGCCCACGGCCCGGGCCATGGAGATCGCAAGACCCCTGCGAGAGGCTCTGGGCATCATCGGCGGCGTGCTGGGCGACCCCGAAGGCGCGCCGGGCGCTCAGAAACGGTACTTCCACCTGTCGATGTCGGACTACGCCGCCGAGGCCCTGCTGCCGTCGCTGACGCGGGAACTGCGGCGGCGGGCGCCGGGAACCAAGCTCAGCCTGCTGGCCCTGGGTCGCCGCGCCGCCCTCGCCGCGCTAGAGGCCGGCGAGATCGACCTGGCGGTCGGCGTCTATCCGGACCGCGACAAGGCCGTGGCCGAGGGCCTGTCGTTCGCGCCGCTGCTGAACGACCACTTCGCCTGCCTGCATGACCGTCGCGCGGGGCCCGCGCCGACGACGCTGGAGGCCTATCTGGCGAGACCGCACGTCGCCGTGGCGGCCTCGCCGCGCGATGTCGGCGAGGTGGACATGGCGCTGACCGCCGCCGGCCGGGCGAGAAACATCGCCGTCACCCTGCCGCACTGGTCGGTGGCGCCGGCCCTGATCGAAGGCGCCGACCTGGTGCTGACGGCGGCGCGGCGCAGCCTCCCGGCCTCGCCGTCCGGCAACCTGGTCGTCACCGACGCGCCGTTCGAGGTCGCTCCCATTCCGCTGGTCATGGCCTGGCATGCGCGCCGCGACTTCGACCCCGGACACCGTCGGCTGCGCGAAGCCCTGCTCGAAGCCTGCCGGGAGGGATGAGCCCCCCCTACTCCGCCGCCTGGCCGGCGCTCATCGCCTCGCGCATGGCCTGGGCCTGCTCGGGCGAGACGCCCATGGCCGCCAGGATCGGCGAGGGCGTGCGCGTGTCCCAGCTGCTGCGCGGGCCGATGGTGATGCCGCCGTCGACCACGATGTGCGTGCCGCTGACGAAGGCGCTGTCGTCGCTGGCCAGATAGAGGGCCGCGGCGGCGATGTCCTCGGGCAGGCCGGCCTTGGCGATCGGCTGGATCTTGGGCCCGACCTCGGCGACCCGGGCAGCCATCTGGTCGGCCACGTCGCGGGGAAGGCCGATCGAGGCCCCGAAGATCGAGGTGGCGATCAGGCCCGGGCAGATGGCGTTGACCCGCACGCCCAGCGGCGACAGTTCGGCCGCCGCGCAGCGGGTCATGTGGATCACCGCCGCCTTGGCCGAGGAATAGGCCAGCGGCCCGAAGCCCGCCTGCAGGCCGGCGATCGAGGCGGTGTTGATGATCGAGCCGCCGCCCCGGCCCTGCATCGCCGGCAGGGCGTGCTTCATGCCCAGCACCGGGCCGCGTAGCAGCACGGCGAAGGTGGCGTCCCAGGCCTCGCCGGTCATGTCGGCCACGCCGTTGTGGGCGCCGCCGTGGCCGGCGTTGTTGAACAGGATGTCGAGCCCGCCGAAGGCCTGCGTCGCCAGGCCGATGGCGGCGGCGATGTCGTCCTCGACGGTGACGTCGCAGCGCGAGAAACGCACGGCGCCCGGGAAGCGCCGCTCGAGGATCGCGCCCTTCTGCGCCTGCAGGTCGGCGGCGACGACCTTCGCGCCCTGGGCGACGAACAGCTCGACGGTTCCCAGGCCTATGCCCGAGCAGGCTCCGGTGACGACGGCGACCTTACCGTCCAGACGTCCGCCCATGCGGCATCCTCCCTAGCAGCGCGCGGCCTCTGGAAGCGGGCCGCTTGGCGCGGGAGGATCATGGGACGGACGGCCGCGGGCGGCCAGCCTTACGCGGCGTCAGCGGCCGAGGCGCGACCGAACGGCGAGCGCCCCTGAGGGCGGCGAACGACCAGGCTGAACAGCAGCCACAGGGCGCACGGAACCAGCATCACCGCCCAGGCCAGGACCAGGCCGGCCAGGCCGAAGACGGCGCAGACCCGTTGCCAGGCGTTGGGTCGCTCGGCGGCCCGGCGACGCGGCTTCTTTTCGATCTTCAAACCCATGAGTCAGTCCCCCACGGACGTCAGGTTAAGGCTTGAGCGCGAGATCGGTGGCGCGCCGATAGGCGGCCTCCGGCGGAACGGCGTTCTTCTTTTTGCCCGGCTTCAGCTGCCGCGCAAGGGCGTTTCGGGCGTCGACCATGGCCGGACCGAACAGGTGCCAGGGTTCCACGCAGTAGCGGGTGAACAGCCGCTCGGGATCGGCCATCAGCCGGAACAGCCACTCCATGCCCACCTGGCCCATCCAGCGCGGCGCGGCCAGCTGCACGCCGGCCTCGTAGTCGAAGGCGCCGCCGACCGTGAAGCCGACGCAGGGATCGAGCTTCTTGTGGTTTTCCAGCAGCCACTTCTCCTGGCGCGGCATGCCCATGCCGACGAACAGGATGTCGGGCTTGTAGGCCTTGATCCTGGCGACCACCGCCTCGTTCTCCGCCGAGCCGTCGGTGACGTCGAAATAGCCCTGATGGCTCTCGACCTGGGCGTCCGGCCAATCGCGGCGGATGTTTTCCAGCGCCGCATCAGCCACGCCCGGAGCGCCGCCGACGAAGAACACTTTCCAGTTTTCCTTGGTGGCGCGCGCCCAGAAGTCGTTGCGCCAGTCGAGATAGGTGCAGCGGTGGAAGCGGCGACTGGCCCGGCCGACGATGCGCGCCCAGAAGATCAGCGGCACGCTGTCGACCTCGATCAGCTCGGCGGCCTTGAAGAAGTCGACGACCTGCGGGTCCTTCTGCAGCAGATACAGGCTGTGCAGGTTGTGGTTGGCGACGATCGCGCCCTTGCCGCCCGCGATCCGACCCGCCACGAAGTGGAAGACCTCCTCGGGGCGCACGAGATCCATCTCGCCCCCGAGCACCTTCACGCGCTCCTCGGGACGCCGGTTCATGCGGTACGGGCGGCGCGCCTCCACGGGAAACGCGTCGCGAGCAGGAAGGAACATCTGAACGCCGCCTCCGACTATTCGAAGAGCAGCAATAGCCCAGTTGATCTCACCGCTTTGCTAAGGGACGTCCTTACCGACCGTTTAACCGTATGATTTTACTGTTGTTTCAGAACGGGACGTCAGACGGGTGATTTGCGAAGACTTAACCACGACCGTCGCCCCCTCACCGCCGCGGCGGGACCCGCGGCCCTCCCAAGGAAGGCCGCGGGCGCGCCCTGGACCGTCCGCTAGGGGCAGGCGGTCGCGCGGGGATCGGTGACAGCGACCAGGTTACCGACCTTGTCGTGCTTGAAGCAGGTCTTGAGGGCCAGCCCCCCGCTGTCGACCACCGCCTCCTTCAGAACGAACTTGTTCGCCGTGTCGTAATCGTACGTCGTGACCAGGGTCGTGGACGCATTGACGGCTTCGGTCTTGCTGGTCAGCAGCCGGAAGCTTCCTCCGCCGACGCCCGCATAGCTGCTGTAGCCCAGGTCGATCCGCGGCTGGTCGCCGTCGGGATCGGCCGGCTGCAAGATCCAGCTCAGTTCGCCCGTGCCGGTGTTCCAGCCGTACTGGGTAAGCTTGCCCCGGGCGTCGGTGCTGGAGGTCATGCGGTTGCAGAGCACCGGATCGACGCACGGCCAGACGTTCACGTCCTCGCTGTAGGAAGCCGAGGTGACGAGGTCGCCCGACTCCTTCGAGCACGAGCGCGTCACGGTGTTGGGGATCAGGCAAGTCTGGATGGCGTTGTCACGCGTGTCGTAGGCCGTCTCCTCGATCTGCCCCATCGGCGAGCGGCTGCGGATCTTGCGGTTGTAGGAATCGTAGGCGTTGACGGTCTCGGACGCGCCGGCGCCGACGCCGATGATCGACCTCAGGACCGATCCGTTCTCGTCGAACACCGTGGTCGTCACATCCTTGACGCCGGAAACGACGACGCCGCGCTTCCAGGGCTCGGTCCCGGCGACACCGCCGGGATAATAGGCCACCTCCGCGTTCACCGCGTTCTTGACGGCCTTGACCCGGAACAACGCGTCATAGGCCACGCGCTGATAAGCCGCCTCGGGATGTTCGGGCGTGAACCACTCGCGCAGCCGGTACGTGGACGCCAGCGGCATGGTCGGATCGGGCGAATAGCTGGTGGCCGCATAGTCGTAGCGCGTGACCCCGAGGTTGGGATCGGTGACCGTGAAGGTGTCGCACAACAGGTTGTCGCAGGACCGCGCGAACGTGGCGGTGCGGCCGTTCTCGTCGCTGACGCTGTCGATCCGGTAGCCCACCGCGCTCTGATAGGACGAGGAGTTCTGGTAAGGCGACACAGCGAAGTCCAGGCGCCGCCCGAGGTTGTTTCTGACCGCGGTGAGCACATAGCCTTCGGCCTTCGCATAGGACGACGGGCTCCCGAAGGTCCATGAGACCGGCGAAAGCGGCAGCGTCGGCGAAATGGACTTCAGCGCGTAGTCGAACGTGAGCTTCACGCCGCTCGGGAACGTCCAGTCCAGCGCCTTGAACTGCGGCGCCACACGGGCGTAATCGGCCGAGAGATTGGTGTTGTAGAAGGGGCGGTAGGACCAGTCGAAGCGGATCTTCGAACCATCGTCGCCGGTGTAGAGGAAGGTGACGTTCTTGTAGGTGTAGTAGCCCGAGAACCAGGAAGGCTCGCCCGTCTGGACCAGGCTGGTCGAGGCGGTCCCGCCGTTGAAGAAGGCTCCGCTGGGCAGCCTCTGGAACACTTCGCTGGCGGCGCCTTTGCGCACCAGCACGCTGTTGCGATAGAGCCCGAAGCTCCAGCCGTGCACGGTCGCCAGCGCGGCCAACCGTCCCTGGAAGGTTTCGATCGAGGCGTCGTAGGGATTCGAGCGCGAGAAGATCTGATTGAGGGCGACGGCGGTGGCGATGGTGCTCGACGCCTCGAGGGCGGAGTTGGAACCCAGCACGCGGCCGGCGTTGCCGGTGTAGGTGGCGGTGATCTGGTAGTTGTGCGTCCATCCGCCGCCCAGACGCGCGAAGACGTCCTGGTCGGGACCGTTATAGGCCCACGTCCACGAACTGTTGCGCACTTCGGCGAAACCCCAGGAGCTGTTGGACTGGTAGTAGTCCGTATTGTAGACTTCCGCGCGCTCGCTGCCGCCGCCCACATAGGTGCGAATGAAGGGCAGGCTCATGGGGAAATCACCAGGCCCCGAGACGATGTCAGGCGCGGCCTTGATCCTCAGAGCGCCGTCCGACAACGAGACGTCCAGGTACTTGCGGCGCTCCTTGGCCACGTCCGCCACGTCCAGCGTGCCCAGGGCGTTCTTGACGATATCCGGCGCCGAAGGCGCGCCGCCGCCCTTGGCCGCGCCCCAAAGCAGGTAGGCGACGGACGCGGTTCCGTAGGTTCCGCTCGCGGGCTTGTAGAAGAGCTGGCCCTCACTGGACTCGGCCGCGACGATCGAATAGCCGCCGTCCGCGGCCTCCTGGTAGGGGGCGTAGGCGAAGGCGGCGAAGTTGTTCGCGATGATCGTGCTCATCTGCGCGGCCGTCGTAACGAAGACAGCCTTGCGCCCTTCGGTGTTAGCGATGCTGAACCCGTTGGGCGAAGCGACGGTGTCGGAAGGGTCGGTCGGGTCGGCCGCGGCGTAGGCCTCGACCATCGGCAGCATGGCGGCCGTGATTTCGTGCGTGCGCTGGCGGGCGCCGGCGTCGCCGGTCTTGTTGGTGACGCTCATCACCGTCTGCATGGTGACCAGCGACCGGTGATTGATGTCGGCCAGGGAAGAGTAGACGAAGCCGACATCGTGGTGGCGCGAAGCAAGCGAGCCGGTGACCCCCGCCGTCACCTTGCGCAGCAGCGTGGATTGGGCCTGGACCGCCAGAGCGATCACGGGTTGCGAGTCATTGCGGCAGGTGCGGTTGAGGCGTCCAGGATAGGTGTAGACGCTGCACCCGCCGGTCGGAACCATCGGCCGCGCGGATTGCAGTTCGGACATCGCCTGCTGGGCGCTCAGGGAGCTGTCGCCCAGACCGAACAGCAGGGCCGCCGGCGCCGCCCGCACCTGGGGCCGCACCATGGAGCCGCTCGTCGGGAAGCCACGGTTGCCCTGCTCGGCCAGGGACAAGGAAACCGTGTCGTCGCCGTAGTCGCCGCCGCCGCTGGCGTAGGGATGACCGACGTCCAGGATCGGCGGTTCGCCGCAATTGCAGTTCCGCTCGAACCGCACGCCGTCCATCAGCAGGTGCGGCGCGTCGCCGCCGGGGTCGTTGGCGTTGACCAGGATCACGCGCCGGCCGGCGATCTCGTCGGCATAGACCTTCAGGTCGACGCCGGTGTAGCCGCTCGAAGCCAGGGTGAAACCGTACCGGATGCGCAGGCTCGTCCGCAGCCGATCGGGGATCACCGTCAGTCCGGAAAGTGAAGCTTCGGGCGCCAGGGACGGCGCGGCGAGGTTCCAGCGATGCTGCGGCGCGTCGACAGAGGGCGCCAGGCTGCGGGTGGCGCCGCCCAGCACGTCCGTCACCGTCTGCCGACGGTTGGCGGCGGTCTGCAGCGACGTCTGCAACGCCACGGCCTGCTGCTGGATGCGGGTGTGGACCGCCGCGTTGTTGAGGGTCTTGTAGTAGGGCACGCCGGCGCTGTACGAGCCGCTCTCGACACCGCCCATGAGCTGGCCCACGAGGTCCGAACCGCAGTTGGCGCCGCAGCCCATCATGGCGGCGACATCCTTGGGGGCCTTCAGCAGGCCGGCCTTGAGCGAGGGGTTGTAGGCCTGGCCGTTGACCACCACCCAGGCATGCCCAACCGTCACGCTCGACAGGGCGCCCGACACCTGCTCGCAGTCGCTCGTGCCGCCGATGGTCAGCGGAATGGCCCCGTCCGCCAGGAAGCGGCAGGCCGCGCGGGCGTCGACGCTGAAGGTCTGGGCGGCCTCGTTCAGCCCGTAGACCAGGCCCGTCCACGCGCCGAACTGCTGCGCCGTCAGCGTCATCGTGCCGATGCCGTAGCTGGCGGCGACCTGCCCTTCGCTCAGCAGAGCCAACATCAGCTCGGCCTGATCGAACGGCGTGCCGGACTGGTCGAGCACCGCGCCACGCGCGCCCTTGCCCAGGCCGAAGCGGAATTCCACCTCGATGTTGTTGCGGACATAGGCGAACACAGCCTGCGTGTATTCGTCGGCGGTGATCTGGCCGGCCGCCGGCGTCGCGCCCGCCGGGGCGATCCTGCCGGCCCCCAACGACTGGCCGAGGGCCTTGATCTCAGGCGGGGACGTGCTCCAGGCGGCGAAGGTGTTGGTCCGCACGGACGGCCCTTCGCCCGGGCCGGTGGACGTACGATTGTAGTAGCTCCAGGCGTCTCCTGGCGAGATGCCCGTCGCACTGATCATCTTGACGCCAGGAATTTCGGCCCACGCGCCAGGAGCCGACGCCCCGACCAGCAGGCACACGAGAGCAATCAACCGCACAGCAAAAGCCACGACCAGCCCCAACCATAAGTTTATGGGCTAGGGTTATTGCAAAGCTTGGCGGCCGACAATCTTCGGTAGAAGATTATCGTCCAAACTTCACCCTTCGGCCGCCTACTGGGGCGCTGGGGAGCCCCCTACTCCACCGTCACCACGACCTTGCCCATGGCCTTGCGGCTGGCGAGGTGGGCGATGGCGTCGCCGGCTTTTTCCAGGGGGAAGCGTTCGGAGACGTAAGGCTTGATCTTGCCGGCGGCGTAGAGGTCCATCAGCTCGCGGACGTTGGCGGCGTGGCCGGCCGGGTCGCGGGCCACGGCCGCGCCCCAGAACACGCCGACGATGTCGCACGACTTCAAGAGGGTGAGGTTCAGCGGGATCTTGGGGATGCCCGACGGGAAGCCGATCACCAGCATGCGGCCGCCCCAGCCGGCGGCGCGGATGGTGGCTTCGGAATAGTCGCCGCCGACGGCGTCATAGGCCACGTCCCAGCCGTTGGGCCCGCAGGCGGCCTTCAGCTGGTCGGCCAGGGCCTTCTGGCCGTCCTTGTCGAAGGGGCCGCGCGCATAGACGACGCCGGCGTCGGCGCCGCGCGAGATGGCCAGGTCGACCTTCTCCTGGCTGGAGGCGGCGGCGATGACCCGCGCGCCCATGGCCTTGCCCAGCTCGACCGCCGCCAGGCCCACGCCGCCGGCCGCGCCGAGCACCAGCAAGGTCTGGCCCGGCTTGAGGAAGCCGCGGTCCTTCAGCGCGTAGTACGAGGTGCCGTAGGTGAGAATGAAGGCCGAGGCCTCGTCGAAGGGCATGGCGTCGGGGATCGGGGTGCAGCGGGCGGCCTCGACGGCCAGCTTGTCGGCCATGCCGCCCCAGCCGGTGGACGCCAGCACCCGCTGGCCGACCGAAAGGCTGGTGACGCCCTCGCCCAGGGCCGCGACCACGCCCGAGACCTCGCCGCCCGGGGCGAAGGGGCGCGCGGGCTTGAACTGGTACATGTCCTGGATGATCAGCAGGTCGGGATAGTTGACGCCGCAGGCCTTGACGTCGATCAGCACCTGGCCGGGCGCGGGGACCGGATCGGGCAGCTCCTCCAGCACCAGGGTCTCGGGGCCGCCGACCGCCTTGCTGAGCACCGCCTTCATCTCGCTTCTCCCATCGTTCTTCTTTAGAAGCCCGACGCTAGCGCAGGCGCGACGACCGAGAAAGCCAAATGTCAAACAAACGTTTTACCCTCGCCCTGCACGGCGGCGCCGGCGCCAAGCGCGGCCATGACTATTCGGTCGAGATCGCCCACATGCGAAGCCTGATCGAGGCGGGCCGTGACCGGCTGGCCGCCGGCGCCTCGGCCTTGGACGTGGTGGTGGAGACGGTGGTCGCGCTGGAGGCCTCGGGCCTCTACATCGCCGGCAAGGGCGCCTCGCCCAACGCCGACGGCGAATACGAGCTGGACGCCAGCCTGATGGACGGCGCCACCAGCCGCGCCGGCTCGGTGGCCGCGCTGCAGGGCTTCGCCAGCCCGATCCGCGCCGCCCGGGCGGTGATGGACCAGACCCCGCACGTGATGCTGGCCGGCGAGGGCGCCATGGCCTTCGCCCGCGCCCAGGGCCTGGAGACGATCTCGGATCCCGAGACCTACTACACCCGCGCCGGCGCCTTCGAGGACAACGCCCCGCCCGGGGGGCTGCCCACCGGCACGGTCGGCTGCGTGGCCCTGGACCAGGACGGACGCCTGGCCGCCGCGACCTCGACGGCCGGCGTGTTCGGCAAGCTGCCGGGCCGGGTGGGCGACAGCCCGATCATCGGCGCCGGGGCCTGGGCCGACGGCTGGGCGGCGGTGTCGTGCACCGGCCAGGGCGAGTACTTCATCCGCACGGCCGTGGGCGCGCAGATCGCCCACCGCATCCGCTTCGGCGGGCAGACGCTGGACGAGGCCGCGGCCGGCGCGATCCAGGGCGTCGCCGATCTGGGCGGCCATGGCGGCCTGGTCTCGGTGGATCGCGACGGCAATGTCGCCATGCCGTTCGCCTCCAGCGGCCTCAAGCGCGCGGCCCTGATGCCCGACGGCTCGATCCTGGCCGAAGCCTTCTGATCAGGCCTTCCCTCTTGACCCCGGCGGGTCCCGCGCCAAGAAGGGAGCCGGGGCAACCCACGGACTCGTAATGGAAATCGGAGCGCGACCTTGAGCCAAGCCATCCTCGTGGCCGGCGGCGCGGGCTATATCGGCTCGCATACCTGCCTGCGCCTGGCAGAGGCCGGCTTCACGCCCGTGGTCTACGACAACCTCAGCAACGGCTGGGAGAGCTTCGTCCAGTGGGGTCCGCTGGAGGTGGGCGACGTCAACGACCCCGTCCGCCTGGCGCAGGTGTTCGCCAAGCACAAGCCGGTGGCGGTGATCCACTTCGCCGCCTTCGTCGAGGTGGCCTTCTCGATCGCCGAGCCGGGGGCCTTCTACGGCACCAATGTCGGCGGGGCGATCACCCTGATCGAGGCCGCCCGCAAGGCCGGCGTCAACAAGCTGGTGTTCT
Organism: uncultured Caulobacter sp.; assembly: GCA_966252285.1. GTDB lineage: Bacteria > Pseudomonadota > Alphaproteobacteria > Caulobacterales > Caulobacteraceae > Caulobacter. Next base: position 11,672 of record CBINOL010000028.1, read on the forward strand.
CGTCGACCTGCGCCACCTACGGCCCGCCGGTGACCCTGCCGATGGACGAGACCCACCCGCAGGCGCCGCTCAACCCCTATGGCCGCAGCAAGCTGATGGTCGAGCAGATCCTGCGCGACATGGACCGCTACAAGGGCTTCCGCTCGGTGGTGCTGCGCTATTTCAACGCCGCCGGGGCCGATCCGGAAGGGCGCATCGGCGAGAAGCACGAGCCGGAAACCCACGCCATCCCGCTGGCCATCGCCGCCGCCCGGGGCGAGCGCGACAAGTTCACCCTCTACGGCAGCGACTACGACACCCGCGACGGCACCTGCATCCGCGACTACGTCCACGTGCTGGACCTGGCGGACGCCCATGTCTCGGCGCTGAAGTGGCTGCTGGACGGCAAGCACAGCACGGCCTTCAACCTGGGCACGGGTGAAGGCACCTCGGTGCGCGAGCTGGTGGCGGCGATCGAGCGGCGCTCCAACCGCCACTTCCCGCTGGAGACAGTCACCCGCCGCGACGGCGACGCCCCGATCCTGGTGGCCGACAGCGACAAGGCCCGCGCCCTCCTGGGCTGGACCCCGCGCTACGGGCTGGACGACATCATCCAGCACGCCTGGGCCTGGCACGCCAACGGCGCGACCACGCTCAAGCGCTGAGACGCGAAAGCGGCTTTCCCGCGACGGTGGAAACCTTCTAGCCTGGGTGCATGCATGGCCTGGCCCTCGCCCTGATCTGGCTGGTCGCGACGCCTCCGGCGATCGCGGGCGGCGGCGTGGCGGCCCAGGTGCGGGCCGGGGCCGACGGGCGCGGCGAGGTGCGGGCCGCCATCGACATTCCCGCTCCGCCCGAGCGGGTTTGGCGCACCATCCTCGACTGCAGCCTGGCCGCCCGCATGACCCCCAGCGTCAAGCGCTGCACGGTGCTGGAGCGCTCGCCCGACGGCCGCGCCGAGACCCGCGAGCACTGGATCAAGCGCGGCCTGTTCTCGCCGATGCTGCGCTCGGTGTCGCGGCTGGAGCTGGACCCCGGCCGGCGCATCGGCTTTCGCTGCATCGGCGGCGACATCGACGACTGCGAGGGGCAGTGGCTGCTGACTCCGCTGGACGACGGGGCCGCCACCCGGGTGGTCTACGAGAACAAGGTCAGCGCCCCGTTCGGCCTGCCGGCCGGCATGGCGGCGGCGGCGATGCGGCGCGACGTGCCCGCCGCCCTGCAGGCCCTGAAGCGAGAATGCCTGGAGCCCCGACCATGAGCGCCCCCGTGACCACGCCCGAGCCGCTGTGGCTGTTCGACGGGGTCTGCAACCTGTGCTCGGGCTCTGTGCGGGCGGTGCTGGCCATCGACCGCAAGGGGATCATGCGCTTCACGCCGATCCAGTCGGACTACGGCCGCGCCCTGGCGATCGCCCACGGGATCGACCCGGACCATCCGGCCAGCTTTCTGTATCTCGACGGCGGCCGGGCGCTGGAGAAGAGCGCCGCGATCCTGGCCCTGCTGCGCCGGCTGGGCGCGCCTTGGTCGGGACTGGCGGCCGTGGTCGGCCTGCTGCCCAAGACCTGGCTGGACGCCGGCTACGACTGGCTGGCGGCCAACCGCTACCGGCTGATGGGCAAGCGCTCGACCTGCATGGTTCCGACGCCGGCCCAGCGGGCCCGCTTCGTGCTGGAGCCGCCGGCGGCATGAGCTCCAAGGCTCCCGGTGATCGCAGCCGCGTGGTGCTGGTCGGCGCCAGCGGCGTGTTCGGCGGACGACTGGCGCGGATGCTCGCGCGGCGGCCGGACATCACGCTGGTGCTCGCCGCCCGCCGGTCCGAGCCCCTGGAGGCGCTGCGGGCCGAGCTGGCGCGCACGCGGCCGGCGGCGCGGATCGAGATCGCCCTGCTCGACCGCGAGAAGCCCGGCGCCCTGAAGCAGCTGTCCCCCTTCGCGGTGATCGATGCGGCCGGACCGTTCCAGGGCCGGAACGCGGCCTTCCCGGTCGCCGTGCTGGAGGCGGGCGCGCACTATGTGGACCTGGCCGACGCCCGCGACTTCGTCGCCGCCTTCCCCAAACGGGTCGGGCCCGCCGCGCGCGAGGCCGGGCGATGGGCGATCACCGGCGCCAGCTCCACCCCGGCGCTGACCTGCGCCGCCGTCGACGCCCTGACCAGGGGATGGACGCGCATAGACCGCATCGAGGCGGCGATATCGCCGGGCGCCCGGGCGCCGCGCGGCCTGTCGGTGACCCGGGCGATCCTGCGCTGGACCGGCGGGCCGGTGGCGGTGTTCACCGACGGCGGCGACACGACCCTGCCCGGCTGGGGCAAGCCCCGGCGACTGGCCTTTCCAGGGCTCGGCCGGCGCTGGATCAGCCTGGCCGAAACGCCCGACCTCGACCAGGCGCCCCGCCGCTATGCGCCGACCCGCAGCGCCCTGTTCAGCGCCGGCTTGGAACTGGCGCCGCTGCACCTGGGGCTCTGGCTGCTGAGCTTCATCCGCCGCTGGGGGCTGGCGCGAACGCTGGAGCCGCTGGCCGTGCTGCTGAACGCCGGGGCGGGCCTGCTGGCGCCGCTGGGCTCTGACCGCGGCGGCATGACCGTGCGGGTCGAGGGACTGGACGCCGACGGCGCGCCCGTCGCCGCCCGCTGGAGCCTGTGGGCCGAGCGCGGCGCGGGCCCCAGCACGCCCGCCGCGCCGGCCGCGGCCGTGATCGAAGCCCTGCTGGACGGCGCTCTTGAGACAGAGTCCGGGGCGAGCACCTGCGTCGGCCTGCTCGACCTGCCCGCTCTGCTGGCCCCGCTAAAAGGCCTGCCGATCGAAACCCGGATCGACGTCGCCGCGCCATCCGCCCAGGAAGTCTTTCCGCGGGCGCTCGGCGCGTCGTTCGACGCCCTGCCCCCAACCGTACGCGCGGCCCACCACGGCATGGCGGTCGTGACGCTGGAGGGCTGGGCGCGGGCGCGCGGCGGGCGCGGACCGGCCGCCCTTGTCCGGCGGCTGCAAGGACTGCCCGAACCGGGTCGGCACGCCACTGCGGTGTCCATCGCGCCCCTGCGACACGGCGGCGAGGCCTGGACCCGGCGGTTCGCCGGCGCCGCGTTCCGCTCGCGCATCCGCCCGGCGGCCGGCGATCCCTTCGCGTTCGAGGAAACCGTCGGCCCGCTGAGCTTCCGCTTCCACGCCTCGCCCTATGCCGGCGGCTTTTCGTGGAATTTCGAGAGCTGGCGCCTGGGACCCTTGCCCCTGCCCGCCGCCTGGGCGCCGCGCACCCGGGCGCGCACCTTCGAGCGCGACGGGACCTACCGTTTCCGCGTGCTGGTGACCCATCCGTGGTTGGGGGTGATCTTCAGCTATGTCGGGCGGCTGGATGCGCCGCCCCCGCCCTAGCCCCCGCCCTAGCCCTTGCGCAGGCGGGCGTTGATCGCGGGCCGGCAGACCGACAGACCCAGGATCAGCGGGGCCAGCATCACGGCCAGCACGTAGCGCTGGATGTTGTCGGCCCGCTTGATGAAATAGCGCGCCAGGCCGACGCCCTTGTGGAACTCGACCTTGACCGGGTGCTCCAGGCTGGTGTGGCCCAGGTGGATGACCCGCGCATTGGGGTGGAACAGCACCTGACCGCCGGCCTGGCGGGCGCGCCAGCACAGGTCGACGTCCTCGACGTGCAGGAAATAGCCTTCGTCGAACCCGGCCAGGGCGTCGAAGTCCGAACGCCGCAGAGCAAAACAGGCGCCGGAGATGGTCGGCATCTGCGTCGGTTCGGCCGGCAGCGGCTCGTGCTCGCGGTGGATCTCGAAGCGCTTGAAGCGCTCCACCTTCTGGCTCAGCTGCGAGAGGCTGAGCAGGGTGGTGACCGGGGTCACCTCGCCGCGACGACCGCCGCGCTGCTCGGTGCCGTCGATGTTCATGACCCGCGCGCCCATCACCGTCGGCACCGGCTGGCCGCGGAAGGCCGAGACCATGGACGGCACGCAGTCGGGCTGCAGGTTGGCGTCGGGATTGAGGAAGACGAGATATTCGCCCTGGGCCACCGAGGCGCCGAGATTGGCCCCGCAGGCGAAACCGACATTGCCGTGGCCCTGCACCAGCTGAACGCGCGGCTCGGTCAGGCCCAGCGCCCGCAGCATGTCGGCGTCCTCCGGCGGCGAGCCGTTGTCGACGATGACGAACTCGTCGACCATCGGCTCGGCCAGCACGTGTCGGATGCTTTCGACCAGCGCTTCTCCCGTCCAGTAGACGACCATCACCACCGAGACCAAGGGCTTGGCGGGACGCGCGCCTGCGGCGAGCACCGTAAAGGACGGGAGAATGCTGTTCATATCAGACCTGAGCAGGCTCCCGCACAGCTTGCGGCGCGCGGGCCCGGACGAGGTCGGGCGGCGTGGCTTCGTCGACGAGAACCGACAGCGCCTCGTCCAGCGACAGGATCTGCTGACCCTCGCCGCCCAGACGCCGCAGGGCGACCTGCCCCGTCTCCGCTTCCTTACGTCCGACCACCGCGATCACAGGAACCTTGGCGAGGCTGTGCTCGCGAATCTTGTAGTTGATCTTCTCGTTACGCAGGTCGACTTCCGCGCGCAATCCCATCGCCGTCAACCGTTCAACGACAGTGCGCGCGTAATCGTCAGCGTCCGACGTAATCGTCGCCACGACGATTTGCGTCGGCGCCAGCCAAAGCGGCAGGTGGCCCGCGTAGTTTTCCAACAGAATACCGATGAACCGCTCGAACGACCCCAGGATCGCCCGATGCAGCATCACCGGCCGCTTCTTAGATCCATCTTCGGCAACGTACTCGGCGTCCAAACGTTCCGGTAGAACGTAGTCGAGCTGCAGCGTGCCGCAGGTCCACTCGCGGCCGATGGCGTCCTGGACGATGAAGTCCAGCTTGGGCGCGTAGAAGGCGCCGTCGCCCTCGGCGATCACCGGCTCGACGCCGGCCAGGCGCGCGGCCTCGGCCAACATGCCCTCGGCCTTGTCCCAGAACTCGTCCGTGCCGGCGCGCAGCTCCGGACGCGTGGCCAGGGCGATGTACTTGGTCGTCATGCCGAGGTCGGCGTGGATCATCCGCGTCAGGCGGATGAAGCGCTCGGTCTCCTCGACGATCTGGTCCTCGCGGCAGAAGATGTGGGCGTCGTCCTGGGTGAAGCCGCGCACCCGCATCAGGCCGTGCAGGGCGCCCGACGGCTCGTAGCGGTGGCAGGCGCCGAACTCGGCCATGCGCATCGGCAGTTCGCGATACGAGCGCTGGCCGACGTTCCAGATCTGCACGTGGCCCGGGCAGTTCATCGGCTTGAGGGACAGGATCTCGCCTTCGACCGTCTCGCAGACGAACATGTTGGCGCGGTACTTGTCCCAGTGGCCCGAGTTTTCCCAGAAGGTCTTGTCGAGGACCTGGGGCGTCTTGACCTCGATGTAGCCGGCGCGGTCGAGGCTGCGGCGCATGTAGGCTTCGAGGTTCTGCCACAGCTTCCAGCCCTTGGGGTGCCAGAAGACCATGCCGCGGCCCTCTTCCTGCATGTGGAAGAGACCCAGCGCCTTGCCCAGCTTGCGGTGATCGCGCTTCTCGGCTTCCTCGATGCGCTTCAGATAGGCTTCGAGGTCGGCCTCCGAGGCCCAGCTCGTGCCGTAGATGCGCTGCAGCTGGGCGTTGTTCTGGTCGCCGCGCCAGTAGGCGCCGGCCAGCTTGGTCAGCTTGAAGGCCTTGCCGACGTGCTTGGTCGACGGCAGGTGCGGGCCGCGGCAGAGGTCCTTCCAGTTGCCCTGGCGATAGACCGTGATCGTGTCCGTGCCCGGCAGGTCACGGATGATCTGGGCCTTGTACTGCTCGCCGATCTCGTCGAAGTGCTTGATGGCCTCGTCGCGGTCCCAGACCTCGCGCGTGATCTTCTCGTCGCGGTCGACGATCTCCTTCATGCGCTTTTCGATCGTCGCCAGGTCGTCCAGGCTGAACGGCTCGTCGCGGGCGAAGTCATAATAGAAGCCGTCCTCGACGTTCGGGCCGATCGTCACCTGGGTGCCGGGGAACAGCTCCTGCACGGCCTCGGCCAGCACGTGGGCGGTGTCGTGGCGGATGGTGTCGAGGGCCTCGGGGGCCTCGCGCGTCAGGATCTCGAACTTGCGCTCGCCGGTCAGCAGGTCGGGCGTCAGCGCCCGGTCGAGGTCGAGCACCTGGCCGTCCAGCTTGATCAGCAGGGCCTTCTTCTCGAGCGACTTGGAAATGGCCGCGGCCACGTCCCGCCCCGTCGAGCCGTCGGGGTACTGACGGGAGGAGCCGTCGGGGAAAACCAGATCGATCATTCTTCACACATCCACTTGCGCGGCTCGCGCGGCGGGGGCGGCGGGTCGTATCCCCAGCCCCCGAACGGATTGCATCGGCAAATCCGTCGCAGAGCGAGCCAGGACCCCTTGGCGGGTCCGTGATCCTTGAGCGCCTGGGCCGCGTACTCCGAACAGGTCGGCAGATAGCGGCACTGGCGCCCGATGAGAGGCGAGAGCGTCAACTTGTAGGCGCGCAGGCCGAAGTCGACGACGCGGTGATAAAGGCTCATGCCGGCGCTTTCGCGAACGGAGTCGGGGACTTATCGCACCCGCGAAAAGCTCCGATCAAGCGGCGCCGGCGCGGCTAGTTCGCGTTTGGGTCGCCCCTGTGGCCTTCCGGACAGCCTCGACCGCGGCCTCGAACGCCAGAAGCGTCGAAGCGTGACGGGCGGGATAGTCCTTGACCGGCTCCAGCACGGCGAGCTCCGCAAAGCGGCCCGCAGGGTGCGGACCGTTCGTTTTCAACATAGCGGCCAGGGCGTCGCGGGCCAACTCAAGTTCGGCAAGATCCGCGCCGATCACGTGGGCGCCCAGCACGGCGGCGCTGGCCTGGCCCAGGGCGCAGGCCGTGACCTCCTGGGCGAAGTCGGCGACCTTGCCGTCCTCGACCACGACATCGACGACGATCCGGCTGCCGCACAGCTTGGCCGTGCGGTCGGCGCTGGCGTCGGGCACGGCCAGGCGCCCGGCCCGCGGCATGTTGGCCACGAGCGTCAGGATGCGGGCGCTGTAGAGATCGTCGATCATCCGGCTTCAGATGGGGCGGCCGCGCGCGCCTGCCAGAGGGCCTCGGCGCGATCGCGCACCGCCTCGCCCATGGCCGTGAAGGCCGCCTTCAGGGCGCGGCGCTCGTCCTTGGAGATCCACTTGACCAAAAGGCCCATGAACAGCTCGCCGTTCGAGAAGGTGGCGTTGCTCTCGCCCATGTTCTCGACCTCGAGATAGCGGATGGCCGTGACGAAGCCGCCCAGGCGCTGGGAGCGCCAGTGCAGCTGCTCGTAGGGCACCCAGTCCTGGACGACCGGCTGGATCACCTTGACCGGGCGATCGCCGATGGCCTCTTCCAGGGTCAGGGCGGTGCCGATCTTCAGCTGGCCGGCGGCCTTGACGTAGAGCGGGTTCCACTCGTGCCAGCGCTCGAACTCGGACACGACTTCCCAGACGATCTCGGCGGGGGCCTGGACCCCGATACGGTGCTCGACGGCGCGTTTCATGCTGGCGATCTAGCACATCCAGGGGGTGGAGCTACAGGCGTGAATTGAGGGGGTGAAGCCTCTTGGCGCTCTAATTCGCCCTCTCCCTCCCGTCATTCCCGCCCTTGTGGCGGGAAGCCCTCCATCAGCCGCACCGGCCGGACTGGCGGACTGCCAAGCAGTCCGCTGGCGCTGCACATGCGGGCGGAACCAGGGGTTCCCGCCACAGGGGCGGGAATGACGGGAGTTATTAAGACCCTCAGACCCCCGCCTCGCGCTGGTAGACGGGCAGGTCCAGCGACGGCGGAGCGACGCCGGCCAGGCCGATCAGGTCGTGGGCCTGGCCGCGATGGTGGGTCTGGTGGTTGAAGAGGTGGGCCAGGGTCTGCCACAGCGGCCCGACCACCTCGACGCCGTCGGCCTTGCGCACCCAGCGGAACTCTTCGGCGCAGGCCTCGTCGGTGAGGCCGGCGACATAGGCGACGAGGTTGGCGTCCTCGACGTCGCGGGCGGCGCGCAGGGACGCCAGATCCTCGAACAGCAGGGTGTCGAGCCCGTAGGGCGGCAGGGCCGTTCCAGCCAGGCGCGCCGTCCAGATCCGGTCGGTGACCAGGAGGTGGTTCAGCGTGCCGGCGATCGAGCCGAAGAACCCGCCGCGCTCGGCGGTGAAGGCCCCGGCCGGCAGGGCCTCGCAGGCCTGCAGCAGGCGGGCGTTGGCCCAGGCGTTGTAGCCGGCCATCAGGGTGAAGTAGTCGCGCATGGGTCGGCTCCGGACTCGGGCGAGTTGCGGGCGCCCGGGTCCGGAGATGGCGCAGCTTCAGGGGTGGTGCAAGGCGGGGGGCGGCATGCTCACTCTCCCATAGGGAGAGGGTCGGAGTGAGGGGTTACAGCGTCCGACGGAGAACCGGCACGCCGTCTGACCTCGTAACCCCTCCCCCTCCCAGGCTATCGCCTGGGCCCCTCCCTCTCCCTATGGGAGAGGGTTTCGTCCTAGACCGCCACCTCGAACGCCGCCTCGGTCTTGGCCTGGACCTCGTCCACGCTCACGCCCGGGGCCAGTTCGATCAGCTTCACCGGGGTCTTGCCGCGGTTGATCTCGAAGACGCCCAGTTCGGTGATCAGCAGATCCACGACGCCGGCGCCGGTCAGCGGCAGCGAGCAGGCTTTCAGCAGCTTGGGCGCGCCCGATTTCTCGCAGTGGTCCATCACGACCACCACGCGCTTGACGCCGGCCACCAGGTCCATGGCCCCGCCCATGCCCTTGACCATCTTGCCCGGCACCATCCAGTTGGCGAGGTCGCCGCCTTCGGAGACCTGCATGCCGCCCAGGATCGACAGGGCGATGTGGCCGCCGCGGATCATGGCGAAGCTGTCGGCCGACGAGAAATACGAGCTGGAATCCAGCTCGGTGATCGTCTGCTTGCCGGCGTTGATCAGGTCGGCGTCCTCTTCGCCCTCATAGGGGAAGGGACCCATGCCCAGCATGCCGTTCTCGCTCTGCAGCGTCACGTGCATGCCTTCGGGGATGTAGTTGGCCACCAGGGTCGGGATGCCGATGCCGAGGTTGACGTAGAAGCCGTCGCGCAGCTCCTTGGCGGCGCGGGCCGCCATCTCGTCGCGGGTCCAGGCCATTACGCTTGCTCCTTGGCTTCGCGGGGGCGCGTGGTGACGCGTTCGATGCGCTTTTCGAACTTCGCGCCCTTGATCAGCCGGTCGACGAAGATGCCGGGGGTGTGGATGTTGTCCTTGTCGAGCGCGCCGATCTCGACCAGCTCCTCGACCTCGACGACGGTGGCCTTGCCGGCCGTGGCCATCATCGGATTGAAGTTGCGGGCGGTCTTTCGGTAGACGAGGTTGCCCTCGGCGTCGGCCTTCCAGGCCTTGACGATCGAGAGGTCGGCGACGAGGCCGCGCTCCATCACGTACATCTCGCCGTCGAATTCGCGGGTTTCCTTGCCCTCGGCCACCAGGGTGCCGTAGCCGGTGCGCGTGAAGAAGGCCGGGATGCCCGCGCCGCCGGCGCGGATGCGTTCAGCCAGCGTGCCCTGCGGATTGAACTCCAGTTCAAGCTCTCCACTCAGGTATAGCTGTTCGAACAGCTTGTTCTCGCCCACATAGGACGAGACCATCTTCTTGATCTGACGGTTCTCCAGCAGGATGCCCAAGCCGAATCCGTCGACCCCGCAGTTGTTGGAGATGACCGTGAGGTCCTTGACCCCCGTCTCGCGGATCGCCGCGATCAGGTTTTCGGGAATGCCGCAGAGACCAAAGCCCCCGGCCATGATGGTCATGCCGTCGAACAGCAGACCCGCCAACGCTTCTGCGGCGTCGGATTTCACCTTGTCGACCATGCTTCCTCCCGGAGCGACGTTCGCCGACTGCTCTCGCCCGCCGGCCGGAGAAATTCAAGCCTTGATGAATAAATTTTCCCGTCATGCGACCACGGTAGGCGGTTACGCGTGACCAGCGACCCTAACACCCCGATCGTGACGCCCGCCACCGCCGGCGCCCTCCTGACCCTGGCGCACCCTGCGCTTGAACGCTCGCGCGCCAATCGCGCCCTGGCCAAGGCGGCCAAGGCCCTTTCCGGCGTCACCTTCCACGATCTGTACGAGACCTATCCGGACTTCTCGATCGACATCGAGGCCGAGCAGCAGAAGCTGGTCGACCACGACATCATCGCTCTGCAATTCCCGCTCTTCTGGTATTCACCGCCGGCCCTGATGAAGGAATGGCTGGATCTCGTGTGGCTGCACGGCTTCGCCTACGGCCTGGGCGGCGACGCCTTGGCGGGCAAGCGATTGTTCGTGGCCTGCACCACCGGCGGACCGGCCCAGGCCTATCATGCCAAGGGCTACAACCGCTTCACCCTGGACGAATTCCTGCGCCCGCTGGAGCAGACGGCCTATCTGTGCGGCATGGTGTGGGAGACGCCGTTCGTGGTGCACGGGGCGGCGATGAAGGACGACGAGCAGCTGAAGGCCGAGGCCCAGCGATACCAGGCGCGGATGTCGGCCCTGCTGGCCGCCGACCACGCGGCGGAAGGAGCGTAAGCCATGGAACCGTTCCTCAAGCAGACCCTGGTCTATCTGGGCGCGGCCGTCATCTCGGTGCCGATCGCCAAGCGGCTGGGGCTGGGCTCGGTGCTGGGCTACCTGATCGCCGGCGTGCTGATCGGCCCGGCCATGCTGTCGCTGGTGGGCGAGCAGCACGACGTCATGCGCTTCGCCGAGTTCGGCGTCGTCATCCTGCTGTTCCTGATCGGCCTGGAGGTGCGCCCCTCCACCCTGTGGGAGATGCGCAAGACGATCTTCGGCCTGGGCGGCGCCCAGGTCGTGGGCACCTCGCTGGCCGTGGCCGCCATCGGCTACCTTCTGGGGCTGCCCTGGCAGACCGCCCTGGCCGTGGGCCTCGTTTTGGCCATGTCGTCCACCGCCATCGTGCTGCAGACCCTCGACGAGAAGGGCCTGCGCCAGGGTCCGGTCGGCCGCGCCGCCTTCGGCGTGCTGCTGCTGCAGGACCTGGCGGTGATCCCGATGTTCGCCCTGCTGCCGCTGCTGGCCACCGTAGCGCCCGACGCCCATGCCGGCGACGCCGGCGGCCATGGCGCCAGCCTGATCTCGCACCTGCCGGCCTGGGCGCAGGGCCTGGCCGTGCTGGGCGCGGTGGGCGTGGTCGTGGGCAGCGGCCGGTTCATCGTGCGGCCGATCTTCCGCTTCATCGCCGAGGCCCGCCTGCGCGAGATCTTCACCGCCGCGGCTCTGCTGATCGTCGTCGGGGTCGCCGGCCTGATGCAGGCGGTGGGCCTGTCGCCGGCTCTGGGCGCGTTCCTGGCCGGCGTGGTGCTGGCCGAAAGCGAGTTCCGCCGCGAGCTTGAGACCGACATCGAGCCGTTCCGCGGCCTGCTGCTGGGCCTCTTCTTCATCACCGTCGGCGCGGGCATCGACCTGACCCTGATCGCCCGCCAGCCGCTGACCCTGATCGCCCTGGTGCTGGGCCTGATGGTCCTGAAGTTCGCGGTGATGTTCGGCATCGCCCGCATCGCCGGCGCGCAGGGCCGCAGCGCCGCCGCCGTGGCCACCGCCCTGGCCCAGGGCGGCGAGTTCGCCTTCGTGCTGCTGAGCTTCACGGTCGGGGCCGGGGTCATCGGCGCGGACCTGGCCGCCCTGCTGACCGCCACGGTCGCCGTGTCGATGGCCCTGACGCCGGTGGCCATGATCCTCTACGAGCGCATCGCCGAGCTCATCAACGCGGCCATTCCCGACGTCGAACCGGAAGCCCCGCAGTTCGACGAGGGCGAGCCCGACATCATCATCGCCGGTTTCGGGCGCTTCGGGCAGATCACCGGCCGCCTGCTGCAGGCCAACGGCTTCAAGTCGACGGTTCTGGACAGCGACATCGAGCAGATCGAACTGCTGCGCCGCTTCGGCCGCCGGGTGCACTACGGCGACGCCACGCGCCTTGACCTGCTGCGCGCCGCCGGCGCCGAGCGCGCCCGGATGCTGATCGTCGCCCTGGACGACCGCGAGAAGACCGCCGAGCTGGTGGAGACGGCCCGCAGGGCCTTCCCCAACCTGATCATCCTGGCCCGCGCCTGGGACCGCCGCCACGCCTACGACCTCCTGGCCAACGGCGCCGACGCGGTGGAGCGCGAGACCTTCGAGGCCGCCCTGGCCCTGGGCTCGACCGCGCTTCAGAAGCTGGGCTTCCGCGCCCACAAGGCCTTCCGCGCCACCTCGTTCTTCCGCCGCCACGACCGCAAGACCTTCGAGGACCTGAAACCGATGTGGGGCCAGGAAGAGGCCTATATCCTGGCCTCACGCGACGCGGCCCAGACCATGGACCGGCTGCTGGCCGCCGACCTGGCGCGCATGCGTCCGGGCGAGGCCGGCGGGGCCTGGGACACGGCCGCCCGCGACGAGGAACTGCGCAAGCTGGCCCAGCGCAAGGGAGCCTCGGGGGGTGCAGCCGAACCGGCCGAAGCCGACGGCTGGACGGGAACGCCTCCGCAGGGCTAAGGCTGGATCAAAGCGGGGTCCGAGGGACCCGGGAACGACGGGAAAGAAGCGGCATGTATCTGGAGTGCTATCCCACCGAGAGCCGGCCGCCGGAGATCGTGCCGGGGCGCCCGCAGCGGGCCTGGATGGACAACTTCGCCGACCGCCACCCCTATCGCTGCCTGCCGCTGACCATGGCCAACACCACCGGCTGGGAGATCCTGTGCCCGGTCGGTTTCGAGGCCACCTGGAACGGCGGCGTCCACCAGAACGACATCACCTTCAAGTCCGACCACCCGCACCCGGGCTTCGACGACTTCGTCAAGTCGCACTTCTCGCGCGGGACGATCACCTTCCACACCGGCTACCTGTTCCGCACGCCGCCGGACTGGCTGATCTGGACCATGGGCCCGCCCAACCACATCAAGGACGGCATCCAGCCGCTGGCCGGCCTGGTCGAGACCGACTGGCTGCCCTTCCCGTTCACGATGAACTGGGTGTTCACCCGCCCCGGCACGGTGAAGTTCGCCAAGGGCGAGCCGTTCTGCTTCATCACCATGATCCAGGACAAGCCGCTCGAGACGGTGCAGCCGGTGATCCGGCACTTCAACTCCAACCCCGACATGCGCAAGCAGTACGACGTCTGGGCCGAGAAGCGCGGCGAGTTCAACGCCCGCATCGCCGCCCGCGACCCGGCCGCCACCAAGGAGGCCTGGCAGCGCTTCTACTTCAAGGGCGAACTGCCCGAGGAGATCGAGGCGCCGAACCCCAAGGGCCACGTCAACAAGCGCCGCCTGAAGGCCCCGAAGATCGGGTTCTGAGGCGGTTTTCTCCCTTCCCTCTCGATGGGGAAGGGTCGGGGATGGGGGTGACTGCTGAGCCGGCGACGGCGCGACGTTTGACGCCGCACCACCCCCACCCCTGCCCCTCCCCCATCAAGGGGGAGGGAAAATGGGATCACCGCCGCAGCAGCTTGCCCGCCAGCCAGCGGCGCGCCGGCTCGTCGTAGAGCTTGAGGCAGGCCCAGGCGATCGCCACCGCCGCCGCGAACACCCCGACGCCGACCAGCGCGCCCTGGGCGGCCGGGATCTTATGGTCGACCACCCAGGCGGTGTAGACATAGATCAGCGGATAGTGGGTGATGTAGAGCGGGTACGACAGGTCGCCGAAGAAGCGGGCGATGCGCAGGCTGGGGCCGTCGACGTCCTTCTCGCCGGCGCCGATGGCGACGATCAGCGGGAACAGCAGGATCACGCAGGCGGCCTCATAGAGGCCGTTGACCCACAGGCGCTCGGTTCCGCCGAAGCGCGGCAGCGACAGGGCGGCGATCAGCAGCACGCTGCACACCGCGAAACCGTGGCGGACCTTGATCCGCTTGCCCAGCCGCATCAGCAGCACGCCGGCGAAGAACGGGAACATCACCCGGGTCAGGCCGATGTGGATCCCCTTGGCGTCCAGGGCCCAGCCGCCGATGACGTCGCCGCGCGGGCCCAGCACCAGGAGGCCGATCAGCGCCAGGGCCGAGAGGGCGACCAGGGCGCCGAGCCAGCGGTTCGAAAGCTTCCGCAGGCCGACGGCGTAGAGGATGTTGGCGACGTACTCGTAGAACAGCGACCACTGCGGGCCGTTGAGCGGGTAGATCTCGCCCCAGCCGCGGATCTCGGCCGAGGGGCGCAGCGGGATCATCACGAAGCTGAGCAGCAGTACGCCGATCACCTGCCAGGTGGTGACGGTCTCGAGCTTGGGGAACATCGGCGAATGCTGGAAGGCCAGCAGGGCCGCCCCGATCAGGCCGCCGATGACGATCATCGGCTGCAGGCGCACCAGTCGGCGCTTGTAGAACTGCCACTGGCTCATCCCGCCCCAGCGGTCGTCATAGGCGTAGGCCACCACGAAGCCCGACAGCAGGAAGAAGAAGTCCACCGCCAGGTAGCCGTGGTTGATGATCTGCTTGTGCGGGCTGCCGCCCGAATAGGCCTCGAACAGGTGGAAGGCGACCACCATCAGAGCGGCCACGCCCCGCAGGCCGTCGAGGATCACATAGTGGCCTTTGGCCGGGGCGGTGGCGTCCGTCGAGGTCGCGGCGGCGGAAGAGGTCATGAGCCAAGCTTCACTGGAATTGAGGGTCGCGCCGAAGGGTTGCGAGGTTTATCGTTAAACCACAACCCTCTTTCGGAGCGCCGTTCGCGCGCCGCCAATCCTCCGGGACCTGACGACCATGCAGCGCTCCAGGCGCCCCCGCGAGCGGGCCAGGGTGACGATCAAGGACGTGGCGCAGAAGGCCGGGGTGTCGGCCATGACCGTGTCGAACGTCTTCAACGGCACGGGCAAGTTCTCGGCCGAAACGCGCGAGCGAGTGATGGCCGCCATCGCCGCCCTCGGCTACGTGCCGAGCTCGGCCGCGCGGCGGCTGGTCGGGGCGGCGCCGGCCAGGGTGGGCCTGCTCTATGCCGGGGTCGACAGCATGTTCATCCACGCCGTGCTGGCGGCCGCCGCCGTGGCCAGCGCCGAGCGCGGCCTGCAGCTGATCACCCGCAAGGCCGGCTCGCCCGGCGAGGCCCTGGAGGTCGCCCTTTCATTGCAGCGTTCGGGCGCCGACGCCCTGCTGCTGCTGCCGCCGTTCGACACGGTGCTGAGCGGCTCGGCCGCGTTCGCCGCCCTGGGGCTGGCCACCGCCTCGATCGCCACCGCCGCGCCCCTGCCCGACATGATCACCGTGCGCATCGACAATCGCGCGGCGTCGTACGCCGTCACCGAACGGCTGGCCGCCAAGGGCCGGCGGCGTATCGCCGTCATCGCCGGCCCGCAGGACCATTCCGACAGCGTCGAGCGCCTGGAGGGCTGCCGGGCGGCGCTGGCGGCCCACGGCCTGTCGCTGCCGGACGAACTGGTGGTCGAGGGCCGCTTCACCTTCGAGTCTGGCCTGGCCGCGACCGAACAGCTGCTGGCCCTGCGAGAGCCGCCCGACGCCATCGTCGCGGCCAATGACGACATGGCCGCCGGGGCCCTGTGGGTGGCGCATCGCCGGGGTCTTGCCCTGCCGCGCGACCTGGCCGTGGCCGGCTTCGACGACACCCTGCTGGCGACGCGGGTCTGGCCGCCGCTGACCACGGTGCGCCAGCCGATCGACCGCATGACCGGCCGGGCGCTGGACCTGCTGCTGGACGCACTGCGCCGTCCGACCAGCGAGGGTCGGCCGGCCGACGTGTTGGAAGCCTATGACCTGGTGGAGCGCGCCTCGGCCTGAAGCGGGCGCGAAAGACCCCTGGCGCCTCGCCTCAGAGGTTCAGCAGCAGCCGGCTGGCGCCGTAGGCCGTGGCCAGCCAGAAAAGGGCGCTGAACGCGCCGCCGAACAGCACGGCGCGGCGGAACTCGCGGCTGTGCAGAAGGCCGGGCGCGGCAGGGGGCCGCGAACCATGCGTATGGAACACCTGACGTTTCCTCCGTGGCTCGGCGCTGTGGGGGGCTCGCGCCGTTAACCACGGGCCGACGATGTCACGAAACTGACGAAACACAACCTGAGCCGTCGCCTTTTAGGCGGGTTTCGGCCGCTTTTTCGCCCGAATTCGTGCAGCTACACGGAATATTCGTGCTCAGACAGCCTTCACCGCGGCGGCGATGTCGCCGACCACCTTGCGCACCAGGGCCGGGTCGTCGCCCTCGGCCATGATGCGGATCAGCGGCTCGGTGCCCGAGGCCCGCACGACGATGCGGCCGGCCCCGTTCAGCTGGGCCTCGCCGTCGGCGATGGCCTCCTTGACGGCCTTGGCCTCCAGCGGCTTGCCGCCGGCGAAGCGGACGTTCTCCAGCAGCTGCGGCACCGGCTCGAACTGGCGGGCCAGGGCGCTCATCGGCCTGCCGCTCTCGACCATCACCGCCAGCACCTGCAGGGCGGCGATCAGGCCATCGCCCGTGGTCGAGAAGTCCGACAGGATCAGGTGGCCCGACTGCTCGCCGCCGACATTGAAGCCGCCCTCGCGCATGCGCTGCATGACGTAGCGGTCGCCCACCGAGGTGCGCTCCAGGGTCAGGCCCAGCCCGCCGAGCTGGCGCTCGAGGCCGAGGTTGGACATCACCGTGGCCACGACGCCGCCGCCCTTCAGCGCGCCGGCCTTGGCGAAGGCCGCGGCGATGATGGCCATGATCTGGTCGCCGTCGACGACCAGGCCCTTCTCGTCGCAGATCACCAGGCGGTCGGCGTCGCCGTCGAGCGCGATGCCGATGTCGGCGCGATACTCGCGCACCAGCTTGGCCATCTGGTCCGGATGGGTCGAGCCGCACTCTTCGTTGATGTTGGTGCCGTCGGGCGTGACGCCCAGGCTGATGACCTCGGCGCCCAGTTCGTAGAGCGCGGTGGGGGCCACCTTGTAGGCCGCGCCGTTGGCGCAATCGATGACGATGCGCAGGCCAGAGAGGCTGAGATGACGCGGGAAGGTCGCCTTGACGATCTCGACATAGCGGGCCTGGGCGTCGTCGATGCGCTTGACGCGGCCAAGATCGCGCGGGGCCGCCAGGCCCTCCTGCAGGCCCTCGTCCATCAGGGCCTCGATCTTCAGCTCCTGCTCGTCCGACAGCTTGTAGCCGTCGGGGCCGAACAGCTTGATGCCGTTGTCGGCGAAGTTGTTGTGCGAGGCCGAGATCATGATCCCGAGGTCGGCGCGCATCGAGCGGGTCATCATCGCCACGGCCGGGGTCGGCAGCGGGCCGAACAGGCGCACGTCCATGCCCACGCTGGTCAGGCCCGCCACGAGGGCCGGCTCGATCATGTAGCCCGACAGGCGGGTGTCCTTGCCGATCACCACCAAGTGGCGGCGGTCGTCCTGCGAGCGGAACAGCTTGCCGGCCGCCAGGCCGACGCGCAGGGCGACTTCGGCGGTCATCGGGTGCTTGTTGGCCTGGCCGCGGATGCCGTCGGTGCCGAAATAGGCGCGCTTGCTCATGGTGATGGTCTTCGTCGCTGTCGGGTCGCTGTGTGAATCGGAGCAACGCCCATATAGAGCGTCTTCGAAGTCTCGTACGGACCGCGAAACGATCCGAAATGCAGATTTACGTCGCCGGCCCCTGCACGAGTGCTAAAGGCCGCGCTCGAAATATCCCGTGCTGGTAGCAATAGTCCTACAGGCGCGTTCTACAAAGGATCATGTCCCATGTGCGGCATCATCGGCATCGTCGGTAAGGCCCCCGTCGCCGAGCGTCTGGTCGAGAGCCTCAAGCGGCTCGAGTACCGGGGCTACGACTCCGCCGGCGTGGCGGGCGTGGTCGGCGGCGGCGTTCAGCGCCGCCGGGCCAAGGGCAAGATCAAGGCCCTGGAAGAGGTTCTGGCCGCCGAGCCGCTGACCGCGACCACCGGCATCGGCCACACGCGCTGGGCCACGCACGGCGCGCCCAATGTCGCCAACGCCCACCCCCATCACGCCGGCCGCGTGACCCTGGTGCACAACGGCATCATCGAGAACTTCGCCGAACTGAAGGCCGAACTGGCCGCCGCCGGCCGCACCTTCGAGAGCGACACCGACACCGAGGTGATCGCCCACCTGATCGACGCCGAACTGGCCACGGGCCTGGCCCCCATCGACGCCTTCAAGGCCACGCTCGACCGGCTGACCGGCGCCTATGCCCTGGCCGTGCTGATCGAGGGGGCCGAAAACCTGGTGCTGGGCGCCCGCCGCGGCAGCCCGCTGGTGGTCGGCGAAGGCCAGGGCGAGATGTTCCTGGGCTCGGACGCGCTCGCCGTCGGCCCCTTCACCAACCGGGTGATCTATCTCGACGAGGGCGACTACGTGGCCCTCGACCACGACAGCGCCAGGATCTTCGACGCCTCGGGCGCGGCCGTGACCCGCCCCGTGCGCGTGGTGCCGACCAGCGCCGTGATGATGGAGAAGGGCAACTATCGCCACTTCATGGAAAAGGAGATCCACGACCAGCCCGAAGGGTGCCAGCGCACCATCGCGGCCTATGTGGACGCCCTGACCAGCAAGACCGCCATCCCCGGCGACGTCGACTTCGCCAAGCTGGAACGCATCCAGATCGTCGCCTGCGGCACCTCCTACATCGCCGGCGTCGTCGGCAAGTACCTGATCGAGCAGCTGGCCGATCTGCCGGTGGACGTCGAGATCGCCTCGGAGTTCCGCTATCGCCAGCCGGCTCTGCGCCCGGGGGCCCTGGTGGTGGCCATGTCGCAGTCGGGCGAGACCGCCGACACGCTGGCGGCCCTGCGCTACTGCAAGGCCAAGGGCATGAAGAGCGCCGTGGTCGTCAACGCCACGGAATCGACCATGGCCCGCGAGGTCGACGTGGTCTGGCCGATCCACTGCGGACCCGAGATCGGCGTCGCCTCGACCAAGGCCTTCACCGCCCAGGTCAGCGTGCTGACCGCCATCGCCGTGGCCGCCGCCAAGGCGCGCGGGACCATCGACGCGGCCGAGGAGCAGCGCCTGGTGAAGGTGCTGCTGGAGGCCCCGCGCCTGATCGCCGAGGCCATCCACCTGGAAGGCGCGATCAAGGAGATCGCCGCCGACGTGGCCAAGGCCCGCGACGTGCTCTATCTGGGCCGCGGCCCGATGTCGGCCCTGGCCCTGGAAGGCGCGCTGAAGCTCAAAGAGATCAGCTACATCCACGCCGAGGGCTACGCCGCCGGCGAGCTGAAGCACGGCCCGATCGCCCTGGTCGACGACCAGACCCCGATCGTCATCCTCGCGCCCTATGATTCCTGGTTCGAAAAGTCGGCGTCGAACATGAGCGAGGTGATGGCGCGCGGCGGCCAGGTGATCTTCATCACCGACACCCTGGGCGTGAAGCATGCTCCCGAAGGCGCCAAGGTGGTGGTCACGGCTCCGGCCAGCGACCCGCTGGTCTCGACCCTGGTGATGTCGGCCCCGATCCAGCTCCTGGCCTACCACGTGGCCGTGCTCAAGGGCGCCGACGTCGACCAGCCGCGCAACCTGGCCAAGTCGGTGACCGTCGAGTAGCCGCGCACGCTTGACGACGCGCGTCGCGCCAGCACTCTACCTTCGGGAAGTGTTCGGGGCGCGCGTCGATGTTTTCAAGAGTCTGGCCGGCCTTGGCGCTGGCGGTCGGCGTCGCCTCGGCGAGCACGCCCGCGCGAGCCGATGACTGGGCCTTCGAGAAGGACCGCTGGTTCGCCGCCTGCGACGGTGTTTCGACCTGCACCGCCTGGGCCATGGGCGGCGGCGGCTCCGGCCACGTCATCCTGGTCGAGAACGCGAACGGCGAGCGCGCCCTGACCATCGGGGCCGCGCGCGGCGAGGTCGCCAACCGAAGCCGGCCGCTGGCCTTCCGGATCGACGTGACCGGCAGGCAGGGCCAGCCGCTGTGGGCTCGCCTCGTCACCGGCCTCGACCCCGACCGGCGATGGCTGGTCTTCCGCACCGCCGATCCCGCGACAATCGACGCCGCCCTCCGCGCCATCGAGGCGGGCGACCAGCTTCGGGTCAGGGTCGAGGGACGCCCGGAATTCACCGCCCGGATCCCCCTCGCCGGGGCGACGGCGGCGCTGGCCTGGGCCCGCGGCCACGACCGCCGCGATGCGGACCGCGCCGCCGTCAGCCGCGCCCCGGCCGTGTCGCAGGCCGACCTGCCCCGAACACCGCCGCCCCTCGCCTTCGCCAACTATGATCAGGGCTGTCCAGCGGGCCAGGGCGGCGTGCAAGCCGCCAGGCTGGCCCCCGGCCAGGTGCTTTGGATCGGAACCTGCGGCTCGGGATATAATCGCGACGCCGTGCTGGCGCTGACCGACGAGGCCGGCGCCGTGCTGCCCCTGACGCCGCCGACCGAGCCTGACGGCGACGCCCCCGTCCACAACCTGGCCTACGATCCGGCGACCCGGCTGCTCAGCGCGGTCTCCTACGCCGGCGCCGGCCGGGACTGCGGCGAGGCGCTGCGCTGGGCCTGGGACGGCGCGGCCTTCCGCCTCGTCGAGCGGGCGGCACTGAGCGGCGACAACTGCCAGGGCGTGACCGAAAAGGACTGGCCGGTGCTGTACCGCGCCGAGATCGTGGACCAATGACGAGCAAGACCCTGCTGGCGGCGCTGCTGGCGCCCGCTTTCCTGTTCGGCGCGGGAAGCGCCCGCGCGGCCGAGGCCTTCGACGCCGGCAACTGGCACGGCCTGTGCGACGCCGTCGGCTGCTCGACCTGGGGCGCTGGCGAGACGCTGAGCAAGCCGGGCTACGTGCTGCTGGTCGAAAGCGCGAGCGGACGCCGGCTGGTGTTCGGCGCCCACGTGCGCACCCAGCGCCCGTCCGAAGGCCAGCTCAGGATCGAGATCGCCGACAAGGCCGGCGCGGCGCTGTGGTCGTCGACCCTGCCCGGCCGCGCCAACCGCCCCTCTACGCGAGCCGCGATCCACGACGACGCCATGATCGGGCGCGTGCTCGACGCCCTGAGGGCCGGCGCCAGCCTGAAGCTGGGCCTGACCTCCGATCCCTGGCCGGCGGCGACCATCGCGCTGAAGACCGCCGCCGGGGCCCTGGACTGGTCGCGGACCAGGCCCGGCGTGGCGGCCTCGCCGCCGGTCGTCCGTCGCCCGCCCGGCCTGTCCCCGGGCGGTGGGCCACCGACACCGCCCGAGGTGGCCAAGGCCTGCGAGGCGCTGTCGGAGTTCGCCACCATCCGCCTGGCGTCCGACAAGATCCTGTGGGTGTCGAACTGCAGCGGCGCGTCGATCAACGAGGACGCCAAGCTGCACATGACCGACGCCAGCGGCCGCCCGCTGCCGCTGCCGGCCTTCGGCGAGGGCCCCGGCGGGGTCGATCCGGAGCTGACCAACGCCACCTACGACTACCAGACGCGGGTGCTGAGCGCGCGGTTTCGCGAGAGCCGCTATGGCGGCTGCGGACAGCGGCGCGACTGGGTCTGGGACGGCGAGCGCTTCGCCCTGATCCGCGACGCCTCGGCCGACTGCATCGGCATGGACGAGGCCGACTGGCCGACCAGGTTCCGCGCCGTGGTCGAGGAGCGCTAGGACGACTGAACGCTCGGCAAGCCTGCTTTTTCACCGAGCATCCCCGCGAAGGCGGGGATCCAAGCCGCGGTGGCAAAGGAAGCGCGGCCTTAAACAGTCCGCAGGCTCAGCTTGGGTCCCCGCCTTCGCGGGGAAAGACGGGTTGGGGGATGGTCCGCCGGGTAAAGGCCAATCGGCGCTAACCCGCCGCCAGTCCGGCCAGGATCGACGGCTTCACCTTCAGGCCGGTCTCGCTGAACGAGAGGTCTTCGCGGCCGAAATATTCGTGCTGGCGGCCGGCGCACCAGTCGGTGGTGACGACGGTGAGGTGAGTCTTGTCGGGACGGGTGGGGCCGCTGGCGTAGGCGAAGTCGCCGGTCAGCCGGTCGAACGGGAAGCCGCGGTCCTGGTCGGTGCGGGTGAGGATGTCGGCTAGGGTCGCCGCATCGACCTCGGCCTTCACGATCCTGCCGTCGAAGCGCACCACGGAGTCGTAGGCGTAGCGCGATAGGTCGCCGGCCGGCAGGCCCATGCCCAGGGTGGTGTGGCCCATGAAGCCGATGTCGGCGCCGGCGGCCCGGGCCATCAGGCCGGCGACGTGGCGGCCGGTGTCGCCCAGCGACAGGGCCTTGGGGACCTTGGCGACCACCGCCCGCTCTTCCGGCGTCAGCTGGGCGGCCAGGGTTTCCTTCACCTGGCGGGCCAGGCCCTGGTCGGCCGGGCCGCGCGGATCGACGACGACGCGGGAGATGCGGATCGGATCGGCCTTGCGGGCGCGGTCGATCGTGGCGACCGTCAGGGGCTGGCCCCAGGCGCCGGTGTGGACGTAGCGGCTGGTCCCCTGCGCGTGCTCGACGGTGACGTGGTTGTGGCCGCCCAGGAACAGGGTGCGCTCGGGCAGGCCCGCCAGCAGCGGCCGGTCGGCGGGCAGGCCCGCATGGCTCATCACCACCAGCATGCCGTCTTCGGGCGGCGCGACCGGCAGGTTGGCCTGGGCCCACGGCGTCGGGGCCGGGATGGCGAGGTCGGGCCGGATGGCCTTGGGATAGGTGTCGATCGAGTTGGTGGCCCAGCCGATCAGGTGGACGGGGAAGCCGAGGTCGAGCGTGGCGCGCGAGCTGGCCACCGGACGGCCGGTGCGCTTGTCGACGATGTTGCTGATCACGGTGATGCCGAGCGCCCGGGCGCGATCGGCGGCGGCGGCGATATCTTCCACGAGGTCGGCGTCGTGGTTGCCGATATTGATCACCGTCGGCGCCAGCTTGGCGACCGCTTCGAGGAACGCCCAGTCCAGAGCGCCGTCGGTGCGCCTGGCCACCACGTTGCCGGCTTCGAACAGGTCGCCGTTCAGCAGGATCAGGCTGGGGCTTACGTCGCGGCGGACGATCCGGCGCATGGCTTCGAGCAGGGCCGGCGTGATCCCGTAGGCCGAGTGCAGGTCCGACAGCATCAGCACCTTGGCCCGGCCGGTGGCGGCGCCGGCGGCGGGACCGAACGACAGGGTCATGGCGGCGGCCGCGCCGCCCAGCACCGTGCGCCGATTGAAACCGTTCATGCCGAGCCTGCCTCCAGGGAAAGTCTGGGGCCTGCCTAAAGGCTGTCGGCCTCGGAGGGAACCGTTGAGGCCGAGATTGCCGCCTTTCCCTTTCATCCCGTCATTCCCGCCCTTGTGGCGGGAACCCCTCTGTCGGCCGCAAGGGCGGATGGGGCGGCGTGCCCAGCACGCCGCTGGCGCTTCCCGCGCCAGCGGAACCAGGGGTTCCCGCCACAAGGGCGGGAATGACGGGATGTATGAGAGGCCCCCCTCACTTCTCGCTGTCGAGGTGGGCCATCATCGCCGGGGCGTAGCGCTCGCCGGCCGCCGCGCCCTTGGGCACGGCCGCCTCGATGGCGGCCAGCTCCTCCGCCGTCAGGACGACATCGAGCGCCCCCAGGGCCTCGGTCAGGCGGTCGCGGCGGCGGGCGCCGACCAGGGGGACGATGTCGTCGCCGCGCGAGGCGACCCAGGCGATGGCGATCTGGGCGACGCTGACGCCCTTGCCGTCGGCGACCGCCCGCAGGGTCTCGACCAGGGCCAGGTTGCGGTCGAGATTCTCACCCTGGAAGCGCGGGGAATAGACCCGGAAGTCGCGGGCGCCGCGCTGGGCGTCCTTGGCCCAGTGGCCGCTGATCAGGCCGCGCGACAGCACGCCGTAGGCCGTCAGGCCGATGCCCAGCTCGCGCAGGGTGGGCAGGATGGCGTCCTCGATGCCGCGCGAGATCAGCGAGTACTCGATCTGCAGATCGCAGATCGGCGCCACGGCGGCGGCGCGACGGATGGTGTCGGCCCCGACCTCCGACAGGCCGATGTGGCGGATGTAGCCGGCGTCGCGCAGCTCGGCGAGGGCGCCGATCGTGTCCTCGATCGGCACGTCGGGGTCCAGGCGCGAGGGGCGGTAGACGTCGATGTGGTCGACCCCCAGCCGGCGCAGCGAATAGGCCACGAAGTTGCGGATCGCCTTGGGCCGGCTGTCGAAGCCGAGGAAGGCGCCGTCGGGCCCGCGCAGAGCGCCGAACTTGACGCTGATCACGGCCTTGTCGCGGTCCTGGCCGCGCAGGGCCTCGCCGATCAGCATCTCGTTGTGGCCCATGCCGTAGAAGTCGCCGGTGTCGAGCAGGGTGACCCCGGCCTCCATGGCCGCGTGGATGGTGGCGATGGCCTCGGCCCGGTCGGCGGGGCCGTAGAGGTCGTCGGACATGCCCATGCAGCCGAGGCCGAGGGCCGAGACGGCGGGACCGGTGTTTCCGAGCTTAAGCGTGCGCATGGGCGATCTCCTGTGAGGACTTGCGGCGTGGGGAGCGCCGCGTGTTGGACAAGCCGACTATGACCTCACGCGACCTGTGCGATAATCCGACCAGCGGCGCACGGGCCGTTCGGAATTTCGCACAATGGCCAGCCCCGACCTCGCCGATCTCGACGCCTTCGCCGCCGTCGCCCGGGCCCGCGGCTTTCGCGGCGCGGCGGTGGGACGCGGGGTGTCGCCCTCGTCGCTGAGCGAGGCGGTGCGGCGGCTGGAGACGGCGCTGGGCGTGCGCCTGCTCAACCGCACCACCCGCAGCGTCACCCCCACCGAAGCGGGCGAGCGGCTGCTGGCGCGCCTGGCCCCGGCCCTGGCCGACGTGGCCGGGGCGCTGGACGCGGTGAACCAGTTCCGCGACAGCCCGACCGGAACCCTGAAGCTGAACGTGCCCATCGTGGTGGCCCGCCTCGTCCTGCCCGACATCGTCGGCCCGTTCCTGAAGGCCAATCCAGGGATCACTCTGGAGATCACCGCCGAGGACAACTTCGTCGACGTGCTGGCGGCCGGGGCCGACGCCGGGGTGCGCTACGGCGAACGGCTGGAGAAGGACATGATCGCCGTGCCGCTGTCGGGTCCGCAGCGCTACCAGGCGGCCGCCTCGCCCGACTTCCTGGCGCGCCACGGCACGCCGCGCCATCCGCGCGACCTGTTGTCGCTGCCCTGCATCCGCCACCGGTTTTCCAGCGGCGCGATCATCGTCATGGAGTTCGAGAAGGACGGCGAGATCGTGCGCATCGCCCCCGACGGGCCGCTGATCAGCTCGTCGATGGAGCTGGAGCTGAGAGCCGCCGAGGAGGGTCTGGGCGTGATCGCCAGCTTCGAGGGTTTCCTTGCGGCGTCGGTGGCCGCGGGCCGCCTCGTGCCGATCCTGGAAGATTGGAACCCGCCCTTCGAAGGCCCTTTCCTCTACTATCCCAGCCGCCGCCACATGCCCGCGCCGCTGCGGGCCTTCATCGACTTCGTCCGGGCCCGGCGGCCGGAAACCTGAACTTTTCCAGAAATCCTAATTTTCCGCGCGTTTGCCGCCTGTTCACCGTCGCCTGTCATCCTCGGCCGCGAAAGAACGAGGGGCCACCGCCGATGATCGTCCGCAGCCGCACCGCCGCCCGCCTGGGCGGGGCGCTCGTCCGCGCCGCTGGCCGCCTGCGCGGCTTCCGGTCCGACCGGCGCGGCGCCCTCGCCGTCTGGGTGGCGCTGAGCCTGATCCCCCTGTGCCTCCTGGTGTTCGGCGTCTTCGACCTCAGCCGCATGAGCGTCGAGCATCGCCGCCTGCAGGACTCCCTGGACGCCGCCACCCTGATCGCGGCCCGCTCGACCGCCACCGACACCGCCACCCTGACCACGCTCGGCAAGGCCGCCCTGACCTCCGAGCTCGGCAAGGCCGCCACCAGCGCCAGCTTCGTCGGCTCGACCAACGGCAAGCAGGTGACCGGCACCGCCAGCGTCAGCATCGACCCCATCATCCTGGGCCTGATCGGCAAGAACAAGCTGACCGTGGGCGCCCAGTCGGTGGTCGTCCGCGCCGCCAACAACCTCGAGATCGCCCTGGTGCTCGACATCACCGGCTCGATGGCCGGCACGCGGATCACCGACCTCAAGACCGCCGCCAACGACCTCGTCGACATCGTCGTGCAGGACGTACAGGACCCCTACTATTCCAAGGTCGCCATCGTGCCCTACTCGATGGGCGTCAACGTCGGGACCTACGCCGACGCGGTGCGCGGGGCGGTCCCCAGCTCGCCGCTGGCTTCGGCCGCCTGGAACACGGCGGTGACCAAAACGGTCTCCAGCTTCACCTCGGGCACCTCGTCGACGGTCACCACCTCGGCCGCCCACGGCCTGGCGGTCAACGACTACGCCATGGTGCTCGGCTCCAACCAGAGCAGCATGAACGGCAAGGTGCTGAAGGTGACCTCGGTCGCCTCGACCACCAAGTTCACCGGCGCCAACCAGTCGGGGACCTCGATCAGCTCCGGCTCCAGCGGCACGCTCTACAAGTGCCTGAACTCGGGCTGCACCTTCGTCGTCACCACCAAGGCCACGCACGTCTTCCAGGCCGGCGACCAGCTGACCCTGGCGGGGATCACCGGCCTGACGGCCCTCAACAGCGCCACCCCGACGATCAACTCGGTCTCGGGCCTGGCCCTGACCACCAACCTTTCGGGCGCGGCCAGCACCTCCTACGCCACCACCACCGCCGGGGCGAACGGCACGGCGACCTGCCTGAGCACCTCGCGCAGCGACATCAGCTGCGCCAACCTGAACTTCACCAACGCCAGCGGCAGCGCCAAGACCCTGGCGCTCAGCACCTGCGCCACCGAGCGCACTGGGACCTACGCCTATACCGACGACGCCCCGACCACCGCCCTGGTCGGCCGCAACTATCCGGCCTCGAGCAATCCCTGCCCGGCGCCGAAGATCACCCCGCTGACCGCCGACCGCACGGTGCTGAAGAACCAGATCTCGGCGCTGGACGACGGCGGCTCGACCGCCGGCCAGATCGGCCTGGCCTGGGGCTGGTACATGGTGTCGCCGAACTTCGCCTATCTGTGGCCCAGCAGCAGCCAGAAGCCGGCCGCGTACGGCACCGCCGAGACCATGAAGATCGTCGTGATGATGACCGACGGCGCCTTCAACACCCCCTATTGCAAGGGCGTGATCGCCAGCAACGCCGGCTCCGGCTCGGGCTCGGCCTCCGACCACATCAACTGCAACGCCACCAACGGCGACGCCACGGCCCAGGCCAAGGAGCTGTGCACCAAGATCAAGGCCAAGAACGTGATCATCTTCACGGTCGGCTTCGACGTCGACTCCACCGCCAAGTCGATGCTGACCACCTGCGCCACCAAGACCAGCCAGGCCTATTTCCCGGCCACCGGCGGCGAGCTGAAGACCGCCTTCAAGTCGATCGCCCAGGAGATCTCGGCCCTGCGCATCGCCAAGTAGCCGGCGGCCGCGATCCCCGCGCATGAAAAAGGCCCCGTCCTCGCGGACGGGGCCTTCGTCGTTTCGGAGCCTGACGCTCGCCGATCAGGCCAGCTTGATCTCGCGCAGGCGCTGCTGGAGGAACTCGTCGGCGGTGATCGACTCCGGATAGCGGTCCGGGTTCTCTTCGGTCACGCAGTTGGCCAGGGTCTTGATCTCGTAGTCCGACGCGAAGTGCAGGAAGAACGGCGTCGAGTAGCGCGGCAGGTGACGGCGCTCGGGCGGCGGGTTCTGCACGCGGTGGATGGTCGAGGGCAGGACGTGGTTGGTCAGGCGCTCGAGCATGTCGCCGATGTTGATGACGATGCAGCCCGGGGGCGGGTTGATCGGCAGCCACTCGCCGTTGCGGTCGAGCAGCTCCAGGCCGCCTTCTTCCGCGCCCAGCAGCAGGGTGATGGTGTTGATGTCGCCGTGGGCGCCGGCGCGCACACCGGTGGCGTCCTGCGGGATCGGCGGATAGTGCAGCAGGCGCAGCACCGAATTGCCGTTCTCGACGGTCGGCTTGAAGAACTCGCGGTCGAGCTTGAGGTAGGTGGCGATCGCCTCCAGCACCTTGCCGCCCATGCTGTCGAGCGCGTTGTACAGCCAGCTGACGTCATGCTTGAAGGCCGGGATCTCGGCCGGCCAGACGTTGTCGGCCATGGTGGCGCGGAAGCGGTGGCCGGGCGGCAGGTCGCGGCCCATGTGCCAGAATTCCTTCAGGTCGTAGTGCGTGGCTCCCTTGGCGGTCTCGACGCCGAACGGGATGTAGCCCCGCGCGCCGCCCTTGACCCCGGCGTACTGCTTCTTGGTCTCGACCGGCAGGGCGAAGAAGGCCTTGGTGTCGGAAATGGCCGCGTCGATACGATCCTGCGGCAGGTCGTACTCCGACAGCACAGCAAAGCCATAGCGCTCGAACGAAGCGCCCAGCTCCTGGGCGAAGCGCGCGAAGTCCTTGCTGTAGAGGGTGAACGAGATGGGCTCGATGGCGGATGCGGACACGTTTGGCCTTCGCGGGTTAGTAAGACGGGCCTTACTACACCCAACAGGCGGCGGAACGAAGGCCGTTCATTCCCCGCTCATCTGGATTGTCGGAACTTGACTATAAACGGGCGCGTTTGCCCGGCTTGAGCTAAACCTCGGCACGAACAACGACAGGATCCCGGCGATGATGACCAAGAAGACCGCGTTCCGCGCCGCCGCCCTCGGCGCCCTCCTGATCGGCGCTGGCGCGATGACGGCCTGCACCACCACCGACCCGTACACGGGCATGCCCGTTCGCAACAACACCGGCACCGGCGCCCTGGCCGGCGCGGCCGGCGGCGCCCTGCTGGGCTACCTGACCAACACCAACAAGGGCGAGCAGGGCCGCAAGAACGCCCTGATCGGCGCGGGCATCGGGGCCCTGGCCGGCGGCGCGGTCGGCAACTACATGGACCGCCAGCAAGCCGACTTCCGCCGCAGCCTCGAGGGCTCGGGCGTGATGATCCGCCGCAACGGCGACCAGATCGTGCTGGTCATGCCCAGCGACGTGACCTTCGCCGTCGACAAATCCGACGTGCAGCCGCAGTTCACCCGCGTGCTCGACGACGTGGCCCGCACCCTGAACGCCTATC
This sequence comes from uncultured Caulobacter sp., assembly GCA_966252285.1. Lineage (GTDB taxonomy): Bacteria > Pseudomonadota > Alphaproteobacteria > Caulobacterales > Caulobacteraceae > Caulobacter. The sequence continues at coordinate 40,527 of CBINOL010000028.1, forward strand.
CGCAGACCACCATCGACGTCGTCGGCCACGCCGACAGCACCGGCCCGGACGACTACAACCAGGCCCTGTCCGAACGCCGCGCCGGCTCGGTGGCGGGCTATCTGACGGGTCCTGGCCGCGTGCTGCCCGACCGCGTGTTCGTGGCCGGCCAGGGCGAGCGCCAGCCGATCGCCTCCAACGACACCGCCGAGGGCCGCGCCCAGAACCGCCGGGTCGAGATCATCCTGCGCCCGCTGACCTGAGGCCCCTCACAAATCCCCGGAACGCCGGCGGCAAAAGCTTGACCATGCGCTCCACGGCAGCCGAAAATTGCCGCCGGCCCGACCAACCATCTCGGGTCGTGTTTCGGGGATTACCATGCATCGCTTTTTCGCCCACCTCACCGCGGGGCTTCTGCTGACCTGCGCGCTGACGAGCGAAGCGTCGGCCGAGCCGCAACTCGTCGGACCGAGCCAGGTGACCTATTACACCGCGGGCTGGAACTCCGGTTCCGTCCGGGTGAAGCTGGCCGCCGACCAGGTCAACCCGCACGGATGCAGCTACAGCGACGGCTACATCGTCGATCATCTGATGAGCGGTTCGGAGGTCTTCGCCGCGATCCTGCTGACCGCCTACACCACGAACCAGGCCGTCCAACTGACGATCGAAGGCTGCGCCTACGAGCGCCCCAAGATCATCGCCGTCACGCTGCAGAAGCAGCCTTAAGCCCGGAGGGCGGCTCGACCAGCCGCCCTGTCCCCGGCTAAAAGGCGCGCATGAAGACCCGCGCCGACCTCATCGCCTTCTTCGACGCCAACGACGTCGACCACGCCACCCTCGACCACCCGCCGGTGTTCCGCGTCGAGGAAGGTCTGGAGATCAAGAAGGCCCTGCCCGGCGGCCACACCAAGAACCTGTTCCTCAAGGACGCCAAGGGCCAGCTGTGGCTGATCTCGGCGCTGGGCGAGACGGCGATCGACCTGAAGAAGCTGCACCACGTGATCGGCTCGGGCCGGCTGTCGTTCGGCCCCGAGGCGATGATGGTCGAGACGCTGGGCGTCACCCCCGGCTCGGTCACCGCCTTCGGCCTGATCAACGACGGCGCGCGCCAGGTGCGCTTCGTGCTCGACAAGGCGCTGGCCGAGTCCGATCCGGTCAACTTCCACCCGCTGAAGAACGACGCCACCACGGCCGTCAGCCAGGCGGGCTTCCGCCGGTTCCTGGCCGCCCTGGACGTCGAGCCGATGATCGTCGACTTCGAGGCGATGGCCGTCGTCGGCTAGGCCGCTCTTTCCCTAGCGCTGGAGCCCGACCCGGATCCGCAGGCACGCATCGCGGGCCCGGACGCTCGGCTCGCCCGTGCAGTCGACGTCCACGGTCGCCGGGCGCAGGGCCGTCAGCTTGCGGCCCGCCGGCGTCGTCAGGCAGTCGGCCAGGGTCTTGGCCATCTTCTCCAGCTCGACATAGTGCGTCGCCCGGGCGTAGCCGTCCCACAGCAGCGTTCGCGCCTCGTCGGGCGTCGACGGCGAGGCGGCCAGCACGGCGTACTGGTAGATCTGCCCGTCGGCCTCGTCGGCCGGCCAGAAGAACACCGCCTCGCGGCTGTCGGTCGGGGGCGTGGAGCCGACGAAGGCCAGCAGCGGCTCGCAGGCCATCGATTTCCCCGCCGCCACGGCCTGACCGCCCAGGCAGAACGCCGCCGCCAGGGACAGGCCCACAAGCAGGCGGGCTGGCAGGCGGGATGGAAAGCGATGGATCATGTCGGTCCTGGCGGAACGCCCCAAACGGGCGGCGCGCACCTTCGCCGCCAAACGCCTTCGGGGCAAGAAGGCGCAGCCGCCGATTGCGAACCGCCTCGGCAAGGACCATCTTGCGGCGCTGAGCGTCCGCGCACGAGAGAAGAAGCAGTCATGTCCCTGATCGGTGAAAAGCCGGCCCCCATCCCGGCCGGCGGCAAGAGCGAGCACATCAAGGACGGTACGGACGCCAGCTTCATGGCCGACGTCATCGAGGCCTCGAAGACCCAGCCGGTCATCGTCGACTTCTGGGCCACCTGGTGCGGCCCCTGCCGCCAGCTGACCCCGGCGCTGGAGAAGGTGGTCACCGCCGCCAAGGGCGCGGTCAAGCTGGTCAAGATCGACGTCGACAAGAACCCGGGCTTCGCCGGCCAGCTGCGCGTGCAGTCGATCCCCACCGTCTACGCCTTCGTCGACGGCCAGCCGGTTGACGGCTTCCAGGGCGCCCTGCCCGAAAGCCAGATCCAGCAGTTCGTCGACCGCATCTCGGGCCCGCCCGAGGCCGGCGCCGTGGACGAGCTGCTGGCCATGGCCAAGGAGAGCCTGGACGTCGAGGACCTGGGCGGCGCGGCCCAGGCCTTCGCCCAGGTGCTGCAGATGGAGCCCGACAACATCAAGGCGCTGGGCGGCCTGGCCCGCGTCTACCTGGCCGGCGGCGACCTGGAGCGCGCGGCCGAGATCGCCGACATGGCGCCGGCCAACGCCAAGGACCCGGACCTGGAAAGCGTGCGCGCCGCCCTCAAGCTGGCCGAGGCCGCTCCGTCCGAGACGGCCGCCTTCGAACAGCGCTTGGCCGCGAACGCCGACGACCACGAGGCCCGGCTGGAACTGGCCAAGGCCCTGGCCGGCGCCGGCCAGCTGGACGCGGCCTGCGACCACCTGCTGGCCATCATCCAGCGCGACCGGACCTGGAACGACGACGCCGCCCGCAAGCAGCTGCTGACCGTGTTCGAGGCCGCCGGCCCGACCTCGGAAACGGCCAAGCAGGGCCGCAAGCGCCTGTCGTCCATCCTTTTCAGCTAGGAATGGCCTGTTCAGCTAAGACTTGAAGGACCCGTTCCGCCGGGACAAGCGTTCAGAACACCCAGTCAAGGAGGCCGCCATGCCGGGCGTATACCGGAAGACCCTCGACCTGCCGCTGGTGATCCCCGTGTTCCCATTGGACGGGGCGCTGTTGCTGCCCGGCGGCCAGTTGCCACTGAACATCTTCGAGCCGCGCTATCTCAACATGCTCGACGACGCCATGTCGGGCGAGCGGATGATCGGCATGGTCCAGACCCGGCCGGGCGGCGATATCACGCGGCCTGCCCTCGCGCCGATCGGCTGCGCCGGACGGGTGACCAGCTTCGCCGAGACCAGCGACGGCCGCTATCTGATCACCCTGACCGGGGTGGCGCGGTTCCGGCTCGGCGAAGAGCTGCCGGCGCGCACGCCCTACCGCCAGGTGCGGGCCGACTTCACGCCCTTCGACCTTGATCTGCGCGAAGACCAGCAGGAGGCGGTCGGCGACGCAGCCCCGCTGCTCAACGCCCTGCGCCGCTATCTCGACCACCGGGGCCTGGCCATCGACTGGAGCGAGGCCCAGGCCGCGCCGTCCGACGCCCTGATCAACAGCCTGGCCATGGCCCTGCCGTTCGATCCGCTGGAGAAGCAGGCCCTCCTGGAGGCCCGCACCATCGCCGACCGCCGCAGCACCCTGGTGGCGCTGCTGGAGATCGACGCCGCCCAGGACGACGACGAGCCGCCGTCGGTGCAGTAGGGCGTCAGGCCGCGGCGGCCGCGCCGTCGGCCTTGGGCTGGGGCGGTCCGAAGCGGTTGTCGCCGGCCGTGCCGTCCTGCAGGACGAAGACGATCAGCACCGCGATCCCGCCCGGCACGAGATTGAGCAGCAGCCACCAGCCGCTGCGATCGATGTCGTGCAGGCGGCGGATGAGCAGCGACAGCGCCGGGATCGCCAGGAACAGGCCGACATAGGGCAGCAGCGAGGCCGGCTTGTGAGGCGGCAGCCCCCGCAGGCCGTCGGCCAGCCCCCAGGCCATGCTCCAGACATAGCTGGGCAGCAGCGCCAGGGTCAGGGACAGCAGCAGAAACTGCAGGAACTCCGACCGGTCGGACCGGCCCTTGAAGTCGGCAAACCGGATCAGCGCCTTGAACATCGACATCGCGAGCTCTCCGTTGAACACCACCCATGGTAGCGAAACGGAAGACGCTGAAAAGGTCCCGTCGGCGAACGCCGCCGTTTAGGGCTTCACTGCATCCCAGGCGGCCACCTGATAGCCGTTTTCGGACAGGCACTGCCCCATGGCGGCCTTGTGCCGCTCGTCCAGCGCCGCACGCACACCCTTGGAGCCCTTGGCCTTGTCGTACGGAACCTTGAGCACCAGGCCGGTGGGCCCCGGCTGCAGGTCGCGGGCCGTGGCGCTGGCCGGGTGCACCTTGAAGCCGCTGGTCTTGCCCGCCCGCACCTCGTCGCGGCACGAGACGAAGGTGCTGGCGAAGGCCTTCTCGTCGCTGGCCTGGGTCGACAGGCGCGGGCTGTAGGCGCTTTCGCCGCCCATGCCGCCGCCCATGGAGCCGCAGGCGGCCAGGGTCAGGGTGCTGGTGGCCACGGCGGCGGCCAGGAAGGTCCGTTCGATGGCGGTCATGTCGCTATCCGAGATCGTTGTTATCGCTTCTGCGACAACCGCGAGGCCGCGCGAGAGGTTCCGGCGGCGGGGCTTTCCCAATCGACCGGCCGGCTCTAGAACAGCGCCATGACCGCCGCTCCTCCGCCCCCGCCCGTCGACGTCGATCCGCGCCTGCTGGAGGTGCTGGTCTGCCCGGTGACCCGCGCGCCGCTGTTCTACGACCGCGCCCGCGGCGAGCTCGTCAGCCACACGGCCAAGCTGGCCTATCCGATCCGCGACGGCGTGCCGATCATGCTGCCCGAAGAAGCCCGCAGCCTGGCGGACGGGGAGTAGATCGGCGCTGACCCCC
>CBINOL010000029.1:0-43080 GCA_966252285.1 uncultured Caulobacter sp.
AGAGTTTCCCCTATACACGCGTTCCAGGCGTGCGCCTTCAACCACTCGGCCACCTCACCAGCGCACTCGGGTCGGGGGCGGTTGAGACCCCCGGCGCGGGAAGGGGCGCAATATACTCAGGCAGCGACTCGTAGCAAGCGCCGTTACGGGATGAAAACGAGCCTGCGACGACTTATATCGGCGGGCAAGGAACTCCCGCCTCTGAAAGGCCCCGCCATGCTGTTCAAGAAAAGCCTCGAGATGCCCACCGTCGACACCGCCCTGCCGGGGCGCGAGGCGGCCATCCCGACCGCGCAGACCCACTTCGTCAACGGCGCTCAGCTGAAGGGCCCCTATGCCGACGGCCTGGAGACGGCCGTGTTCGCCATGGGCTGCTTCTGGGGCGTCGAGCGCGTGTTCTGGAAGGTCCCGGGCGTGCTGGTCACCGCCGCCGGCTACGCCGCGGGCATCACGCCGAACCCGACCTATGAAGAAGTCTGCTCGGGCCGCACCGGGCACACCGAAGTGGTGCTGGTGGTGTTCGACCCCAAGGTCGTCACCTACGAGGCCCTGCTGAAGGTGTTCTGGGAGAACCACGACCCGACCCAGGGCATGCGCCAGGGCAACGACATCGGCACCCAGTACCGCTCGGGCGTCTACGCCACCAACGACGCCCAGGCCGCCGCGGCCGTGGCGAGCAAGGAAGCCTACCAGGTCGCACTGTCGGCCAAGGGGCTGGGCGACATCACCACCGAGATCGCCGCCGCCGGTCCGTTCTATTTTGCCGAGGACTATCACCAGCAGTACCTGGCCAAGAACCCGGGCGGCTATTGCGGCATCGGCGGCACCGGCGTGACCTGCCCGATCGGCGTGGGCGTCGAGGCCTGATGAGCCCCGAGGCCTTCCACGCCGCCGCCATGGCGCTGCCCGCGGCGACCATGACCGTCCAATGGGGCGACGACCAGGTCTACAAGGTCGGCGACAAGATGTTCGCCGTCATGGGGCCGGGCGCCGCCCAGGGCGGGGTGTCGTTCAAGGTCTCGGACGTCGCCTTCGAGGTGCTGACGGAGACGGGGCGGGCGATCCCCGCGCCGTATCTGGCCCGCGCCAAATGGGTGAAGCTCGACGACCTGGCGTCGTTCGACGACGCCGAGGTCGCCGACTGGCTGAAGACCGCCCACGCGCTGGTCGCGGCCAAGCTGACGAAGAAGGTCCGGGCGGCGCTGGGGCTGTAAGAGAAATCCTCCCCCCTCTGGGGGAGGATCTTATTAAATCCGATCCTCGGGCGGTTCCTGCGCCCCGCTCCGCATGTGCGGGCCGTGCACCACCGGCTGGCGTTCGAGGATCTGCCTGACCTTGCGCACGGCCACCGAGGCGCGGCTGCGGCGCTGGCGCCAGACCAGCAGGACCAGCGCGCCGGCGCTGGCCGCCAGGAAGGCGTAGGGGCCCAGCAGCCAGGCCGCCGCCGCCAGGGCGAAGTAGTAGCCGCGCACCCCGGCGTTGAACGCCGACAGGGCCGGGTTGAGGATGCCGCCGGCGGCCTCGGCGTATTCGGCCAGTACGGCCGGCGGGGCCCACATCGGCGTCGCGCCGATGGCGGCCAGGCAGTAGTTCATCTGGCGCAGCGCCCAGATGAAGTCGAGCAGCCCCCGGGCCAGGGTCAGCAGGACGAGGCCCAGCTTGATCTGGAACATCACCGGTGTGGTCTCGGCCAGCACCTTCAGGCCCTCGACGCTCTTCAGCGCCGCGTCGCCGCCGAACAGCACGCCGGCCGCGGCGGCGATCAGGATCAGGTTCGACGAGGCGAAGAAGCTGGCCGAGTTGATGGCGTGACCCAGGAGCTGGCCGTCCAGCAGGGCGACCTCGCGCACCGCCATCTCGGTCATCCACCGGCGGCGGATCACCGTCATGTCGGTGTTGATCAGGTTCTTGCCCTGGCCCAGGCGCCGCAGCAGCGGCTCGTAGAACAGCCAGGCGAAGACGAAGAGGCTGAGAGCCAGGATGTCGAGAATCGGCATGGTGGACGCTGCGAAGGAACGGGAGTCGACGACAGGGGATATCGGGCGGGGCGCGCCGGTCAATCCTCGGCGATGAGGCTGTGTCTTGCGGTGTCACGCAGCAGGACCGAGACGACCAGGCCCACGGTCATGATTGCGGCCACATACAGGTAGAAGCCGCTCTCGATCCCGCCGTGCTTGAAGGCCAGGCCGACCATCTCGGCGGTGCCGCCGAACAGCACGTTGGCCACCGCGTAGGGCAGGGCCACGCCCAGGGCGCGCACGTGGGCGGGAAAGAGTTCGGCCTTCACCACGGCGCTGATCGAGGTGTAGCCCGACTGGAAGGTCATGCCGACGATGATCAGGGCCAAAGCGACGCCGATGGAATCGGTGGCGGCGATGCCGCTCATGATCGGCCAGATGGTCAGGGCCCCGCCGGCATAGGCGGCGATCAGCAGCGGCTTGCGGCCGACCTTGTCCGACAGCCAGCCGGCGACCGGCTGCATCAGCATGAAGACGATCATGCTGATCGCGCTGATCTCGGAGGCGGCGGTCTTGTCGAACCCGGCCGTGTTGACCAGGAACTTCTGCATGTAGGTGGTGTAGACGTAGAAGGTCAGCGAGCCGCCGGCGGTCAGGCCCAGGATCATCAGGGTCTCGCGCGGATGACGGCGCAGCAGCGGCGCGATCAGCGTGGCGAAGAAGGCCACCAGGAATGCGCCGGCCAGCACTTGCGGAACCAGGCCCGGCCGCGCCAGCACCCAGCCGCCGGCCGCCAGGGTCAGCACGAAGAACAGGCTGGCGAGGTTGCGCTGGCTCTTGCCGATGCCCTCGGCCGGCTTGTCGGCGGCCTTGAACGAGGCGCTTTCGTCTAGGCCCCGGCGGATCCAGAACACCACCACGGCCAGCAGCGCGCCGATCACGAACGGGATGCGCCAGCCCCAGGCGGCCAGGTCGTCCTTGTGCAGCACACGCTGCAGGATGATCAGCACGGCCAGCGCGATCAGCTGGCCGGCGATCAGGGTCACGTAGTGGAAACTGGACCAGAAGCCGCGGCGGCTCTTGCCGGCCATCTCGCTCATATAGGTGGCGCTGGCGCCGTATTCGCCGCCCACCGACAGGCCCTGCAGCACGCGGGCGATCAGCAGCACGGCGGGCGCGGCCAGGCCGATGGTCTTGTAGTCGGGGGTAAGCGCGATGATCAGCGCCCCGGCGCACATCAGCGACACCGAAACGGAAAGCGCCGCGCGGCGTCCCGAGCGGTCGGCGTAGTGGCCCATCAGCCAGGCGCCGACCGGGCGGGCCACGAACCCCAGGAAGAACACGGCGGCCGCCTGCAGCAGCTGCACGGTCTGGTCGCCCTTGGGGAAGAAGTGCGGGGCGAAATAGAGGGTGAAGGCGGCGTAGGCGAACCAGTCGTACCACTCGACGAGGTTGCCGGCCGAACCGCCGAGTATGGCCCGGGCGCGTTGGCCCGGGGTCAGGGTCACGGCGGCGGGCTGCGGCGCGGCGGCGTCGGTCATGCGGGCTCCCCTGGTCGGCCCTGGGCCGTTGGGAGAACCTTATGCGCGTTCGCCGCCGCGCTCCAAGAGGGGCGTCAGATCCTGCCGATGAGCACCAGGATGATGATGATCACCAGCACGAGGCCCAGACCGCCGCTGGGGAAGTAGCCCCACGAGCGGCTGTGGCCCCAGGTGGGCAGGGCGCCGATCAGGGCCAGGATCAGGATGATGATGAGAATGGTGCCGAGCATTCGGGTCTCCCAGGTATGCCGGCGAACCTTGTTCGGTCCGCCTGGACTTCGGGGGAGTGAATGCGGCCTGTGCGGCGACGGTTCCGCCGCCGTCTTTCGGGTCAGCCGCCGGGGGCGTCCTCGGCCTTGCGCAGGCCGTTGGCCCACAGGGCGCCGATCACCGCGCCCTTGACGCGTGGCAGCAGCATCAGGGTCAGGGCCGCCAGCGGCAGGATGGTCAGCGGCGCGACCAGCCACGGCGAGGCCTGCCAGATGAACGGAAACAGCAGCAGCGGGGCCACGAACAGGTGGCCGACGATCAGGATCGTGAAATAGGCGGGACCGTCGTCGGCGGGGTAGGCGGCCAGGTGGTGGCCGCAGGCCTCGCAGTCGAATTCGACCTTCAGATAGCGCGAATACAGCTTGCCCTCGCCGCAGTTGGGGCAGCGATGGCGGACGCCTCTCTTCATGCCGGTAAGGACGCTGGGTACGGGTCGGTCGGTCATGGCGTCCATATGGCTCCGGCGACGCTCGGCGCAAATGGCGCTTTCGGTCGCATGTGCGCTTTGGAAGCAGATATTCAGCCTGCAAATAGGCGATGACTGAAAGAATTCATCCTGTGCGAGCGTCGTGCGCGAATGAATTTGCCGGCAAGGTTAATGCTGGGCGGCTTCCGGTTAAGCTTTCGATACAGAACGGCGTCATGCGACTGTACTTGCCATGGCGATGGCAAGTCTGGCGCGGCATTGCGGCGAGCGTGGGGCGGGGACGGCGCGCCGTCCCCCCTGGCGGCGCCTACTTGGCGTCGCGGGCGGTGTCGGCGACCGCGCGGCCGGCGGCCGAGACGTCGCGGCCCACGCCTTCGATGGTGTTGCAGGCCGAGACCAGCAGGGCGGCCGCGGCGGCGGCGAGGACGATGATCTTGCGCATGGGCGCTCCCCAAATGAAAAGGCGCGCGGAGCTTAGCCGCCCCGCGCGCCGCTTCAAGGTCGAGTTCTCGACCAAATTAGGGCGAGAAAATCCGGGCCGATCAGCGGATCCGGCGGATCGAGCTGACGCGGTCGTTCATGTCGCGCGGGAACACGCCCATGTCGGCCGACACCCGCCAGCAGCGGCCGCGGTAGTAGGCGTCGTCGCACAGCTCCCACTCGCCGCGGCGGATCTGGATCGACGAGGCCTTGTCGTTGAAGCCGATCTGCACGAAGTCGGGCATGTCGCCGCGCACTTCGTAGGCGCGGCCGCCGTAGCCGGCGTGCTCGAAGATCACCGCGTCGGCGCCGCGACCGCCGCCCCAGCCGGGACCGCCCGAACCGCCACCCGGACCGCCGGGACGGCCGCCGCCGCGGACGCAGACCAGGCGGCCGTCCTGGTTCTCCATCTCGCGGCAGTCGGCGCTGGCGGTCGACCACTGCCAGCGGCCGCGACGGTCGCGGCACTCGGCGGTGATCTCGCCCCGGCGGACGTTGATGTTGCGGCAGCTTTGCTCGTAGGAGCCGCGCGGGCGTTCCTCGTAGCGGTCGCCGCGGCCGGGGCCTTGGGCGAGGGCAGGGGCCGCGGTGGCGGCGAGGGCGCTCGTCGCGGCGATCAGGGCGATGGCGGTGCGCATGGCGAAGGTCTCCCGAGAGGCCGGCGTCGAGGCCGGTTGATGCGGCCAAGCTAGTATCGCCCCGCGTGAACGTCACCTGAATGAAAACCTTGTAATCAAAGGCGCTCCGGCTTGGCCGAACGGCGCCTTGAGAAGGCCGCGCTTGATCGCCATTCTCCTGGCCATGCGCACCGCCGTCCTCGCCCTTCCTGTCCTGGCCGTTCTCGCCGTCGCGAGCGGCGCGCTCGCGCAGGCGTCCAGGCCCGAGCCGACCCCCGTCTCGCCGGTGACGGTGATGCCGCCGACCCAGCCGCCGAAGGTGACCGCCACCTGGCCGGCGGCCGGCCAGACGGTGGCGCCGGGGATCCTGGTGCTGAAGGTCAGCTTCGACCAGAAGATGACGCCCGGCGCCTGGAACTATGCGGCCGGCGCCGGCGGCGAGAAGCCTGAATGCGTCCGCGCGCCGCGCCTGCTGAACGACGGCAAGACCTTTGTCCTGCTGTGCAGCACCAAGCCCGGCAAGAGCTATGCGGTCAGCTTCAACGGCGTGCGCGAGGGCGGCTTCGCCAACGAGGCCGAGAACCCGGCCCTGACCGCCGAACTGGCGTTCTCGACCAGCAAGGACCCGTCGATCTACACGCTGAAGTCGGCGATGAAGGCCGCCAGCCTGAAGGACGACGAGGCCCCGATCCAGGAAGCGCCCAAGCTCGTCGCCACGACGCCGTGAGATCGCGATCACGCGTTGTTTCGGAACCGTTACAAACCGGGCTGCGTTGGATGATCGGGCAGGGGCCCTCCGACGGAGCGCATTATGAAGACCAAGTTTGCTTACCTCGCCGCCGCCGCGACCCTTTCGATGGCTGGCGCCGCTTACGCTCAAGACGCCACGCAGCCGCCGGCCGATCCGGCCGCCGCGCAACCGCCGGCCGCCAGCACGCAGCCGCCGGCCGACACCACCACGACCACCCCGCCGGCTGACAGCAGCGCCGCGGCCGCCAGCTCGGCCGCCACGCCGTCGTCCGCCAACGTCTCGGCCGACGTCGCCGTCGGCACCGAGATCAAGGACCCGGCCGGCGCCGTGGTCGGCACCGTCAGCGGGACCTCGACCGGCGCCGACGGTTCGGCCAACGTCGTGGTCAGCAGCGGCGACAAGAAGTTCGCCCTGCCCAAGGCCAGCCTGAGCGCCGGCGCCGACGGCAGCGTGAGCACCACGGCCACCAAGGCCCAGATCGACGCCGCCCTGGCCGGCGCCGCCGCTCCGAAGTAACGGGGCCGAAGGCTGGGGACGAAATAACGACGTCCCTTCTTCCGAACACGCACGAGGCCCGCCCGGCATTGCCGAGCGGGCCTCACGCTGCTAGCGATGCAGCGTAAACTTCGGCGGTCTCCGCCAGTCCGCTGACATGAGGTGTGTCGGATGGCTCCGGCCAGGAAATCCAAGGCGCGTGGTTCTGGCGCGTTGTTCTGGGATCTGTTGACCTTCGACCGACTGGTGACCGGGCCGGTCATCCACCTGATCTACTGGGCGGGCCTGGGCGTCGTGGCCCTGTTCGCCTTCTCCGTCGTCGGCGCGGCCGTGGGACTGGCGCTGAAGGAGCGCGGCGTCGCTTCGCTGCTGCTGGCCTTCCCGGTGCTGATCGCCGGCCTGCTGGTCGCGGCCGGCATGGTGCTGCTGTGGCGCGCCTTCTGCGAGTTCTACGTCGCCGTCTTCCGCATCAGCGAAGACCTGCGCGCACTGCGCCAGGCCAACGACGCCGACCACGCGGTGGCCTCCAGCGTCCGCGGTCCGGGCGCCTGATCCTCAGTTCGCGGGGCAGCGGATGGGCTCCATCCGCGGCTGTCCCAACTGGCCCGCCTTGACCAGGGCCGCGCGGTCGTCGCTGACGATCGCGATCAGCCAATCGATGTCTCCCCAGGGCGCCCATCCCGTCTCGCGCCGCGTCCGCCGGGCGTGCAGCAGCACGGCCGCCTGGGCCAGTTCGCGCCGACGGTCCGCGGCGGTTTCGGTCGAGATCTTCTCTTCAGGCCATGGCGTCAGGGCGATGCGGGTCAGCCAGTCCTCGTCCAGGCTGTCGCCGTGCCGGCCGAAGCTCTGCACCAGAAGGCTCCGCCGCTCGCCGCCCTGGCAGACGAGGGCCTCGACGAGGGCGTCGCGCCGCTCGCCCGAGCTGACGACGGCCAGCTCGATGGGCAGGCGGGCGGGATCATCGTCTGGGTCGGTATCGCGCTTGGCCCAATCGGCGCGCCTGGCTGGATCCTTCAGTTCCGCCTCGGCCCAGATCAGCGGCGCGTCCTCGTAGCGTTCGGCCACGGCCAGGGCCAGTTCCGGCTCGGCGCGGTAGTCGAACGCCGGGCTCGGCGGCATGTAGAGGGCGCGGTCCACGTCGCCGAAGCGCAGCAGTTCGTGGCGCCGCAGGTCCAGGGCCAGGCGAGGCCAGGTCTCGCGAGCGTGCGGGTCGCTGTTCCAGCGCGCAACGCCGCCTTCGCCGTCGACGTCGCTCTGCACGGTCGCGACGGCGTCCAGCAGCAGGCGTGCGTCGCGATCGTCGGCGCGCAGGAGGGCGGCCAGCACCCTGGTCTCGATCAGGCCGTAGGCGCGGGCGTACTGCCCGTTGCGGGCCAGGAAGGTGACGGCGTCGGCCAGGTCGGGGTTCGACAGGGTCGGTCGGGCCAGCAGGTCGTCGAACACCGGCGCTGCGTCGGCGTGCCCGGGCGTCGCCAAGGCTTCCAGCGCGGCCCGCCGATAGCCGGCGGCGTTCTCCGGCGAGAGCGGGGTCTTGCCCAGACTCGCATAGGCTCGCTCGACCCTCATGTCGCCCTCCGGGAGCGTGTAGGGTGGGATCCTGCCTTCGTCGGCCGCCCGAAAGGCCTCGACCAGGAACGGGGTCTGCTTGCGCGGCGAGAGGTTGACGATGTGGCGCAGGATGTCGAGCGCTTCGCTGTTGCGCGCCTTGGAAGCCGGCTGACGCAGCACCCCCTCGAGCCTCTGGCGCATGGCCGGGATCCAGGTCGCCGGCGGACCGGAGGTCTGGATCTTCAGATAGGCGTCGATGGTCCGCGCCCAGGGCGAGGTCGGGCCGTAATAGTCCTCGGCCACCGGCGTGAAGGGATAGGTGGCGACCCGCATGCCGCCGGTGTCGCGGGCGCGCTCCAGGAACAGCAGATAGACGCCGTCCGGCCTGAAGTTGTAGCGGGTGCAGCCGCCGTCGAAGCTGCTGGGGTGGGCAACGCCCACGGCGTCGGGGTCGCTGGGCGCCTGGCCCCGTCGCAGCATGGGCTCGGTGACGATGCGGTCCGGCGCCTGGCCCTTGATCGTGCGTTCGACGACGAAGCGGGCCGGGCGGCCGGTGACCCTGGCCACGACGATGGCGTCGGCCTCTTCCACGAGCTCGAAGCTGCTGGGCCTGTAGTAGCCGGGAAGCGGAGAGCAGGCGAAGGCCGCCTCGGGGGCGGCGAAGGCGAGCGCGGCCAGGAGGGGCGCGACGAAGCGGAACAACGCTGCAGCTTGCATGCGGCGAGTAGGGCCCATCGCGCAACCTTCGGCAAGCGGCGCGCGGGTCCTAGCGGCGGAAAGCCTCGACCAGCGCCGCGGCGGCGGCCTTGGCCCGGCCGGCGTCGTCGAAAGGCGCGGGAGCGTCGCTGGCGTTTTCCTTCTTCAGCCAGGAATCCTTGTCGCGCAGGCCCCACAGGGTGAAGGCGAAGCGCTGGCGTTCGGGCAAAGCCATGAACGCCTCGGCCGCCTCGCCATAGGTGCGGGCCTGGCGGCGCTCCAGCTCGGCGCGGCCCAGGAGCTTGTTGTCGGCGCGCACCAGCGACACGTCGAGCTCCGACAGGTGGATCGGCAGGCCAAGGCTGGCCAGGTCCTTCATCATGGTGGTGATCTCGCCCGGCCGGATGTCGGCGGCGACGTGCATCTGGGTGCCGATCCCGGTCAGCGGCGCGCCGGAGGCCAAGAGGCGCTCGGCCAGCTTCAGGAAGGTGGCCCTCTTTCGGGGCATGTATTCGAGATTGTAGTCGTTGAGCAGCAGCGTCGCGCCCGGATCGGCCTCGCGCGCCGTGCGGAAGGCCAGGGCGATGTGCTCGAAGTCGCCCAGGCGCTTGGACCACAGGCTGGTCCGCCAGCCGTCGCCGTCCTCGGCCACGGCCTCGTTGACCACGTCCCAGCCGACCACCTTGCCGCGATAGCGCCCGGCCACGGCCAGGATGTAGTTGCGATAGGCCTGCTCGAAGCTGACCCGGTTCTCGTCGAGCCGCTCGAAGGCCTCGGGCGCCTGGGCGTACCAGACCAGCACGTGGCCCAGCAGCGCCATGCCGTTGGCCTGGGCGAAGGCGGCGATCCTGTCGGGCGCGTCGAAGCGGAACGAGCCGTCCGGCTGGACGATGTATTCCATCTTCATCTGCCATTCGGGCGTCAGCTGGCTGACCTGACGGCGCAGCAGGGCGGCCAGGGCCGGATCGTCCAGATGCAGGGCCTGCACCGAGGATCCTATCCGGAACGGCGCGACGGCCTTCAGCGGCGGCAGGTCGGCCGGAACCGGCTGGCTTTGCGCCTTCGGGCCGCAGGCGGCCAGCGCCAGGCTGGAGCCGAGCACGGCGCGGCGTGAGACGTCGGACATGGCGGGCTCCCCAGGCGTTGAACGCGAGGAAAGCACGGGGAGGTTGGGGAAGGGTGAAAACAAAATCCCTCTCCCCTTGCGGGAGAGGGTGGCCTCCGAAGGAGGTCGGGTGAGGGGTCTCTCAGAAGTATGCGGAGAGGCCTTGCGACCCCTCATCCGTCAGCTTCGCTGACACCTTCTCCCGCAAGGGGAGAAGGAACTTATCGGCCCATCGCCGCGCGGCGCAGGCCCAGTTCGTCCAGGGCGGCCATTTCCAGCTTGCCGACCTTCTTGGCCAGGGCCGCCTTGGCGGTCTCGGCGACGTGCTCGTATTTCTTGAGGTTCTCGAAGGCCATCGACAGGGCGTCGCGGGCGCCGATTTCCTCGATGCTGATCTGGTCGATCTCGAGCAGGGTCTCGGTGCGACGCACCTCCAGGCCCTTGCGGTAGCCGACCATGTACCAACCGGCCGAGGCGTCGCCCTCGGCGTTGCGCATCTCGATCTCGGCTTCGGCGTCCATCGTGGCCAGCTTCATCTGCGCGGCCTCGCGGCGGTCGACCACCTCGGCCAGGCGCTTCTGCAGCGTCTCGACCTCGTGGTTCGAGAGGCGGATCAGGGAGGCGGCCCACTTGGTCATGCTGGGTTACTCGACACGCTGGCGCTTCAGGCGGCGCTTTGGAGAATCTGGCCGAGGAAGTTGAACGAATCGTCAAGACTCGTGGCTTCGTCGGGGTTCTGGCTGAGAAAGGCCTCGACCGCCGGATTGAGCTGGATGGCCCGGTCGACGGTGGGGTCGGCGCCGGCGCGATAGGCGCCGATGCGGATCAGCTCTTCCATGTTGGAATAGGCCGACAGCACCTGGCGGGCGGATTTGACGATGTCGCGCTCGTGCGGCAGCTGGCAGCCCGGCATGGTCCGGCTGATCGACTTCAGCACGTTGATGGCCGGGAAGCGGCCGCGCTCGGCGATCGAACGCTCCATGACGATGTGGCCGTCGAGAATACCGCGCGCGGCGTCAGCGATCGGCTCGTTGTGGTCGTCGCCGTCCACCAGCACGGTGAAGAGGGCGGTGATCGGGGCCGCCGTCGTGCCGTCGGCGCGGATGGGCCCGGGGCCGGCGCGCTCGAGCAGCTTGGGCAGCTCGGTGAAGACGGTGGGCGTGTAGCCCTTGGTGGTCGGCGGCTCGCCGGCGGCCAGGCCGATCTCGCGCTGGGCCATGGCGAAGCGGGTCACCGAGTCCATCAGGCAGAGAACTTCCTGGTCCTGGTCGCGCAGGAACTCGGCGATGGCCAGGGTCATGTAGGCGGCCTGGCGACGGGTCAGGGCCGGTTCGTCCGAGGTGGCGACCACGACGATGGCGCGGCGCAGGCCTTCCTCGCCAAGCGTCTCCTCGATGAACTCGCGCACCTCGCGGCCGCGTTCGCCGATCAGGCCGACGACGACGGCGTCGCAGGTGGCTTCCTTGGCCAGCATCGACAGCAGCACCGACTTGCCGACGCCCGAGCCGGCGAAGATGCCCAGGCGCTGGCCGCGGCAGGTGGTGGTGAAGACGTTCATCGAGCGCACGCCCAGGTCCAGGCGCTCGCCCACCCGGCCGCGGGCGTGAGCCGGCGGCGGCGGGGTCTTCAGCGGATAGGGGACTTCGCCCTGCGGCAGCGGGCCAAGACCGTCGATCGGCTCGCCGAAGGCGTTGATGATGCGGCCCAGCCACGCCTTGGTCGGGCGCACGGTGGCGCCTTCAGGCATGATGCGGATCTCGGCGCCGGGGGCCACGCCCTCGACCGGGCCGAAGGGCATGAGCAGGGCGCGGGTCTCGCGGAAACCGACCACCTCGGCCGGCAGCACCGGGGCGCCGATGCGCTCGATCTCGACCCGGGCGCCGACCGCCAGGCGCGTCAGGCCGCCGCGAGCCTCGATCAGGAGGCCGTTGACGGCCGCCACGCGTCCGAAGACGGTCAGCGGGTCAAGACGTTCGACGGCGGCGATGAGACTGCGCAAGACGGCTCCTGGAAGCGACCCGCGCAGACTCGGTCATCATGGTTAATCGGGCATGAAATTCAGCGTTCGCCGACGCCCAGTTGGGTGGCGAAGAATGTCGCAACCTGCTCGTTGAAATCGGCGTGGAAAGCGGCCCGATCGAAGCCCGGAGCGCTTGCGCACAAAGGGGCTGGCAGCTGTTTTGCCGCCTGCGGGCCGCACGGGACCAGGAAGTCGAAATGTCGCGCCCCCGCAACGACGCGGTAGTCGTGGGCGCGGGGCAGGGCGCGGTGAACGGCCTCGGCGTAGTCGGGATCGGGCAGGATCTCGTCGTCGGCGGCCTTCCACAGCTGCAGCGGCTGGGTGACGCCCTTCAGGCCCGTCTTGCCGAAGGTGAAGCCGAGCGCGGGCGCGGCCGAGACCACGGCCTTGATGCGCGTATCGTGGGTCCAGGTCGCCGTGAGCACGCTCGCCGGCAGCGGCTTTCCGGCGCTGAGCTTGCAGTCGTAGTTGGTCGGATGCTGGCGGCAATGCTCGGGGAAGGTCGCCGCGAGGTTCGGCTCGCCGCCGGCCGCCGCCAGTGCCGTGAAGCCGCCCGACGAGAAGCCGAAGGCGCCGACCTTGGCCGGATCGATCCGCGCATGCATCGGCGAGGCGTCCAGCATGTAGCCGATCAGCACGGAAAGCTGGCGGGGACGCTCGGCCATGTCCAGCGCCCGGCTCTGGTCGCGGTAGTTGTCGCCGGTGTGGGTCAGGGCGGCGACGACGAAGCCCTTCCTCACCAGCGCGGCGGCGGTGTCGTAGTGGCCGCCGAACCAGCCGCCGTTGCCGTGCGACATGACCACCAGCGGCAGATGATCGCCGGACACCGGCGCGCCGGTCGCGACGGGCAGGCTCTCCATGCCGCCGGCCGGGGCGGTCTCGTCCGTGTCGGTGGGATACCAGACCCCGACCTCGATCGGCGGGCCGCCGGGATCGGGCGCGGTCAGGCGCATGAAGCCGACATGTGGCTCGGCGGCGTGAGCCATGCCGCTGAAGGCGAGGGCGGCGAACAGGGAAAGAAGGCGAGGGGAACGCATGGAGGGCTCCGGTTGGCGATGACCCCTCGATGCGGTCCCGGCCCTTGCGCCGCCACGCCTCGTGCGTGAATGGGCGAATGGGTTCGCCAAGCGGCGAACGGCGCTATAGATCGGCCATGACCGCAAAGCCTCCCGTCCTGGGGACCGCCCGCGAATGGGCGATCGACCTTTCCGTCGCCACGGCGGTGGGGGTGTTCCTGGGCGTGGTCGGACCGTTCGGCAGCTACTTCAACGGCTCGGTACTCGTGCGCGCGTTCTATTGGACGGGCTGCTTCTGGGCCGGGATCGTGATCTTCGGCCTTACGATCCGGCTGGCGATCGCCGGAGCCGAGCGGCTGAAGGTTCCCGCTTGGGTGGTGGTCGGCGGGGCGATCCTGCTCGGCTGCGGCCTGCAGACGGCGGTCGTGGCGCCGCTGGCCACGAGCCTGTGGCCGTTCCTGAAACGCCTGTCGCCGCTGGACTGGTACGGCCAGTGCCTGGCGATCTCGGCGCCGATCGCGGCGGGCTTCACCTGGCTGCGCGCGCGCCTGCAGGCGGCGCGGGTGGTTCCGGTCATCCCGGGAGCGCCGGCCGAGCCTGCTCTCATCCCCTCCAGCGTCCTCTATCTGAAGATGGAGGATCATTACGTCCGGGTTCGCACCGAGACCGGTTCGCGGCTGGAAACGGGGCCCCTGGCCCGGGTGCTGGCGGGGCTGTCGGGCCTGGACGGCCTGCAGGTGCACCGCTCGTGGTGGGTGGCGCGGCGGGCCGTGGTCGGGGTCGAGCGCGACGGTCGGAACCTGCGGCTGAGGCTGGTCGACGGCGAGGCCGCCCCCATCGCCCGGGCCTCGGTGGCCCGTCTGCGGGCGGCCGGCTGGCTGACCGAGGGGGAATCGGCCGCGACCGGGTGACGCGGGATATCCGCCGCTCAAGCTTTCGATGGCGCGGGGCCCGCACGCGGAAGGCGAAAAAATGGGTGGGAAATTCTCGCGACAGAACGCCGCAATCTCGCCCTAAAGACGAACGGAGCCTTGAGGCTTCTTAACGCGGTAACGGCGTCCGATCCCCTGTTAACCCTTGGGTTTGCTGGCTTTTCACCATGCCAAGGCAGAGCTTGAAAACCGCCTGCGGCCAATGTGCGCAACGGTTTTCTGGGCGCTTGCACCCGATTCGCAAATCATATTAACCATTTCGCCAGACGACGCGTTCACCATTAACCAGTCTTAAATTAACTGTCCGCCAGACTGGTGGACGGGTTTCACCGGCGGTTGTCCGCCTAGCTGTCGAATAAGCGCCGCCTCAGGGCGGGGAGGGTTTCATGCGGGTACTGTTGATCGAGGATGACAGCGCCACCGCGCAGACGATCGAGCTGATGCTGAAGTCGGAGGGCTTCAACGTCTACACGACCGATCTGGGCGAAGAAGGCGTCGACCTGGGCAAGATCTATGACTACGACCTGATCCTGCTCGACCTGAACCTTCCCGACATGAGCGGCATCGACGTGCTGCGCACGCTGCGCGTGGCCAAGGTCAATACGCCGATCATGATCCTGTCGGGCACGGCCGAAATCGACACGAAGGTTAAGACCTTCGCCGGCGGCGCCGACGACTACATGACCAAGCCCTTCCACAAGGACGAGATGATCGCCCGCATCCACGCGGTGGTCCGTCGTTCGAAGGGTCACGCCCAGTCGGTCATCAAGACCGGCGACATCATCGTGAACCTGGACGCCAAGACGGTGGAAGTGAACGGCAACCGCGTTCACCTGACCGGCAAGGAATACCAGATGCTGGAACTGCTCTCCCTGCGCAAGGGCACGACCCTGACCAAGGAGATGTTCCTCAACCACCTGTACGGCGGCATGGACGAGCCGGAACTGAAGATCATCGACGTCTTCATCTGCAAGCTGCGCAAGAAGCTGGCGGCCTCGGCCCAGGGCAAGCACCACATCGAAACCGTCTGGGGCCGCGGCTACGTGCTGCGCGACCCGAACGAACAGGTCAGCGCCGCCTGATTTTTCGCCAGCGCGAAACCCGAAATTCGACAGAAGACGCCCGCTGCTCGCAGCGGGCGTTTTTCTTTTCCGGCTCTCGTTTTCCGAGCCGGGACAACGGGTTAACCATATCCGTGACAAAACGTCCAAAGCACCGGATAGTCCTTGATCGGCGGCCCCTGCGCCGTCATGTTCCGGCCCGACGATTGCTGGGGGGCTTCCCGGCCGTGCTGTTTCTGTACGAAAACGGCATCGCTACCGAACGGGGGACCGATGCAGGAATTTGATCCGCGACGCCCGACGTGGCGTCTCGCGCCGCGGCTCTTCACCGCCGTCGCCGGCCTGGCCGCCCTGGCCCTGGGCTGGAAGCTGACGGCGGGCGACGCCCCGTCGACCGTCGTCGCCGCCCACGCGCCGCTGGACGCGGCCGCCATGGTGGCCCTGCAGCACGTCGCCTTCGCCCAGGCCGAGGCCCAGCCCGGCTTCGACCGTCCCGAGACCGTTTCCGTCAAGGTCCGCCCCGGCGAGACCCTGCAGGGCGCCGTGCAGCGCTCGGGCGTCGGCGCCGACGAGGCCAGCCAGGTGGTCAGCACGCTGCAGAGCGCCATGGACACGGTCAATATCAAGGCCGGCATGGCCTTCGAGGCCGCCATCGCCCGCCGCCGCGACAACGACCGCGGGCCCGCCCGCCTGGTCGGCCTGTCGATGCGCACCAGCCCGTCCTCGACCGTCACCGTGTCGCGCACCTTCGACGGCGCGCTGAAGCTGCGTGAGATCGAGGAACAGGTCCGCGACGAGACCAAGGTTTCGTGCGGGGCCATGAACGGCTCGTTCTACGAGAGCGTGGCGGCCGTCGGCGGCAGCCCGGCCGTGATCAGCCAGGCGGCCAAGCTGTTCTCGCACAAGATCGACTTCTCGCGCGACATCAAGGACGGCGACCAGTTCTGCCTGGTGTTCGACCGCAAGGTCACCGAAAGCGGCCGCACCATCGAGGCCAGCGACCTGGAGTACGCCGAGGTCAAGGGCCAGCGCTTCTACGCCTTCGAGCGCGACGGCAAGACCCAGTTCTTCGACGAGAGCGGCAAGAACATCAAAGGCTTCCTGCTGCGCACGCCGGTCGACGGGGCCCGCATCACCTCGACCTTCGGCATGCGCCGCCACCCGATCCTGGGCTATGCGCGCGGCCACAAGGGTGTCGACTTCGGCGCCGGCACCGGCACCCCGATCCTCGCCGCCGGCGACGGCGTGGTGCTGGAGGCCAAGCGCTGGGCCGGCTACGGCAACTGGCTGCGCATCCGCCACGCCGGCAACTGGGACACCGGCTACGCCCACATCTCGCGCTACGCCAAGGGCATCCGTCCGGGCATGCGCGTGTCGCAGGGCCAGGTCGTGGCCTATGTCGGCTCGACCGGCATGTCGACCGGCCCGCACCTGCACTACGAAGTCTGGCTGAACGGCCAGCGCGTCAACCCGATCGGCGCCAAGGTGCCGCAGGGCACGGTGCTGTCGGGCGGCGAGCTGGCGGCCTTCAAGGCCAAGAAGGCCCGCGTCGACACCCTGCTGGCCCAGGCCGGCCGGGAAGATAGCAACTACGCCCAGGCCTCCAACGCGACCGCGTCCAGCAAGGACACCCCGCGCCTGGCCCTGGCCGAGCTGAAGTCGCCCAACGCCAGCCGATTGCGGTAGGAGGAGACCCCTCTCTCCATGAGAGAGGGAGAGCTCAGAGCCTCGCCGGCCCGCCCATCAGCGGATCGCTGATCGAGTCCTTGCCCGTCTCCACCCGCCCGGCCGCGCGGCGGCGCCAGGCGGGGGCGGCCGCGCAGGCAGCCGTCAGGTCGTACCAGCCGTGGTTGGTGGGCCAGGTCTTGGCCTTGCTCGCGCCCGGCGTCAGCGTCACGCGCCACGACTTGCCCTCAGCAGCATCGACCACGACGACGCGAGGCGCGCTCCCGCCGTTGCTGAGCGTCACGCTCACCGAGCGATCGTCGGCCGCCTGTCGGATGCGCCACTCCAGCCCGTCGGCCGCATCGCCCGCCACATGGCGGTGAAAGCCGTTCGGCCCCAGCAGCCACAGATCGTGAGCGCCGGCCGGCCAGACGCCGGTGAGGCGCCCGCCCGCGCCCAGGGTGTAGCGCCGCGAGGGCTGGTCCAGCCGCAGCCGGTCGTAGACGTGCAGCACCGTGCCGCCCTCGCCGGGATTGGCCAGATCCAGCGCGATCGCGCCGCCCTCGATCCTGGCCTCGACCTCGAACCGGTAGGGCAGGGCGCGCGACGGCCGTTCGCCACGCGCCTGGACCGGGGCGAGCGGCGTCGTCGGCGTCGGCGGGGTGGTGGTCTGCTTCAGCGCGGCCGCTCGCCTGGCGCTTTCCGCCGTCGGCGGCAAGGGGGGCGGAGGGCGATGGTTGGGCGTCCTGAAGTCGAAGCACGAGGTCAGGTCGCCGCACACCGTCCGCCGCCAGGGCGAGATGTTGGGCTCGGCCACGCCGAACCGGGCCTCCAGGAACCGGATCACCGAGGTGTGGTCGAACACCTGGCTGTCGACGACGCCGCCGCGGCTCCAGGGCGAGATCACGTACATCGGCACACGCGGTCCCAGGCCGTAGGGACGGCCCATCAGGTCGTCGCGCTCGGCCTTGGCCTCGGTCGGGTTGCGCACCAGGTGATACTCGCCGGCCGTGTCGACCGTGGACCCGCCCAGCAGGGCGCCGCCGCCGTCGCGCGACGGCGGGGCCGGCGGCGGGACGTGGTCGAAGAAGCCGTCGTTCTCGTCGAACATCACCAGCAGCGCCGTCCGCGCCCAGGTCGCCGGATCCTGGGTCAGGATGTCGATCACGCGGGCGACATAGTCCGCGCCCTGGGCCGGGCTGGACGGGCCCGGGTGCTCGGAATCGGCGGCCGGGGCGATGATCCACGAGACCTGGGGCAGGCGGCGGGCCAGGACGTCCTGGCGCAGCCCGTCCAGATGCCAGGTCGACAGCGCCAGCTCCTTGAGGCGCGGATCCGATCCCGGCGCGCCGGCATGGGCGTCGCGATAGGCCGCAAAGCCGGCCAGAGGGTTGTCGGTGAAGTTGTCGGCCATGTCCTGGTAGACGCGCCAGCTGACCCCGGCCTGGAGCAGCCGCTCGGGATAGGTGGTCCAGCGGTAGGACTCCGGGGCGCCGCCCTTCTCGGGCAGGTCGTCGTGCGAGTTCGAGATCGACGGCCCGCCGGCCTGGCCGAGGCCGTCGTTGGTTCCGGTCCACAGGAACAGCCGGTTGGTGTTGGTGCCGGTCTGGGTGGAGCAGTGATAGGCGTCGCAGAGGGTGAAGGCCTGCGCCAGGGCGTACTGGAACGGGATGTCGGCCTGGTCGTAATAGCCCATCGAATGGGGGTGCTTGGCGACCGGCCAGCGGTCCATGCGGCCCTCGCCCCAGGCGCCTTGCGCGTCGGACCAGCCGTGCGGCGTGCCTTCCACCCGCATGTGGGCGAAGGTCTTCGTAGTGTTCAGCGGGAAGGGCGCGATCACGTCGGGGCCGCCCGCCTGGCCGTAGGCCTGCAGGAACGCCGTGCCGTCCTTGCGGCCTGATGCGTCGCGCACCGGTACGGGGAAGCGGTCGCCGAAGCCCCGCACTCCGGCCATGGTTCCGAAATAGTGGTCGAAGCTGCGGTTCTCCTGCATCAGGATCACCACGTGCTGCACGTCCGCGATCGTGCCCGTGCGGACGTCGGCGTCGATCGCGGCGGCGCGAGCCAGGGTCGAGGCGAGGAAGGCGGGCAGGGCGCCGGCGGCGGCCCCGCCCAGCAGCAGGCCTCGGCGATCGATGTCAGGCAAGGCGAATCTCCCCGTTGGCTTCGCCGCCGGTAGCACGCGGCGTCTGGCGGTCTCGTGACAGTCAGGTCTTGGGGGAGCGCGCGGTTGAAGCCCGGCGGCGAGGAGCCTAGAAGCGGGGCGCAGACATGATCGCCGCCCCGCTCGCCGTGGGGCGGCGATGCTTTTTCCGACAAGGCCCGCTTTCGTGACCTCCCCCCACGCCGACCTCTACCGTGATCGCCGTTTCGTCATCGGCATGGCGGTGCTGTGCTGCCTGCTGTGGGGCAGCGCCTTTCCGGCGGTGAAGGCGGGCTATGCGATGCTGCACGTGGCCAAGACCGACACGGCCGCCCAGATGCTGTTCGCCGGCTGGCGGTTCCTGGCGGCCGGCGCGATCCTGCTGGTGCTGGCGGGCCTGACCGGCAAGCCGCTGGTCCCGCCGCGCGACCAGGCGCCCAAGGTCGTGGCGCTGGGGATCGTCCAGACCACGGTGCAGTACGTCTTCTTCTATATCGGCCTGGCCCACGCCACCGGCGTGAAGTCGTCGATCATGAACTCGACCGGCGCCTTCTTCGGCGTGATCCTCGCCCACTTCCTCTACGCTAACGACCGCCTGACCCCGCGCAAGGCGCTGGGCTGCCTGCTCGGCTTCCTGGGCGTGCTGGCCGTGAACCTGGGCGGAAAGGGCCTGGACTTCGAGTTCAGCCTGCTGGGCGAGGGCTTCGTGGTCATCGCCGCCTTCGTGCTGGCCGCCGCCGGCATCTGGGGCAAGACCATCTCGCAGAAGATGGACGCCATGGTCATGACCGGTTGGCAGCTGGCCATCGGCGGCGCGGCCCTGCTGGCCATCGGTTTCGCGTTCGGCGGCCGGCTGGAGGGCTTCGACATCCGCTCGCTGGCCCTGCTGGCCTACATGGCCGGCCTGTCGGCGGCCGCCTTTGCGCTGTGGAGCCTGCTGCTCAAGCACAACCCGGTGGGCATGCTGGCGGTGTTCAACTTCCTGATCCCGGTGTTCGGGGTGCTGCTGTCGGCGCTGTTTCTGCACGAGCCCGTGCTGGCCTGGAAGAACGCCGCCGCCCTGGCGCTGGTCTGCGCCGGCATCTTCCTGGTGACGCGGGCGGGGCGGAAGACGGCGCCTTAAGTCCGCTTCAGCGCGTCCGGCGGCACGCTTTCCGTCAGCCAAACGCCGTTGCCGGTGACGAAGAAGGCCTGGCCTTGTGCGGCCAGCCGTCCGGCCGACACCTCGAGGATCACCGGCTTGCCGCGTCGGGCGGCCACGCGTCGCGCGGTTTCCTGGTCGGGCGACAGGTGGACGTGGTGGCGGGCCATGGGCTTGAGACCCTGCGCCAGGATCGCGTCGAGGAAGCGCTCGACCGTGCCGTGCCACAGCACCTCGGGCGGGGTCGCGGCGGTCCAGTCGCCTTCCACCGACACCGAGTGGCCCTGGCGGGCGCGGATGCGCTCGCCGTCGGTCGACAGTTCGAAGCGTTGCTTGTCGTTGGTCTCGACGACGGCGAGCAGGGCGTCCCAGTCGGCGGGCAGGCCCTCGCGGGCCAGGGCGGCCAGCACGGCGTCGACCTCGGTCCAGCCGTTGGCGTCGAGGCTCAGGCCGCCGGCTTCCGGCGCGTGCCGCAGCCAGTAGGACAGGGTCTTGGATATCTTCGTTGTTTCAGTCATGGCCGCGCCTTAGCTCGACCATGACCGGAAGTCATCAGGGTTGAGGCGTCAGTCGAAGACGATCACCGATCGCGCCAGCTCGCCGCGCTTGAGCTCCTCGAAGGCGTCGTTGACGTCTTCCAGCTTGATGCGGCGGGCGATCAGCTCGTCGAGCTTGAGTTTGCCGTTCATGTAGAAGTCGACGAAGCGCGGCATGTCGACCGGGAAGCGGTTGGAGCCCATGTAGCTGCCCTGGATCTTCTTCTCGCCCAGGAAGTCGGGGCCGTGCAGCTCGATCATCGTGCCGACCGGGATCATACCGATGATGTTGGCCGTGCCGCCCCGGCGCAGCATCTTGAACGACTGCTCGGCGGTGGCCTTCAGGCCGATGGCCTCGAAGCTGTGATGCACGCCGCCGCTCGTCAGTTCCTGCACCTGCTTGACCACGTCGCCGTCATTGGCGTCGATCACGTCGGTCGCGCCGAAGGTCTTGGCCAGGGCCAGCTTCGAGGGCTGGCGGTCGATGGCGATGATGCGGCCCGCGCCGGCGATGGCCGCGCCGTTGATGGTGGCCAGGCCCACGCCGCCGCAGCCGATGACAGCCACGGTCTCGCCCGGCTGGACCTTGGACGTATGGATCACCGCGCCGATGCCGGTGGTCACCGAGCAGCCGATCAGGGCGGCGCGGTCGAACGGCATGTCCTTGCGGATGGCGACGCACGCGTGCTCGTGCACCAGCATCAGCTCGGCGAACGAAGACAGGTTCAGGAACTGGGCCATCGGCCCGCGCCCGCCCGCGGCGTTCAGGTCTTCCTTGAAGAGGCGCGGCTCCGAACCCTTCGGCCGCTTGGTCTCCGAGCTGGTGCACAGGCTCATGTGGCCGGTGAGGCAGACCTCGCAGTGGCCGCAATAGACCGACAGGCAGGTGATGACGTGGTCGCCGACCTTGACGGTGCGCACCTCGTCGCCGACCGCCTCGACGATCCCGGCGCTCTCGTGGCCCAGCACGGCGGGCAGGGGATGGGGGTAGGAGCCTTCGACGAAGTGCAGGTCAGAGTGGCAGACGCCGGCGGCCTTGGTGCGGATCAGCACCTCGCGCGGGCCCGGCTTGCCGATGGCCACGTTCTCGATGACGAGGGGTTTGCCCACCTCGCGCAGCACCGCAGCCTTCATCCGCTCGTCTCCCGCTTTATGGTTGTGCGGCAGACCCTAGCCCCGGCGGAGGGGCGAGCGGAAGAGGCTATCGAAACATTTGTTTGAAGTGAGGCCTACGCCGCGATGGCGATCGGGCGCTCGGGCAGGATGGCGTCGACGGTCAGCAGCACGACCATGGCCGCCTCGGTGGTGACCACGGCCGAGACCAGGGCCGAGGCCTCGTCGCCGACCGACGGCGGCGGGCTGATCTGGCTGGCTTCGACGATGAAGCTGTCGCACACCGCGTCGACCAGCAGGCCGGCCACGTCGCGGCCGTTCTCGACGACGATGATCACCTGGCGCGGGCCGTCCTGGGCCGGACCCTTGCCGAGGCGGGCCGACAGGTCGATGACCGGCATAACCTGGCCGCGCAGGTTGATGACGCCGCGCACGTGCGGCGGAGCGTCGGGCAGCGGGGTGGGGGGCGTGACGCCGCGGATCTCGCGCACCGTGCCGACCGGCACGCAGTAGGTCTGGGCGCCGACCTCGAACGACAGCACCTGCAGGGCTTCGCCGGGGGTATAGGCCGTGTTGTTGCTCGACATCGCTTTCGTCCGCCTTCGTCGCGTCGAT
The DNA here is from genome assembly GCA_966252285.1 of uncultured Caulobacter sp. Classification (GTDB taxonomy): domain Bacteria; phylum Pseudomonadota; class Alphaproteobacteria; order Caulobacterales; family Caulobacteraceae; genus Caulobacter. The sequence continues at coordinate 22,131 of CBINOL010000029.1, forward strand.
GGCCTTCTGGCCACGTTCGAGGAAAAGCATCGCCCAGAAAGGTGAACAAAAAAGGCGCCTTGGCGCGACTTTCCACCTGACAGGCCCGTTCACACGGGGTTCAGGCGCGAACGCGCAGGCTTGGGACAAGCTTTTCCAGGGAGGCCGCCATGGCTTTCAAACCGCTCAAGACCTTCGGGGGCGTCGCCGCCGGCCTCGCCGCCCTGACCATGATCGCCGCCAGCACCCAGGCCTCGGCCGACGACTGGCGCCGTCACCGCCACCGTGACCGCGGCAACGACGCCGCGGCCGCCGCCATCGTCGGCGGCATCGTGGGCCTGGCCATCGGCTCGTCGCTGAACAACGACCGCCGCGACCGTTATTACGACCGTCGCTATTACGGCCGCCCGGCCTATGGCTACGACTACGGCTATCGCGCCCCGCCGCCGCGCTACTACGGCTACGACTACGGTCCGCGCCGTCACCGCAGCGACTGCTGGACCACGCGCGACTACGACCGCTACAGCGGTTCGGTCTACGAACGCACCGTCTGCCGCTAAGGCCTTTCAGCCCCGGCGCCGAACCCTCGGCGCCGGGGCTTGCCATTGAGAACAAAAAATGAACATTCTGGCCTCTCCGGTTCTTGAAGAGGCCAGCCCCATGTCCGCCGCCGCCACCGTTCCCGACCGTCATGACGTGGCCATGGCCGCGCTGCTGGGCGCCTGGCGCACCCTGCGCGCCGCCGGCCTGGAGGAGGCCGAGGTCCAGGCTCTGTTTCACCAGATCGCCGACCGCCCCGAGGATATCGCCCGCCGCCTGCGCAAGATGGTCAACGGCTTCAGCTGAATTTTCGGGGGCGCGCGCATCCGTCCGTCGACGGTCGCCGTAGCTGCGATCATGGAGGCGACGTCCACGTGAAGGCGACGCCCTGCCGCGCGCCCGCCGACCCCCGTCCCCCACCCTGGAGGCGGGCGAGCCGGGGTTCCTTCCGCCTCTTCCCCCGTTGGAGGCGGAAGGGCCTTGGGCGAGCCGGCGAACCTCCCGCTGGCTTGGCCGTTTCAACGCCATGGACGGCGTCTCGCTGCAATATGTTCTGCCCGTGCTGGGCGCCCTGATGGCCGGGGCAGTGGTCGGGTTCGAGCGCGAGTACCGCTCGCGGCCCGCCGGCCTGCGCACCCACATGCTGGTCTCGCTGGCCTCGGCCCTGCTGATGCTGGCGGCCGTGCACCAGCTGAAATGGATGGGCGACACGCCGCTGGAGACGGTGCGCATCGACCCCGTCCGCATGGCCCACGGCGTGCTGACCGGCGTCGGCTTCCTCTGCGGGGGCGTCATCTTCCAGCAGGGCGTTTCGGTGCACGGTCTGACCACGGCGGCGTCGCTGTGGATCACGGCGGCGCTGGGCATGCTGTTCGGCATGGCGCTGTACGACCTGGCGATCGCCGGCACGGTGCTAAGCGTCGTGGTGCTCAGCGCCGCCCGCTGGCTCGACCGCCACATGCCGCAGAAGAACTACGCCGACATCGCCGTGCGCTTCCGGCGCGAGGCCCTGGTCGACGAGGCCCAGCTGCGCGGCCTGCTGGCGACCTTCGAGCTGGAGGGCGGCCGCATCAACCAGCGCCTGATCGACGGCGGGGCGTTGTTCGAGCTGGCCGGCTCGTTCTCGGGCAAGGGAACCCTGCGGCTGGGCGAACTGGCGCGGCGCCTGGAGGAAGACCAGCGGGTGGTCGAGTTCGACATCCTGCCCAGAAAGGACTGAACGGCGGTCGCCGACGGCTTCCGGGCGCGCCCGCTGATCGGCTATGATCGCGGCCATGGCGCTTCGTCTGCACATCGACACCGACTGCGGCGTGGACGACGCTCTCGCCCTGGCCCTGCTGGCGCGGGCTCGCGAGACCGTCGAGGTGGGCTCGGTCTCGGCCGTCTTCGGCAACACCTATGTCGACCAGGCCGCCGCCAACGCCCGGGGCGTGCTGCGCCTCGCCGGCTGCGCGGCCGAGGTCTATATCGGCGCCGGCGCAGGTCTGGCCCGGCGTCGGGTCGAGCGCATGCGCCCGGCCCACGGTCCCGACGGCTTGAACGGCGCGGGCTTCTCCCAGCGCTGGAAGCTGCCGGAGCTGGATCGCGGCCACGGGGTCAGCCTGCTGGCCTTCCTGGCGCGGCGACGGGTGAAGGGCCTGTTCCTGGGACCGCTGACCAATCTGGCGCTGGGTCTGCTGGACGATCCGGCCGCCTTCCGCGGCTGGTCGCCGACGATCATGGCCGGCGCCTTCTCCGTGCAGGGCAAGGCCGCCGGCGGCGCCGACTTCAACAGCTGGAGCGATCCCGAGGCCCTGGCCCGGATCCTGGAGGCGGGGGTCAAGCCGCGCCTCGTGCCGCTGGACGTCACCAGCCTGGTCACCATCACCGCCGCCGACCTCGACAGCGGCGCGCGCTGCTGCGGCAGCCCGCTGTCGGCGCGGCTGAGCCGCGCGGCCGCGCCCTATATCGCCTTCCACCAGAAAGCCTGGGGCGCCGAGGGCTGCCATCCGCACGACGCGGTCGCCGCCGCCAGCCTGGTGGCCCCCGAGGCCTTCGCCTTCGAGCCGGTCCGCCTGCGCGTGGTGCTGGACGGCGATCGCCAGGGCCGCATCGAGCGCGTCGAGGGCGAGCCCAACGCCGAGGTCTGCGTCGGGGTCGACGCCCCGGCGGTGCGCGCCTTGATCCTCAAGGCCTTGTTCGGCTGGGTGGAGATGGCGGGGGTCTGACAGTTCCCCTTCCCGTAAAATCCAATTCTATCGTCATCCCGGCCGCAGCGAAGCGGAGAGCCGGGACCCAGGGGCCGATGCAGTGCATCGGCCCCTGCGAGGTGCGTTGCACCAGGCGCTGCGTCCGGTCCCCTGGGTCCCGGGTCTGCGGCGCGCTTTGCGCGCCTTCGCCCGGGATGACGATCTTGAGGGACCGATCCTACTTCCCGCCCGCGTAGTCCTTGACCAGCGCGTAGAGGAAATCGCGGCCGTCATATAGCGACTTCACGCGCATGCGCTCGTTCAGTCCGTGCACGCCGTCGCCGTCGGCATTGCCGAACAGGCCGCTGACGCCATAGGTCGGGATGCCCGCGGCGTTGGTGTGCACGCCGTCGGTGGCGCCGGTCAGCAGGATCGGGACGATCGGCACGCCGGGCCACTGCTTGGCGGCGTTATTCTGGATCGGACCCATGATCGCGGGCGTCAGGGCGGGGGGCGGCGAGACCGGCTTGGCCTCGTGGGCCAGGGTGACGGTCACGGCCGGATCGGCGACCAGCTCGGTCAGCTTGGCCTTCACCTCGTCGACGGGCGTGCCAGGCAGGATCCGGCAGTTGATGTTGGCGGTGGCGCGCTGGGGCAGGGCGTTGGGCGCGTGGCCGGCATTGACCATGGTGGCCACGCAGGTGGTGCGCAGGATCGAGTTCCAGCCGGCGTCCCTGGTCAGCACCTTCAGGGCCTCGGGATCGTTGACGTCCGCCACCAGGGCCTTCATGGCGGCGGCCTGGTCGGCGGGCACCCGGGCCTGCATCTGGGTGAAGTAGCCGCGCGTGGCGTCGATGAAGCGGGTCGGGAACTGGTAGGCGCCGATGCGGTCGACGGCGGCCGTCAGGTGATAGATGGCGTTGTCGGGCACGGGGCGGCTGGAGTGGCCGCCGGGGTTCGTCGCCGTCAGGGTGAAGTCCTGATAGACCTTCTCGCCGGCCTGGACCTCGAGCACGATCTCCTTGCCGGTCTCGTCCAGCAGGCCGTCGGCGCCTTCGTTCAGCGCGAACTCGGCGTCGACCAGCGGACGGTGGTTCTTCACCAGGTCCTCGATGCCGTTGTAGCCCTCGCTCTCCTCGCCGCAGGTCAGCGCCATCTTGATGTCGCGCTTGGGCTTGAAGCCGCTCTGCTTGAGGCGGACCAGGGTGTCGGCCCAGATGGCGGCCTGGGCCTTGTCGTCCGACGTGCCGCGTCCATAGAAGTAGCCGTTCTCCTCGACCAGCTTGAACGGGTCGCGCGTCCAGTCCTCGCGCTTGGCCTCGACCACGTCGATGTGGGCCAGAAGCAGCATGGGCTTGGACTTGGCGTCGGTTCCGCGCAGTACGGCGACCAGGCTGCCCTCGCGCGGATACTTCGGATCGACCACGACCTTGACGTCGCCTTCCGGGTAGCCGGCCGCCTTCAGGCGCGCGCCCATCGCCTCGGCCGCGGCGGTGCAGCTGCCCTTCGACAGCGTGGTGTCGATCTCGACCAGCTCCTTGTAGAGCGCGCGGAAGGCCGTCTGGTCGGCGCGGGGCGTCACCTGCGGGCCGGGCGTCGGCTGGGCGTGCGCCAGAACGGGCAGGGCGGCGAGGGCCGCGGTGGTGGCGAGAAGGGCCTTCAGGCGCATGGTCCGACCTTCAAGTGTCGCAAAACGTGGCCGGAACAGGAGCGGGCTTCGCGTCGCTGCGCAAGCCACATGCGCGAAAACCAGGGCCTGGCGTTAACTCACGCTTAAGCATGACGCGGCTTTTCCTGGCGACAGGAACCGGCGACACTGCGAGAACACATGATGAACGCGAATCGCCCCTTACGCATCCTCGGCCTCGATCCGGGCCTCCGCCGAACCGGCTGGGGCGTGATCGGCGTGGCCGGCTCGCGCATCACCCACATCGCCCACGGCGTCATCGCGCCGGACGAGAAGGCCGCCTTCTCCGACCGCCTGCTGACCCTGTTCGAGGGCGTCTGCGCGGTGATCGAGCAGCACGCGCCCGACGAGGCGGCGGTGGAAGAGACCTTCGTCAACACCAACGCCCAGTCGACGCTGAAGCTGGGCCACGCCCGCGCGGCCTCGATGATCGCCCCGGCCCGCGCCGGCCTGGTCGTGGCCGAGTATTCGGCGCCCGTGGTCAAGAAGGCGGTGGTGGGCACCGGCGCGGCCGACAAGGCCCAGGTCGCCTTCATGATCGCCCGCCTGCTGCCGACCGCCGGCTCGCCCACGGCCGACGCCGCCGACGCTCTTGCCGTCGCGATCGCCCACGCTCACGCCCGCACGGCGCGCAACATGTCGATCAGGGGAGTCGCATGATCGGACGCCTGCGCGGGGCCGTCGCCGAGGTCGGCGAGGAAGAGGCCCTGATCGACGTCATGGGCGTCGGCTACATCGTCCGCTGCGGCCAGCGCACCCTTCAGCGCCTGCCGGCCCTGGGCGAGGAGACCCTCGTGCATGTCGAGAGCCAGTGGAGCGAGAACCAGGGCCTGCGGCTGTACGGTTTCCTGACCCGCGACGATCGCCGCGCCTTCGTGCTGCTGCAGGCGATCCAGGGCGTCGGGCCCAAGGCGGCCATGGCCGTGCTCGACGTGCTGTCGCCGGCCGAACTGGCTAGCGCGGTGGCGCGCGAGGACAAGGCCGCTGTCGGCCGCGCCAATGGGGTGGGCCCCAAACTCGCCCTGCGCATTGTCACCGAACTGAAGGGCAAGCCGATCACCGACGGACCGGTGTTGGTGGCCGCCCCCGGGATCGAACCGCCGAGCGGTGGAAAAATCCCCGCCAAGCCCGCCGCCACCGGCGACGCCGTCGCCGCCCTGATGGGCCTGGGCGTGGCCGAGGTGAACGCCCGCCGCGTGGTCGAGGCCGCGGCGGCGAAGCTGGGCGACGAGGCCAGCGTGCAGGCGCTGATCAAGGCGGGCCTGCAGGAGCTGGGTCGATGATGGCCTGCGCTACCCCCTCCGGCCCTCCGGGCCACCTCCCCCAAGGGGGGAGGATCGCGTTCGGCGCCGGCGCTAAGATGCTCCCCCTTTGGGGGAGCTGTCGCGGAGCGACTGAGGGGGTCTGCGCCCAATGACCCGCATCATCTCCGGTGAAGCTCAGCACGGCGAGCAGATCCCCGGCGCGACCGACCGCGCCATGCGGCCCCAGACCCTGGCCGAGTTCGTCGGCCAGGAGCAGGCCAAGGCCAATCTGCGGATCTTCATCGAGGCGGCCAAGGGCCGGGGCGAGTCGCTCGACCACGTGCTGCTGTTTGGCCCGCCGGGCCTGGGCAAGACCACCCTGGCCCAGATCGTCGCCCGCGAACTGGGCGTGAACTTCCGCGCCACCTCGGGCCCGGTGCTGAACAAGCCCGGCGACCTTGCGGCCATCCTGACCAATCTCGAGCCCAACGACGTCCTGTTCATCGACGAGATCCATCGGCTGTCGTCGAACGTCGAGGAAATCCTCTATCCGGCGATGGAGGACCACGTGCTCGACCTGGTGATCGGGGAGGGTCCGTCGGCCCGCTCGATCCGCATCGATCTGGCGCCCTTCACCCTGGTCGCCGCCACGACGCGGGCGGGCATGCTGGCCACGCCCTTGCGCGATCGCTTCGGCATTCCGGTGCGGCTGGAGTTTTACACCCCGCGCGAGCTGCGGCACGTGCTGCTGCACGCCGCGCGCAAGATGAACGCGCCGCTGTCCGAAGACGGCGCCGACGAGATCGCCAAGCGGGCCAGAGGCACGCCCCGCGTCGCCGGCCGCCTGCTGCGCCGGGTGCGCGACTTCGCCACCGCCGACGGGGCGCAGGTCATCGACCGCAAGGCCGCGGCCATGGCCCTGGCCCGTCTCGAGGTCGACGAAAGCGGTCTCGACAGCCTCGACCGCCGCTACCTGCGGGCCATGATCGAGCACTACGGCGGCGGGCCGGTGGGCGTGGAGACCATCGCCTACGCCATCGCCGAGGCCCGCGACGCCGTGGAAGACGTGATCGAGCCCTACCTGATGCAGCAGGGCTTCATCCAGCGCACGCCGCGCGGCCGCATGGCCTGCGGCAAGGCCTATCTGCACCTGGGGCTGACCCCGCCAGCCGCTCCGCCGGGGGCGCAGGGCGGGCTGTTCGGGGACGAATAGGGCGGGCATGGGGGGCTGGCTGCGCCGCAAGTCTTGGAGGTTCGACAGCCCCTTGCCGCCCGCCGAGGTGCAGGAGCGGCTTGCGGCGATCGTCGGACCGGCCGGCAATGCCGAAAGCGAGCTGCTGGTCGGCTGGAGCCGCGAGGGCGAGGCGAGCCTGGAGGAGCGTCATCACAAGGGCGGCGGCACGGGCTTCCGGCTGCTCGTGACTTGGCTGGACGTCGCAGGTGGAAGTCAGGTGAACTGCCGCTTCCTGCAAAACCACTTCCATCTGATCTTCATAGGGGCCTGGGTCGCCGTCGCCCTGACGGGTTTCCGCAGGATGCCCGACATCATCCAGGCCTTTCTCGCGGGGGAGGCCAGTGTGCCGGGCATGCGCGCGTACCATTCCCCCGCCCTGCAACTGGTTCTCGGTACGATCTTTCTCGCCTTCGCCTGCGCCGTGCCGTTCATCGTTGGATGGAGCATCATCAGCGGCCGGCGCGATCTGCTGCGGCAGGCGTCCGAGGCGCTGTCGGGCGGGCCGGTCACGGAGGTCCGGGAATGAGCCCGCCGCGCGCCCAGACTGAGGTGGTCTGGCGCTTTCACTCGCCGTTTCCGCCGGGAATCTTGTCCGAGCGGCTGGCCGACAGCCTCGACCGTCCGGGCAAGGCCAAGCGGGTGGGCGTCACCGGCATGGTCGGCCTGGCCCACGCCAAGATCTTTCGCACGCGTTACCGGGAGGGCGCCCCGACGCCGCTGCGGCTGGACTGGGCCGCGGACGGCGATGGCAGCCTGGTGACCTGCCAGACCCGTGTCGCCGGCCGGATGGCCAAGCAGGCCGCCCTGGTCTTGCGTATCGGCTGGGCGCTGATCGCGATAATGGGCGCGCCCGGCGAGGTTCGCGCCGTTCTCGATCTCGACGACGGCATACCCTCCGGCGGACCCATGATGTGGCTGATCGGCATGTCGCTGTTCGGCGTGGTGGCGATCTTCCTGCCGTCGATCGCCAAGTGGGGCGTGGGCGCGGAGCGCGACCTGCTGATCGCTCATGCGCGGCAGGCCGTCGATGGCGGTCCGGTGGAGGAGGGGCGCGAATAATGCGAAACCAGCCTCGCTCCCAGCGACGAAGCGGCTAGAAGAGGCCTCGATGAGCCAGGAACCGACCCCCACCGCCGGCGTCTTCGTCGGGACCGAGCACCAGTTGCCCGTGCGGATCTACTACGAGGACACCGATTTCTCGGGGATCGTCTATCACGCCAACTACCTGCGCTATTTCGAGCGCGGGCGCAGCGACTTCTTCCGGATGATCGGGGTGTCGCACACCGAGCTGGCGGCGATCGACACGGCCTTCGCCATCACCCGCATGGAGATCGACTTCAAGCGCGCGGCGAGGGTCGACGACGCCCTGGTGGTGCATACGGTGTGGAACCGCATCAAGGGCGTGCGGCTTCTGGCCAGGCAGTGGATCACGCGCGGCGAGGAGCTGGTCTGCGCGGCCAATGTCGAGGCGGTCTGCATCAGCCTGGACGGCCGCCCACGCAAGCCGTCCGCCGAGATGACCGCCAAGGTCACGCCCTGGCTCGCTGCCGAAGAGAGCTGACGGCGCCTGTGTGACAATGAAGATCGCGGGTCGGTGAAAAATGGGCCGCCTGCAACCAATGTCATAGTTTCAACATTGCGCCGCTTCATGCAGTAAGGCGCAGACCAATCACCTTAGTGCCTGGAGCGCATTCGGGCGGGCAAACGCACACACTTCGCCCGAAGCGCTCTAGATTGACGCCCGAACGGAACAGGACCCCGCATGGACGCCGCCGCCAGCCCCGAAAGCTTCTCCTTCATCACGCTGTTCCTGAACGCCGACTGGGTGGTCAAGCTGGTGATGATCGGTCTGATCCTCGCCTCGCTGGGCTCCTGGGCGGTCATTCTCGACAAGCTGTTCCGCTTCTCGGCGCTGAACCGCGCCGCCGACCGCTTCGAGGAGCAGGTCGGTTCGGGCCGTTCGCTCGAGGATGTCGCCGGCGAGGCCGGTTCGAACCCGCGCCACGCCCTGCCGCGCATGCTGCAGGCGGCGCTGAAGGAATGGCGCGAAGCCAAGACCAAGGGCGTGCAGAGCGAAGGCCAGGTGGCCCTGCTGTCCCAGCGCATCGACCGCGTGCTCGACACCCAGATCGCCCGCGAGAGCGCCAAGGCCGAAGAGGGCCTGGGCAGCCTGGCGATCGTCGCCACCGCCTCGCCGTTCATCGGCCTGTTCGGCACGGTCTGGGGCATCATGCACGCCTTCCAGAGCATCGCCGCGGCCAAGAACACCTCGCTGACCGTGGTCGCCCCGGCCATCGCCGAAGCCCTGTTCGCCACCGCCGTCGGCCTGATCGCGGCCATCCCGGCCTACATCGCCTACAACAAGTTCTCGACCGACGCCTCGAAGTACGCCGGCCGCCTGGAGAACTTCGCCGACGACCTGTCGACCGCCATCCAGCGTCGCCTGAGCGAGCGGGTCTGACCCCATGGCGATGTCCGCAAACGACGCCTTCGCCACCTCGGGCGGCGGTCGCGGCCGCCGTCGCCGCCGTCGCGGCAAGGGGGCCCTGTCCGAGATCAACGTCACCCCGCTGGTCGACGTCATGCTGGTGCTGCTGATCATCTTCATGATCAGCGCCCCGCTGCTGACCTCGGGCGTGGAGCTGGAGCTGCCCAAGACCGAGGCCGGCGCGCTGAAGAACGAGCAGGAGCCGATCACCGTGTCGGTCCGCCACGACGGCGCGGTGTTCATCGGCGAGGACCAGGCGCCGTTCACCGAGTTCGCCTCGATCGTCTCGGCCAAGGCCGGCGACGCCAACGACAAGCCGATCTACGTGCGCGCCGACGGCAAGGCCCCCTACGAGGTGGTCGCCCAGGTCATGGCCGCCCTGTCCAAGGCCGGCTTCACCAAGATCAACCTGCTGACCGACACCGGCGGCCCGTCGTCGGGCGCCGCCCCGCAGGACGCCCAGCCGGTCGGCGGCGGCGGCGACCTGCGTCCGGCCCAGTAGGGAATAGCCAAGCCTGATGCGGGAAGAACGCAACAAGCTGTCTCCGGCCCTGCTGGGCTCGGTCGCGCTCCACGCCGCTGTGGTGGCGGCGGTGATGGTCGGCTGGCCGTGGAAGACGTCCAAGAAGATCGTCATCGGCGAGAGCGTGCCGGTGACCATCGTCACCGAGGGGCCGACCAATGTGCGTCCGGCCATCGAGGACCCCGTCGAGCAGCCGGCCGAGACCATCGAGCCGGTTCCCGAGGCCACGCCCGAGCCGCCAGCCCCTACGCCCGCGCCGCAGCCCCAGCCCGCGCCGCCCAAGCCGCAGCCCGCGCCGACGCCGAAGCCTCAACCGACGCCGCCGCCCAAGCCCGCGCCGACCCCGACGCCCAAGCCGCAGCAGCCGCAGCCCAAGCCGACCCCGAAGCCGACCCCGGCCAAGCCCGAGCCCGACTTCTTCTCGTCGCTGGAAAAGACGCTGTCGAAGACGGCCAAGCCGGCCGGCAAGCCCGCCTCGTCGGCGCCCAAGGGCGCGACCAACCGTCCCGAGACCGCCACCCAGGCGCGTCCGGGCGCGGGCCAGATGACGGCCATGCAGGCCGCGGCGATCAGCGGCATGAAAGACGAGATCCAGCGGCGCTGGAACCCCAACTGCGAGGTCGTGGGCGGCGGTTCGATGCAGATCAAGCTCAGCTTCAAGCTGGCGAGCAACGGCCGGGTCTCCGGCCAGGTGACCGCCGGCGGGGCCGAGAACTCGAGCGACGCCATCGTCAAGACCGAGGCCGAGCGGGCGATCCGCGCGGTCTTCCAGTCGGCGCCGTTCGAAGGCCTGCCGCCCGACTACTACAACACCCAGCTGAACCTGAACTTCAAGGCGCGCGACGCCTGCGCCGCGCGTTAGGGTCTGAGATGAAAACCTCGTCCTTCGACAGGCTCAGGATGAGGTTTTTCCACTGCCGAGCCTGCCATTGGCCCTCATCCTGAGCTTGTCGAAGGACGAGGGTCACGCACAGAGACTGACCGTCGGTCGAGCCGGAATTCGAGCGACGCTGAAGAGACGAACCTGGAAGGAAGCCCGACGATGACCCAGCGCAAGCACCGCTTCGCCACGCCGCTTCTGGCCATCAGCCTCGCCCTTACGGGCGGCGCGTTCGCGGCCGCCTTGCCGGGCGTGGCGGCGGCCCAGATCGAGATCGACATCGACAAGGGTGCGGTCAAGCCGATGCCCGTGGCGATCCCGGCCTTCGCCGGGGCCCAGCGCGGCGCCGACATCGCCCAGGTCATCAGCGGCAATCTCGAGCGTTCGGGCCTGTTCCAGCCGCTGAACGTGGCCGGGGTGCCCGACAAGCTGACCGACGTGAACATCCAGCCGCGCTTCCCCGACTGGCAGGGCACCGGCGCCCAGGCGCTGATCAACGGCCAGGTCACGGTCGGCGCCGACGGCTCGCTGCGCGTCGACTTCCGCCTGTGGGACACCTTCAGCCAGCAGCAGCTCTTGGGCCTGCAGTTCACCTCGACGGCCGAGAACTGGCGTCGCGTGGCCCACAAGATCAGCGACGCGGTCTATGAGCGCCTGACCGGCGAAAAGGGCTATTTCGACACCCGCGTGGCCTTCGTCGCCGAGAGCGGCCCCAAGCTGAACCGGGTCAAGCGCCTGGGCATCATGGACCAGGACGGCGCCAACCCGCAGTTCATCACCGACGGCTCGTCGATCGTGATGACGCCGCGCTTCTCGGCCACCAGCCAGGAACTGACCTACATGGCCCTGCGGCCGACGGGGTCGAGCATCTACCTCTTGAACCTGCAGACCAACCGCCAGGAAACGGTCGGCCGCTTCCCCGGCATGGTGTTCGCCCCGCGCTTCTCGCCCGACGGCAAGAAGGTGGCCTTCTCGGTCGAGAAGGGCGGCAACAGCGACATCTACGTGCTGGACCTGCGCACCCGCCAGTCGACCCGCATCACCACCGACCCGGCCATCGACACCTCGCCGTCGTTCTCGCCGGACGGCAGCAAGATCGTGTTCAATTCCGACCGCGGCGGCCAGGCCCAGCTCTATGTGATGAACGCCGACGGCTCGGGCGTGCGCCGCCTCTCGTACGGCGGCGGCCGCGACACGACCCCGGTGTGGAGCCCGCGCGGCGACTACATCGCCTTCACCAAGCAGACCGGCGGCCAGTTCCACATCGGCGTCATGCGCGCCGACGGCGGCGACGAGCGCCTGCTGACCACCAGCTATCTCGACGAAGGCCCGACCTGGGCCCCCAACGGGCGGGTGCTGATGTTCTTCCGTGAGAGCTCGGCCGGCAATCCGCGTCTCTGGACCGTCGATATCACCGGCCGAATCCTGCGTCCCGCCGCCTATCCGGGCGCGGCCTCGGATCCGGCCTGGTCGCCGCTGCTGGACTGATTTTCGAACGTGGGAAGCTGCGGAATAAGAAGGTTTCGCAACTTTCCACAGGCTCGGCGCGTTGGAGCGTGGCTGTTCATCCGTCGTTCACCCGACAGGTGAAACGAGGTGGAACAGCGTCCAACTGACGCCATTGTGAGGTCCAGGGAACGTTTTTGCGGGGCGGAGCAAGAGCAGCGCCGGTAAGAGTTTTGAACCCAGGCCGTACCTAGACTTGAGGAGATACTGGATGAGCTTCGACATCAAGAGCGCCGCCCGACTGGCGCTGATCGGTCTGGCCGTCGCTTCGGTTGCCGCCTGTACGCGTCCGAAGCCCGCTGGCCCGGTCGAAACCCCGCCGGCTCCGCAGCAACCGGCTGAACCGACCCGTCCCTACACCCCGCCGCCGACCCCGGACGCCCAGCCGACGGGCCCGCTGCCGGGCACCGTGCAGGACTTCGTCGTCAATGTCGGCGACCGCGTCTACTTCGACACCGACTCCTACTCGGTCCGCGCCGACGCTCAGCCGGTCCTGGCCGGCCAGGCCCAGTGGCTGGCCCGTTACTCGGCCGTCCGCGTCCGCATCGAAGGCAACGCCGACGAACGCGGCACCCGCGAGTACAACCTGGCTCTGGGCGCCCGTCGCGCCAACGCCGTCCGCGAGTTCCTGATCGGCCAAGGCGTCGCCGCCTCGCGCATCGAGACGATCTCGTTCGGCAAGGAGCGTCCGCTGGATCCGGGCACCACCGAAGACGCGTGGGCCAAGAACCGCAACTCGCGCACCGCCATCACCGAGGGCGCGCGCTAAGGCTTGATCGCCTGATCTGAACGAAGGCCCTCCTCCTAGCGGAGGGGGGCCTTTTTTCTGGCCGCGTTTCCGGCCGCACTTTTGTCCGCAACCGGGGCATAATCGTCGACATGAAGCTGAAAACCGCGCTCCTCGCCTCCGTCCTCCCGGTCGCCTTGGCTCTCGCCGCCGCCGCGCCGGCTCTGGCCCAGACGCCGATGCCCGACCCGCTGGACGACCGTTCGGCCAAGCGCATCGAGAAGATGGAGAAGGTCGTGCGCGAGCTGCGGTCGATCGTCTTCCAGGGGCGCGATACGGGTAAGCCCGTCGTCGTCCAGACCGCCGAGACCGACGCCCAGATCGCCGCCCTCAACGAGCGGATCTCCGACCTCGAGCAGACCATCCAGCGGATGAACGGCCAGAACGAGACCCTCACCCACGACATCGACCAGGCCCGTCGCGGCGGGGAAGCTCAGAAGACCCGCGCCGACCAGCTGGAACAGCGCCTGGCCGCCCTCGAAGGCAAGATCACCACGCTGGAGACCGCCGCCGCCAACGCCGCGGCCGCGCAGGTCGCCGCGCCGCCGGCCGTTCCGGCCGATCCCGCCACGGCCTTCAAGCAGGCCCGCCAACTGCTGCTGGACGGCGACTACGCCGGCGCCGAGAACGCCTTCGGCGGCTTCGTCGACGCCTATCCCGACGACGCCAAGGCGCCCGAGGCCCGCTACTGGCTGGGCGAGACCCAGTTCGTGCGCGAGGCCTATGGCGACGCCGCCGGCTCCTATCTGGGCGCTGTGCGCGGCTGGCCGCAGACCAGCTGGGCGCCCAATGCGGTGCTGAAGCTGTCGCGCTCGCTGGTGGCGCTGAAGAAGCCCGCCGACGCCTGCCGCACGCTCGACGAACTGGCCAAGCGCTATCCCAAGGCGCCGGCCGACGTCGTCAGCAAGGCCAAGAGCACGCGCACCCAGGCCAAGTGCGCGGCCTGACGCAAGACTTCCAGGCCGTCCTGCAACGGCGACTGCGGCCAGGGGCGACCACGCCCCTGGCCGTCGGCTTTTCGGGCGGCGGCGACAGCCTGGCCCTGCTGCGCCTGGTCCTGGACTGGGCCGCGCCCCGTGGGCGGCCGGTCCTGGCCCTGACCGTCGACCACGGCCTCAATCCGGCCAGCGCCGGCTGGACCGCCGACGCCGTGGCCAAGGTCCAGGCTCTGGGGGCCCAGGCCCAGGCCCTGCACTGGACCGGCGACAAGCCGTCCACGGGCGTCCAGGCCGCCGCCCGCGCCGCTCGCCACGCCCTGCTGGCCGCCGCGGCCCGCGAGGCCGGCGCCCGCGTCCTGCTGCTGGGCCACACCGCCGACGATCGCCTGGAGGCCGCGCGGATGCGGGCCGAGGGCTCGACCACGTCCGATCCCCGGCAATGGGCCCCGTCGCCGGTCTGGCCTGAGGGGCGCGGCGTCTTCGTCCTGCGGCCGCTGCTGGAGGCCCGTCGCCAGGCGCTGCGGGACTGGCTGTCGGAACGCGGCGAGACCTGGCTGGAGGATCCGGCCAATGACGACGCCCGCTTCGCTCGCGCCAGGGCTCGCGCGGCCCTGGCCGGCGAAGACCCGGCCGTTCCTCCGCTTGCGCCGGATCCCGCGCCGCCCGCCGCGTTCGAGGGCGAGCACGCCCTGCGCCTGCCGCGCGAGGCGCCCGCCGCCCAGGTCGCCGCCGCCTGCCTGTGCGCGGCCGGCGCCGCAATGCCGCCGCGCGGCGAGCGGCTGGAGCGTCTGGTCGCCCGGCTGCGCTCGGGCGAGACCTTCACCGCCACCCTGGCCGGCGCCCGGATCGTCGCCGACGCGGCCGGGGCGCTGTTCGTGCGCGAGGCGGGGGAGGGGCGCCGCAGCGGCCTATCGCCGCTGGTCCTGGCCGCCGGCGAGACCGGCGTCTGGGACGGTCGCTACGAGATCACGGCGGGCGCCGGGCCGATCACCGTCCGACCGCTCGGCGGTCTGGCCAGCCGTCTGCCGGCGGACGAAACTCAGGCCCTGAAAGGGTTTGCTGCCGCCGTCCGCCCGGTGCTGCCGGCCGTCGTCGACGTCGCCGGCGGGGTTTCTAGCCCGATCCTTGCAGGGGCCGGGACAATCGGCGCGCGCGTGCTGATCCGGGAAAGGTTCGAGGCCGCGACCGGCCTGATCGATCAAGAACCCGCTACATGACATCGCGCGCGTGGCGAAAAGCCGTCCGCCGTCCTATCTTGGGTCGACGAGCGCTATCTTTGGGAAGACGACGCGTATGAATCTGAGGAATGTCGCCATCTGGCTTGGGGTCGTTTTCGTCCTCATCATGGCCTACAGCGTCTTGCAGCGCGGCGGTCCCACGGGGCGCGCCGGCGAGGTCAGCTACTCGCAGCTGCTCAAGAACATCGACGCCGGGCAGGTGAAGTCCGCCGAGATCAACGGGCAGCAGGTCAAGATCGCCTCGCCCGACGGCAAGACGACCTACACCGTCAACGCCCCGCCCAACAGCGAAGACCTGATCAAGCGCCTCGAAGCGCGCAACGCCGAGATCAAGATCCAGGACGGCGGCCGCTTCAGCCTGGTCAACCTGTTCCTGAACATGCTGCCGATCCTGCTGCTGATCGGCGTGTGGATCTTCTTCATGCGCCAGATGCAGGGCGGCACGAAGGGCGCGATGGGCTTTGGCAAGTCCAAGGCCCGCCTACTGACCGAGAACAAGAACCGCGTGATGTTCGACGACGTCGCCGGCGTGGACGAGGCCAAGGAAGAACTGCAGGAGGTCGTCGACTTCCTGAAGGACCCGGCCAAGTTCCAGCGCCTGGGCGGCAAGATCCCCAAGGGCGCCCTGCTGGTCGGCCCTCCCGGTACGGGTAAGACCCTGATCGCCCGCGCCGTGGCGGGCGAGGCCGGCGTGCCGTTCTTCACCATCTCCGGTTCGGACTTCGTCGAGATGTTCGTCGGCGTCGGCGCCAGCCGCGTGCGCGACATGTTCGAGCAGGCCAAGAAGAACGCGCCCTGCATCATCTTCATCGACGAGATCGACGCGGTCGGCCGCCATCGCGGCGCCGGCCTGGGCGGCGGCCACGACGAGCGCGAGCAGACCCTCAACCAGCTGCTGGTCGAGATGGACGGCTTCGAGGCCAACGAAGGCATCATCCTGATCGCCGCCACCAACCGTCCCGACGTGCTGGACCCCGCGCTGCTGCGTCCGGGCCGCTTCGACCGCCAGGTCGTGGTGCCCAACCCCGACGTCGCCGGCCGCGAGAAGATCCTGCGCGTCCACATGAAGAACGTGCCGCTGGCCGCCGACGTCGACGTCAAGACCCTGGCCCGAGGCACCCCCGGCTTCTCGGGCGCGGATCTGGCCAACCTGGTCAACGAGGCGGCCCTGACCGCCGCGCGCAAGAACCGCCGCATGGTCACCATGCACGACTTCGAGCACGCCAAGGACAAGGTCATGATGGGCGCCGAGCGTCGCTCGATGGCCATGAGCGAGGACGAGAAGAAGCTGACGGCCTATCACGAGGGCGGCCACGCCCTGGTGGCCTTGAACGTCCCGGTCGCCGACCCGGTGCACAAGGCCACCATCGTGCCGCGTGGTCGGGCCCTGGGCATGGTCATGCAGTTGCCGGAAGGCGACCGCTACTCGATGAGCTTCGACCAGATGACCTCGCGTCTGGCCATCATGATGGCCGGCCGCGTGGCCGAGGAGCTGATCTTCGGCAAGGAGAAGATCACCTCGGGCGCGTCGAGCGACATCAGCGCGGCCACCAACCTGGCCCGCAACATGGTCACCCGCTGGGGCTTCTCCGACGACCTGGGCACCGTGGCTTACGGCGACAACCAGGAAGAGGTGTTCCTGGGTCACTCCGTGGCGCGCACCCAGAACGTCTCGCCCGAGACCATGATCAAGATCGACAGCGAGATCCGTCGCCTTGTGAAGGGCGGCGAGGACGAGGCCCGCCGGATCCTCACCGAGAAGCTGGAAGACCTGCACTCGGTGGCGAAGGCCCTGCTGGAGTTCGAGACCCTGAGCGGCGAGGAGATCATCGGCGTGACCAAGGGCGTCGCCCCCAAGCGCGACGAGCCTGAGGAAAAGAAGCCGACCGGCCCGGTCGCTTCGGTTCCGGTCTCGCCCACGGGCGTCACCGCCTAAGGGGCGAGCAAAGCCTCGAATAATGCGAAAGCCGGATCCGTCCTCGGGTCCGGCTTTTGTTTTGCGCGTTAGGAGGCCTCATGAAGACCGCACTCGTCGCCGCCATGCTGGCGCTGTCGCTTCCCGTCATGGCCAAGGCCGCCGAGCCCGTCGCTGTCGGCGTCGCGCTGGAGAACTACGCCTATCCCTATCCCGTGGCGTTCCTGCCGCTGGAGCACGGCGGCCACGCCGTGCGCATGGCCTATATGGATGTGGCGCCGACCGGCCCCGCCAACGGCCGCACCGTGCTGCTGCTGCACGGCCGCAACTTCCCCGCCGGCTATTGGGCGCCGACGATCGGGGTCCTCGCCGGCGCAGGCTATCGGGTCGTGGCCCCCGACCAGATCCAGTTCGGCAAGTCCTCCAAGCTCGACGACGTTCCCGTCTACTTCGACCGCATGGTGGAGGACACCGCCGCCCTGCTGGACCATCTGAAGATCGGCAAGGTCGACGTCGTGGCCCACTCCATGGGCAACCATGTGGGCGTGCGCTGGGCCCTGGCCCATCCGGAGCGCACCGGGCGCCTGGTCATGTACGGTCCCGTCGGGCTGGAGGACTACCGCCTCTACACGCCGTCCACGCCGCTGGAGAAGCTGGCGGCCGACGACGAGGCCAAGGGGCCGGACGCCTATCTCAGCGAACTGATGACCAGCTACGGCCTGACCCTGCCGCGCGAGGCCATGGCGCCCTATGTCGAGCTGCGCGAGGGGCTCAAGCGCTCGGGCGACTGGCCGCGCTATGTCCGCAGCTTCGCCGCCAGCGCCGTCGCCATCCGCGACCAGCCCTATCTGCAGGACCTGCCGAAGGTGTCGGTTCCGGTGCTGATCCTGGCCGGCCAGCGCGACGGCACGGCGCCGGGCAAGGGCTACGCCAGGCCCGAGGACAAGCCGAAGTTCGGCCATGTGCTGGCCCGGGCCCAGGCCCTGGCGCCCACGATGAAGAACGCGCGGGTCGAGGCCTTCGACGCCGGGCACCTGCTGCACCTGGAGCGCACCGAGCGGTTCAACGCCTCGGTTCTGGCCTTCCTGGGCGAAGGCCGGTAGAGCTTCCCTTCGAAGTTGAAATAAAAAGGGAAAGCGCATGAAGACGTCGATGCTGGGCCTCACGGCCGGAGCGATGCTCGCGATCACCCCCGTCGCCGCCCTGGCGGCTCCCGGCGACATCCATGTCGACGGCATGACCGGCCCCGAGGTGGTCAAGTGGCTGCAGGACGGCGGCTACAAGGCCGAGCTGACCAAGGACGACGCCGGCGATCCGATGATCAAGAGCGCCGCCGGCGGCGTGAACTTCATCATCTATTTCTACGACTGCACCGCCAAGCCGCGCTGCAAGGCCATCCAGTTCTCGGCCAGCTTCGACCTCAAGCAGCCGATGTCGGCGGCCAAGATCAACGAGTGGAACACCAAGAACCGCTATCTGAAGGCCTATATCGACGACGAAGGCGACCCCTACGTCCAGTACGACGTCAATCTGAACGCCGGCCGCACCAAGGCCGTGCTCGACGACGACTTCGGCGTCTGGACCTCGATGATCGACGACTTCACCACCTTCATCGGCTGGTGACGCCGCCGGGGCATGGGGCTAAACCCGCCCCATGATCCAAGCCGTTCCAAGCGTCATGGGCGTGGTCAATGTCACGCCCGACAGCTTTTCCGACGGCGGCCGGTTCTTCGATCCCGCCGCCGCCCTGTCCCACGCCCGCCGGCTGATCGACGACGGCGCGGCCATTCTCGACATCGGCGGCGAGAGCACGCGGCCCGGTTCCGACCCGGTTTCCGAGGCCGACGAGATCGCCCGGGTCGTTCCGCTGATCCGCGCCATCCGCGCCGAGAGCGACGTGACGATCTCGATCGACACCATGAAGCCGGGCGTGGCCCGCGCCGCGGTCGCGGCCGGGGCCGACATCTGGAACGACGTCGCGGCCCTGCGTTTCGCCCCCGACGCCCCCGAGGTCGCCGCCGAGCTGGGCTGCGACGTCATCCTCATGCACATGCGCGGCGAGCCGGGCACCATGCAGGACGAGCCGCGCTACGACGACGTGGTCGCCGAGGTGGAGGCCTTCCTGCTGGCCCGCGCCCTGACCGCCATGGCCGCCGGCGTCGAGCGCGAGAAGATCTGGCTCGATCCCGGCATCGGCTTCGGCAAGACGCTGGAGCACAATCTGGCCCTGCTGGCCGCCCTGCCGCGCTTCGTGGGGCTGGGCTATCGCGTGCTGCTGGGCGCCAGCCGCAAGCGTTTCATCGCCGCCATTGACCCTCGGGCTCAGGACGCGCGTGACCGCCTGGGCGGCTCGCTGACCGTCCACCTGCACGGCGCGGCCTGCGGCGTGGAGTCCGTGCGCGTCCACGACGTGCGCGAGATGAGCCAGGCCCTGGCGGTGTGGAAGGCGATCGGGTCGGCGAGAGGCTGACGGTCAGGCCAGGACGGTCATGTCCTGGCCCGGTAGGCGAAGGCCACGGTCTGAAGGCCGACGACGGCGCCGATGACAACCAGGCCCACGAACAAGCTCCAGGGCGAGTCCACGACGCCGCCGGGACGGAAGGGCTGCTGGCAGGCCTGCATCATGAACGCCGCCGCTGCGCCCGTGAGCAAGGCGCCCATCGCCGCCCCCGCACCCGGCGAGCGGATCCCGCGCCGATGCAGCCACCACCAGGCCGGGCCGCCAAGCAGACAGAGGCCGACGAGCCAAGCCGGCAAGGAAGCGGCGAGGACCACCGCGGCGATGTACAGGGCCAGGCTTCCGCTCGTCGGCACGGACAGGACGAACGTCATGGTCGTCGTGAGCAGGGCGCCGGTTCCGACGCCGAGCGCCAGGGCCGTGATGATGTCGCCCTTGGTCGGCTGGGCGCGGCGCGGCGACGGATCCATGGCGGGGCTCCTCCTGAGGGATAAGTTATTGCTTAAATACCTCATCGCTAATTTGCAAGCGATTAGCGAACGGCTTAAATATCCGCCCATGCAACGCGTGTTCGAAGCCCTGTCGTCGACGGTCCGGCGCAAGATCCTGGCCTATCTGGCCCATGCCGACCTGACGGCGGGCGAGATCGCCTCGCGCTTCGAGATCTCCAAGCCGGCGGTGTCGCAGCACCTGTCGATCCTGGAGGCGGCGGGCCTGGTCAGCAGCGAGAAGCGCGGCCAGTTCGTGCACTACAGCCTGGTGCGCGACAGTCTGGTCAACACGCTGACCGAGTTCGTGCAGGAGGTCTGCCCGGTCTCCAGGCCGCTGAAGGCCGAAAGCGCGCGCCTGAAGGCCGACCGCGACGCCGACTGATCGGCAACGACGTCGGCCAGCCGACGTTATAGGCTCATCGAACCTTCGCTTTTCGGGGAGCTCGCCAATGATCCGTCCGTTGTTCGTCGCCGGCCTGGCCGTCCTGGCCCTGGCCGCCTGCGAGAAGAAGACCGAGGCGCCCAAGCCCGCGCCGACGCCCGACAACCTGGCCCAGAGCCCGGCGCCGCCGGCCGCGCCCGCCGCCACGCAGCCCAAGCAGATCGTCTATGCCTGCGCCGACGGCAGCGTGCTGAAGGCGACCTATCCCGACGACAAGACCGCCGTCGTCGAATACGGCGACAAGACCCGCACCCTGACCGTGGCCATGTCGGCCAGCGGCGCGCGCTATGTGGGCGAGGGCCTGCAGTGGTGGACCAAGGGCATGACCGAAGGGATGGTCGCCCCGCTCAAGGACGGCGAAGACGTCGCCAGCGCCACGCCGGTCGAATGCATGGCCCCGTCAGACGCGGGGAAGTAGGGGCTCTCCCTTCC
>CBINOL010000030.1:0-42563 GCA_966252285.1 uncultured Caulobacter sp.
CCGCCTCGACGGAGCCGTCGTCCACCTCGTCGTCGGGCCCGATGCCGAGGCCGTCTGTGTGGCGCTTTCCAAGGGCGGCGCCCGCTAGCCACGGCGCCGCGACTCGGGGCATCGACGCCCGCGTTCCGATCGGATCGGAGCGCGGGCGTCTTGCTTTTTGGGGCTTGGTTGCAAGCTGGGCGAGCGCCGGTCGGCCAATTGCGCGCCACGGCTGCGCGGGTCGCGCTCGCTATGCGCGAATGGTCGCAAAAAAGGCATTAAATTGGTATTATGCCTCGTTCGCGAATGTGTGCGCGATACCTAGTCATGGCATTGATAATACTGATCTTTGTTGGCGTGGTAGTGGTTGCGCGCCGGTTGAGCCCGAAACCATCGGCGCCTATCCGGCAATCGGCTGTTAAATTCAAGCATTAGAGCGGTTTGCAAGCTTTGACCGCCTTCGGGGCGGCGCCTACGGTTCCGGTGGGCAGCGAAAAAAGGTCTTCAAATGGTCTGCCCAAAATGGCGCCGCGGGGGAGCGGCGCTCACTGGGCGCGCGCGCCGCGTCCGCTTGAGGGGATAGCATCATGATCGGTCACAAGCTTACGACTTCCCGGCCCGACGCGCTGCGCAAGGGCTTCGTACTGGCCCTGCTGGCCGGCGCCAGCTTCGCGGGTTCGGCGCTCGCCCAGACCACGCCCGAACCGGCGCCCAGCGAGGCCGTCGACGAGGTGGTGGTCACCGCCTTCCGCCGCAGCCTGGCCACGGCGCTCGACACCAAGCGCAACGACGTGCGCGTGTCGGACGGCATCTCGGCCGAGGACATCGGCAAGTTCCCGTCGGAGAACATCGCCGAGGCCATCCAGCGCATTCCGGGCGTGCAGATCTCCAACATCAACGGCCGCGGCTCGACGATCAGCATCCGGGGCCTGGGTCCCCAGTACGCCCTGACCACGGTCAACGGCCAGACCTTCAAGAGCTCGAACTTCACCGACGGCTTCCGCTACGACGTGATCCAGACCGAGCTGGCCTCGGGCATCCAGGTCTACAAGTCGCCCACCGCCGACATGGACGCCGGCGGCCTGGCCGGGACGGTCAACATCGACACCGTCCATCCGTTCAACGTGAAGGGTCGCCAGCTGATCTTCGCCGGCAAGCTGCAGCAGCAGGAGCTGATCGGCGGCAGCCCGACGGGCAAGTACGGCGCGACCTATGTCGACCACTTTCTCGACGACAAGATCGGGGTGTTCCTCGGCGCCGGCTATCAGGAGCTTAAGGACCGCGGCGACTATCTCTGGATGGACCGCTGGACGGTGAACAGCGGCGTCTACACGCCCGCCCGCCTGCGCTATCGCCGGATCGACCGCGAAACCAAGCGCAGCATGATCAACGGCGCCATCCAGTTCAAGCCGATCGACGGCCTGCAGATCGACTCCATCGCCACCTACGCCAAGGACGAAACCACGCAGGAGCTGCACCAGCAGGTCTTCCTGTTCACCACGCCGTCGGCCTCGAACGTCGTGACCCTGGCGACCGCCAACAACACCGCCACCAAGGTGCAGGTGAACAACTTCCGCCTGGAGAACAACCACCAGCACGAGACCCGCCCGCAGTCGACCGGCGCCTTCACCACCAGCGTCCACTGGACAGGCTGGGAGGACTGGGACTTCAAGGGCGTGGCGCACTATTCGCGCGGCCACGCGATCTTCAACGAAGAGGCCGCGATCCTCGGGATCAACATCCCGAGCGCGACGGTCGACATCAGCAACCCGAAGAACATCGTCTTCACGACCTCGACGGCGCTGAGCGACACGGCCCAGTACAATCCGGCGACCCTGGTGCGGAACACCTATCCGAACGGCGCCTACCGCACGATCGACTCCTATGAGGACGCCGGCCAGTTCGACGCCAAACGGTTCCTGAACTTCGGCATCCTGGAGTCGGTGCAGGCCGGGGCCAAGATCCGCCACGAGGTGCTCAAGCGCTACGTCGTGCGCAAGGACGGTTCGGACAGCATCCCGGCCTCGTGGTCGCCGACCATGGCCGCCACCGGCATCACCGTCAGCAACTTCCTGGACGGCGGGATGACCCTGCCGTCGACCTGGGTGTCGCCGAACCTCGACGCCTATCGCGACGCTCTGAAGGCGCAGGGGATCAGCGTCTACGAGGCCTTCGATCCCGCCGGCACCTATCGCGTCGAGCGCGACCTGACCTCGTTCTACGCCATGGCCAATCTGAAGGGCGAAATCTTCTCGCGCACCTTCCGCGGCAATTTCGGCGTCCGCAGCGAGAGCACCGACCAGACGGTGGAAGGCTACATCGGCGGCGCGGCCAACCCGCGCAACACCGAGGTCAAGCTGGTCGCCGGCACCTACACGACCAAGAAGTCGTACGACAACGTGCTGCCGTCGGCGAACATCAGCGTCGACCTGACCGACAACCTGCTGCTGCGCTTCGCCGCCGCCAAGGTGCTGGTGCGGCCGATCATCGACTCCAGCAACCAGCTGGCCACCACCATGACCAGCGCCGTCGACACCACCGGTCACCGCGTCTACACGATCGCCATCGGCCAGGGCGACCTGAACCCGATGACGGCCAACCAGATCGACGTGACGCTGGAGTGGTACTACGGGGCGGGCAACGGCCTGTCGGCGGGCTTCTTCTCCAAGAAGGTCAAGAACGGCGTCTACACCTCGCTGACCTGCCCGGCCTCGTACGAGGGTACGGCCCTGACCAAGGATAGCGGCGGCGTCTGCCTGTCGAGCGCCGGCGACACCTACAACATCACCCAGAGCTTTAACGACGGCCGCACGGTCGACATCCACGGCTACGAGGTGAACTGGCAGCAGTCGCTCGACGCCTGGCTGCCGATCGATGGTTTCGGCCTGATCGCCAACTACACCCACGTCAATCCGGCGACCTCGGTGACGGGCTTCAAGCTGGCCAACCTGTCGGAGCACACCGCCAACGGCACGGTCTACTGGGAGAACCAGACCTTCAGCGCGCGCCTGTCGGCGAACTACCGCAGCGCCTACGACCAGACCTCGGTGGAGAGCTTCTTCTCCGGTCCGCTGGGTCACACGGTCGCCTCGCGCACCCAGTTCGACCTGAACCTCGGCTACAACATCAACGAACGTCTCAGCCTGTCCTTCGCGGCGATGAACATCAACAACGCCCAAGAGAAGGCCTACCTGCTCGACAAGAGCCGCTGGCAAATGACCTCGGTCACCGGCCCCAGCTACTACCTGTCGTTCCAGTACAAGATGTAGCCCTCCGATCTCCCTCCCCGGAGACGCCGTCCGTGCGGCGCAACTGCTGGTCGCCGCCTGACTCCTGGGCGGCGACCAGATTTTCGTTTCAGAAGAAGAGTTGTCTCGATGTCGTTTCGACCCTCGCGCCGCCAGACCCTGAAGCAGGCCTTCGCCGCCGTCGCCTTGGCTTCCATGCCTTCGCTGGCGAGCGCGGCGACCAAGGGCGCGAGCGGCGTTGCGGCGGCGCGCGAGGTTCTGAAGCGACAGTTCGGAAGCCGGGCAGGGGGCATCGACCTCGTTCTGGCGCCGACCTCAGGCGGCAAGCCCTGGTACGCCACGCAGGCCGTCGGCGGTAAGGTCACGATCAAGGGCGATACGCCGGTGGCGCTGACCCGCGGGGCCTACGCCTATCTCAAGGAGGCCGGCGCGGCGCAGGTCAGCTGGGAAGGCGACCGCGTCGCTCTGCCGGCCCGCCTGCCCGACGCGGATACGGGCCGGGTGGAGAGCCCCTTCGCCCACCGTGCGTACCTCAACACCTGCACCTACGGCTACACCACGCCCTGGTGGGGCTGGGACCGCTGGAGCCGCGAGATCGACTGGATGGCGGTCCACGGCGTCGACATGCCGCTGGCCATGGAGGGGCAGGAACATGTCTGGCGGGCTCTGTGGCGCGAGTTCGGGCTGAGCGAGGCCGAACTGGCCGACTACTTCTCGGGCGCGGCCTTCACGCCCTGGCATCGCATGGGCAACATCGAGGGCTATGCCGCTCCGCTGCCGACCGCCTGGATCGACAAGAAGAAGGACCTGCAGGTCAGGATCCTGGGGCGGATGCGGGACCTGGGCATGACCCCGATCCTGCCGGCCTTCGGCGGCTATGTGCCCAAGGCCTTCGCGGCCAAGAATCCCAAAGCGAAGATCTATCGCATGCGGCCGTGGGAAGGTTTCCACGAGACCTACTGGCTGGACCCGGCCGATCCGTTGTTCGCCAAAATCGCCGGCCGGTTCCTGGCGCTCTACACCAAGACCTATGGCGCTGGAACCTACTACCTCGCCGACTCCTTCAACGAGATGCTTCCGCCGATCAACGCCGACGGCGCCGATGCGCGCGACGCGGCCTATGGCGACGGCGCGGCCAACACGGCCGCGACCAAGACCAAGATCGAGGTCGATCCGGCGCTGAAGGCCGAGCGGCTGGCCGCCTACGGCAAGGCCATCTACGACTCCATCCGCCAGACCCGACCGGACGCGGTGTGGGTGATGCAGGGCTGGCTGTTCGGCGCCGACAGCCATTTCTGGGATCCGGCCGCGATCAGCGCCTATCTTAGCCGCGTGCCCGACGACAAGCTGATGATCCTGGATATCGGCAACGACCGCTATCCGGCCGTCTGGAAGAACGCCAAGGCCTTTGGCGGCAAGCCGTGGATCTACGGCTACGTCCATAACTACGGCGGCAGCAACCCGGTCTACGGCGACCTCGACTATTACCGTGCCGACATCGCCGCCCTGGTCGCCAACCCCGACACCGGCAAGCTGTCGGGCTTCGGCATGTTCCCTGAGGGGCTGCACAACAACTCTATCGTCTACGAGGCGACCTACGACCTGGCCTGGAACGGGGGAGGGGTCTCGACCGCCGCCTGGCTGTCGAGCCGCTCGAAGGCGCGCTATGGCAAGACGAGTCCGGAGCTCGAGGCGGCGATGGCGCTGCTGGTCCAGGGCGCCTATTCGACCCGCTACTGGAGCTCGCGCTGGTGGAAGAGCAAGGCCGGCGCCTATCTCTTCTTCAAGCGCCCGACCACGACCATCGGTGAGTTCCCGGGCCATCCGGGCGACCGCGCCAAGCTCGACGCCGCCGTCCGCGCCCTGGCGGCGCTGGCGCCGGCCTATGCGAACGAGCCGCTGTTCGTGCTCGATCTCGTCGATGCGGCGCGACAGTTGGCCAGCCTGGAGATCGACGTCCAACTGCAGGCGGCCGTGGCCGCCTATCGAAAGGGCGACGCGGTCGCCGGCGATCTTGCCCGTCGCAAGGTCGAGGACCTGGCCTTGGGCGTAGACGCCCTGCTGGGCGTGCAGCCCGAGACCCTGGCCACCTGGATCGACGACGCCCGCGCCTATGGCGACACCCCGGCCGACAAGGCCGCCTATGTCAGCAACGCCAAGGCCCAGGTCACGATCTGGGGCGGGGAGGGCAACCTCAACGACTACGCCTCCAAGGCGTGGCAGGGGCTTTATCGCGACTTCTACTTGCCGCGCTGGGGGCGGTTCCTCGATGTGCTGAAGGCTGCCGGGACGGGAGCCTTCGACGAGACGGCCGTGGTCAAGGAGGGGATCGCCTGGGAGAAGGCCTGGGTCGTCGCCGAAGTCGCCTATCGCCGGACCCCGCCAGCCGATCCCGTCGCCGGGGTCGGCGCGCTGATCGCGCGCATCGACCGGGCTTAGGAGAGGGTGATGACCAAGCCGGCTCCTCGCTTCCTGTCGCTGGACGTCTTTCGCGGCCTGACCGTCTGCCTGATGATCGTGGTCAACACGGCCGGGCCCGGCGCGCGGCCGTTCGAACAGCTGGTTCACGCCAAGTGGTTCGGCTTCACGGCGGCGGACGCGGTGTTTCCCTCGTTCCTGTTCGCCGTCGGCTGCTCGATGGCCTTCGCGTTCTCGCGTCCGATCCCGTTGCCGGCTTTCAGCGCCAAGGTAGCCAAGCGCACGGCGCTGATCTTCCTGCTCGGCTTCTTGATGTACTGGTATCCGTTCGTGCATCACGTGGACGGGCATTGGGCGCTGGCGCCGTTCTCCCAGACCCGGGTGATGGGCGTGATGCAGCGGATCGCCCTGTGCTACGCTATCGCCGCTTTCGCCGCGCGGTTCCTGTCGCCGCGCTGGATCCTGGTGCTCTGCGGCGGTCTGCTGCTGGGCTACTGGGCGATCCTGCTGGGGTTCGGCGACGGCGACCCCTATTCCAAGCTCGGCAATGCGGGGACCAAGCTCGACCTGCTGGTCGTCGGCCGCGACCACCTCTATCGCAAGGACGGCGGCTTCGATCCCGAGGGGCTCCTGGGAACCCTGCCGGCGACGGTGAACGTGCTGGCCGGCTATCTGGCCGCCCGCGCTCTGCGCCAGGCAAGCGACACCCGTAAGACCCTGGTTCGCATGGCGGGCCTTGGCGGGGTGCTGGTCCTGGCGGCCCTGGCCTGGAGCCCTTGGTTCCCGATCGCCAAGAAGCTCTGGACCGGCAGCTTCGTGCTGCTGACCGTGGGGTTGGACCTGATCCTGCTGGCCGCCCTGGCGGCGCTGCTGGAAGGTCGCGAGCCGAACGCCGCCACCCGTTTCTTCCAGGTGTTCGGCCTCAATCCGCTGGTGATCTACCTGTTCTCGGAACTGTTCGTGATCACACTGCGCCAGTTCGACGTCGCCCCGGGCCTGGATCCCTACGAATGGGTGGGCGTGCACGTCTTCCAGGCGGTCGCGCCAGGCGGGCTGGGCTCGCTGCTCTGCGCGCTCGCCTACATGCTGGTCTGCTGGCTGCTGGGCTGGGTGATGTATCGCCGGGGCGTGGTGGTGAAGCTGTAGGCGACAGCGGCCTCAGGGGCGCGCCAGAAAGAACTCCACCGGCACCACGAGTTCGATTTCGTCGGGACGCTCGGCCGGGATCTGAGGCAGGGGCTGGGCGCGCTTGGGGGCGTCCACCGCAGCGCGGTCCAGCTCGCCAAAGCCGGACGAGCGCTCGAGGCGCGACCACAGCACCTTGCCGGCGCGGTTCATCCGGAAGCGCACATGGGCGACGCCCTGCTGGCGTCGAGCCTGGGCGGCGGGCGGATACCGACGCGTCTTTTCCAGCGCGGCCAGCACCTGGCCCTCCCAGGTGGCGACGGCGTTGCTGGCCGCCCGGGCCGCGACAGGCGCGGGCTGCACCGGCGGGGCGGTCGTCTGCGGAGCGGACGGCCCCTGATCCATGGGCGCGCTGGGGCGGGGCGGCGTGAAGAACACCGGATCCGGCGCGGACTGGGCGGTCTTGACGGGCGGCGGCTTGGGCGGCGTCGGTCGTGCGGCCTGGCGTTCCTGCTGTTGCGGCCCCGGCGGGACCTCGAGCTGCGGAACGGGCGGCGAGGTCGTCTCCAGCGCCACGATCATCGGGGCGGCGGGCGGCGGGGCCATAAGGACGGGGGCGAACCCGCCGAACAGGATCGCGCCGGCCAGTGCGCCATGCAGGGCGACCGACAGCGCCACGCCGGTCGCGGTCCGCGACCCGCGCCGGGCCGAGACGCGGTCGAGCGCGAGCGGCGCGGAGATCGGCGCGCCCGGGAACGACGCCGGCTCCTGCCTGGCCAGGGCGATCGGCTTCACCCCTGCGCGCCCCGCGACGGACGCGACACCACATAGGCCGCGCAGGCTCCGATGATCGTCGCCACGACCAGCAGCAGCGGCCACTTGGGATGGGCGCCCCACCAGAAGATCGCGAGCCCGAAGGCCATGCCGCCGCAGGCCATCAGCTTGGCGGCCGGCGGGATGGCGCGGTCCCGGCGCCAGGCGCGCAAGGTCGGCCCGAAACGCGGATGGTCCAGCAACCAGGCCTCCAGCCTGGGCGAGGATTTGGCGAAGCAGCCGGCGGCCATGATCAGGAACACCGTCGTCGGCATCAGCGGCACGACGGCGCCGATGAAGCCGAGGGCGACGCAGACGAGGCCCAGGACCAGCCAGATCCAGCGGGCCAGGCGCGGCCGGGCGGGGGCGTCCTCAGGCGAAGGCGTCATCGACCAGTCCCCGCACCCGGCGGAAGGCGGCGGCCGCGCCGTCGACGGCGCGGGTCTCCTCGACGTCGCCGAAGGGCAGGCTGTCCAGCGCCGCGACGAAGCCGCGCCAGTGGCGGCCGCGCCCCTCCGGATGCGGGGCGAGATGGCGGGCGCCGAAGGTCTCGTCGAGGCCGAGGGCGGCGGCGGCCTTGAGCAGGAAGGCCGCGCCGAGGTTCGAGCCTTCGGCCACGTACAGCCAGCCGAAGGCCTCGGCGGCGTCGACCGGGCCCTGGCCGAAGATCGGCGGCGCATCAGCGCTGGGCGCGGGCTGGCCCAGGTCCTGGATGTCCTGGGCGATCAGGTCCAGCCGGCGACGCTCGGGCAGGTCCGGCACGAGGGCCACGAGGTCGGGGTGGGTGTAGAGCGCGTCGATCTCGCGATGGAAGCCCCACTGCGCCTTCAGGAACCGGCCGTAGCGATCGCGGTCGCGGAACGGCTCCAGCGACATGATGCGGCTGTCGAGCTGCTCGTGGGTGGTGTGGGTGCGAGCCTTGAGCCGCTTGGCGCGGGACGGGTCGTGGATCGAGACGTGTGCGTTCATGGGGCCTTCCGGAGCGTCGGGAGCTTCGGGGCGCGTCGGCGATCGCATCGCATTCGCGCCTCACGAGGGAATGACGGTTCAGGCCCGCCGCTTTCCGAAAGAAAATCGCACGAGCGCTCCGATCTTTTCGTTTTCGTCGGCTTCGCGGGCCTGCGTGCCAGGGATTGCGGCGCAAGACAAGTCTTGTTGCGACTTATTCTCAAGTGTTATGGGCCGCGCTCCGGCGTCGGCCGCCGGTGGCGCGCCCGCGATCCGGGCGTTTTCGTCTGTCTGGCGGGCGCGTGACGCAGAAGAAGATGATCCGCTCGCACTACCTGGCCCATCGCGACGGGCTGGTTCGCTACGTCCAGACCATCACCGGCGACCGCGACCAGGCCGAGGACGTGGTGCAGGAAGCCTATCTGCGGCTGGGCCAGGCCTTGACGAGGCGACTGCTCGAGGACCCCGGCCGCTATCTCTTCCGCATCGTCCGCAACCTGGCGCTCGACGGCCGCAGGCAGGGGCGGCGCGACGGCCGCCGCTACGTCGAAGATCCCGAGCCGTTGATCGAAGGGACGCGCGACGAGCAGCCCTCGCCCGAGGCGGCCGCCCTGGCGCGGGACGACTACGAGCGACTGCTGGCGGCCATGGCCGAACTGCCTGAACGGACGCGGGTCGCCGTCGAGATGCACCGCCTGGGCGGCGCCAAGCTGCGCGAGATCGCCGCCGAGCTGGGGATCTCGACCTCGGCGGCGCACCAACTGGTGGTCGACGGCGTGGCCCATTGCCGCGACCGGCTTCGGCGGCGCTGAACAGGGATTTCGGAAAAACCCGATGCTCGAACGTCTATTGCAACGAACGGCCGCGCGGGCCGGAGGAACCTGACCGAATGGCCGAGCTGGATGTCGCGCGCGCGGACGCCGAAGCCCTGGAGTGGCTGCTGGCCCTGCACGAGGAGCCGGAGAACGCCGAACTGGTCGAGCGCTTCGAGGCCTGGCGCGCCGGACATCCTGGCAGGGCGCGAGCCTGGGACGAGGCCTCCGGCGTCTATGCCGCCATCGGCGAGGTTCCGCCGGTCCATGCCGAGCGCTGGGCGCGGTTGCCCGGCGGGGATGGGCAGGCGGTCGCCGGCGCGCGCCGCGAGCGACGGGCGGGAAGCCGAGATCCCGGCCGGCGCCGGCTGGTCGCGACCCTGGCGGCCTCGGTCGCGGCGCTGGTCGTCGCCCTGCTGGCGCCTGGGGCGCTGGTTCGGCTGCAATCGGACTACGTCACCGGCCTCGGCGAGGTGCGGCAGGTGCGCCTGGAGGACGGCAGCCTGGTCAGCCTGGCGCCGGAGTCGGCCCTGGCGGTGGACTATTCGGCCGGCCGGCGCGACCTGAGGCTGGTCAAGGGACGGGCCTTGTTCGATGTGCGCCACGATCCCTCGCGACCGTTCACGGTGGCCTCGCGCGACGTCGCCGCCGAGGTGTTGGGCACGGCCTTCGAGGTCGACGCCGAGGCGCCGGGCGTGGTGGTGCAGCGGGGGCTGGTGGGGGTCACTTCGCGGCGGGTCCAGGGGATGGAGCGCGTTCCGGCCGGCCGCGGCGTCGCCGTGGGTTCCGATGGGCGGTTCCTGCATGCGCCGGCCGATCCGAACGCCGTGGCGGCCTGGCGCGACGGCCAGATGGTGGTCGAGAACGGCGCCATCGGCGACGTGGTGCGAGCCCTGCGTCCCTGGACCCGCGACATCGTCATCGTGCGGGGCAGGGCGCTTTCCGAGCGGCGTGTGACGGGCGTCTACAATCTGCGCGACCCCGAGGCGGTGACCAGCGCCCTGGCCCAGGCCTACGACCTGGAAGTCGCCCGGGTGACGCCCTGGATCCTGGTGATCTCCGAGCGCTGATGCTCGCAAGGATCTGTTTCGACTAGGAAAATATCCCGCCGCCGAATGGCGCGAACTTTTTTCGGAAAAAGCCGGACCTGCGTCGTCGATTGGGAAGAACAGATTGCACATGCGTCGCAATCTTTAGTTTTTCGCAAGTTTCGGAGACGGTCGTGGGGTTTTCCAATCGAGTGCGTACGGGCGGCCGACAGGCCGCGCTGGCGGCGGCGCTGATGCTGACGACGGCGCTGGTCGGGACGGGCGTCGCCATGCCCGCCGCCGCCCAGGAAAGCGCCCAGCGCGCCTATGACATCCCCGCCCAGCCGCTGCCCTCGGCCCTGACCGCTTTCGGCCGCCAGTCGGGCCTGCAGGTCAGCGTCCCGGCCGCCTTGGCCCGGGGGCGCACCTCTGGCGCCGTCTCGGGCCGCCTGTCGGCGAGCGAAGCCGTCAGCCGCCTGCTGTCGGGCACGGGCCTGACCTACCGCATCCAGGGCGACGTCCTGACCCTGTCGCCGGCGCCGACCGCCGAGGGGGCGACGCAGCTGGGCGCGCTGCGCGTGCAAGGCGACGTGGCCGGCGCAGGGCAGGGCGGAGCGCCCGGCGCGCCGTTCGCCGACGAGGAAAGCGACCAGGCGCGCGCCGATGCGGTCTATTCCAAGGCCCGCTCCTCGGCCTACATCGCCCGCGAGACGCTGGAGCGATTTCGCGGCACGTCGGTGGCCGACATGGTCAAGGGCGTGGCCGGGGTGACGGCCGGTGATCCGCGCTCGGCCAACGCGCTGGACCTCAACATTCGCGGCGTGCAGGGGCAGGGCCGCATCCCCGTCGTCATCGACGGCGGTCAATCGACCATCGACACCTATCGCGGCTACGCCGGCCAGTCGCAGCGCAACTATCTCGATCCCGACCTGATCAGCAGCGTCAGCATCACCAAAGGCCCCAGCCTGGAGGCCAACGCCTCGGGCGGCATCGGCGGCGTGGTGGTCATGGACACCCTGAAGGCGGCCGACATCCTGCGCGCCGGCAAGGACTTCGGCGTGCGCGTGCGGGCCGGGATCTCCGACGCCAGCACCAAGGACCTGCCGGCCTGGAGCGCCTTCCAGAACCCCAGCCGCAACGACATCACCCGTCCCGGCAGCCACTTCTACAACCTCGCCGTGGCCAAGAGCTGGGACCGGTTCGACCTGGTGGCCGCCTATGCCAAGCGCGAGAACGGCAACTACTTCTCCGGCTCGGAGGGCTATGGCGACTTCCCGACCGGCCGCGGCCTGCTGGCGACGCTGAACCCGGCCAAGACCGAGGTGTTCAACACCTCCAACAGCTCCGAGTCCTTCCTGCTGAAGGGTATCTGGAAGATCAGCGACGACCAGGTGCTGGAGGCCGGCTACCGCCACTTCGACGGCCGCCAGGGCGAGATCATGGCCTCGCAGATCATCCGCGTGAACCGCGAGCGCGTGCCGCAGTGGGCGCTCGGCCACATGGATCTGGACGCCTACAACCTGCGCTATCGCTACCGGCCGGCCAACGACCTGATCGACCTGAAGGCCAACCTCTGGCTCACCAAGGCCGAGAGCCTGGCCTACAACGGCCTGACCGGCGTCACGCCCTGGTTCCTCGATCGCCCGACCCAGTGGTACGACGGCCCGACCTTCAACACCGAGGACGGCTATCGCGACGCCTATTGGAACGAGCTTTCCATCGAGCGTTTCGGCGGCGACGTCACCAACACCTCGCGGGTGTTCACCGGCCTTGGCCGGCTTGACTTCACCTACGGCGGTTCGTTCACCAGCGAGGACATCAAGCCGGGCCCCAACTCGCCGATCCTGGAAGAGGACCTGCGCAACAACCGCTACCTGCGCAACGCCGAGCGCAAGGAGTACAGCGTGGTCGGTTCGGTCACCTGGGCGCCGAACGACCAGTGGGAGCTGACGGCCGGCGGCCGCTTCAACCGCATCGACATCCGCGATCGCAACCGCACGGCCACCGAAGGGCCCTACGAGGTGATCGGCCGCTATCGCGACACCACCTTCTACATGCCCAACGCGACCCGGCCGGGCGCGCTGACCAGCGTGGCGCGCGTCTACTGGTTCCCGGATGCGCAGGGGAACTTCACCGAGGCCTCGCTGTTCGCCTCGCCCTACGAGAAGGGCACGGTGGGCGACATCAAGGGCTGGACCACCTATCGCGCCGACGCGCCCGAGGACCTGGAAGGGCCGACCTCCTGGACCTGGTCCAAGCCGATCCGTCGCAAGGCCGACGCGTTCATGCCCACGGTCAGCGCCAGCTACAAGCCGACCGAAAACAGCCTGATCTATGTGAAGTACGCCGAGGGCGTGAAGCTGCCGAGCCTGTTCGAGTCGACCCTTGGCCTGTTCACCGCCGCAAAGCCGACGAACGACCTCAAGCCCGAGCGCAGCAAGAGCTGGGAGGTCGGCGCCAGCATCCTGCAGCGCGACCTCTGGAAGACGGGCGACCGCGGCGCGCTGAAGGTCGCCTATTTCGACACCCGCATCCGCGACCTGATCACCCGCGACTATCGCACGCTGTCGGCCGGCCTGATCCGCAATGTCGACAGCTTCAACGTCGAGGGCGTGGAGCTTCAGGGCTCGTATGACATGGGCCGGGTGTTCGCCGACCTGTCGGCCCATCGCTACTTCAAGGCCGAGACCTGCGCGCCCGACATCGCCGCCGAGCGTCGGGCCTATGGCCAGCAACGCGGCATCGACGAACTGATCAACACACCCGATTGCGTGGCTGGCGGTTTCGAGGGCTCGTACACCAACACCCAGAACCCGCCGAAGTACAACGTCAACCTGACGCTTGGGACGCGGCTGTTCCAGGAGCGGCTGATCGTCGGTGGGCGGATGGTCGCCAACTCGGGTCCGATCAGCAAGCTCGACAAGGAGTGGAACGTCGGCCTGTCGGCGATCCAGCAGCTCTATCGCAAGGCGACGGTCTACGACCTCTTCGCCACCTACAAGGTGACCGACCAGGTGACCCTGGACGCCAATCTCGACAACGTGGGTGACGAATATTACCTCGACCCGCTGTCGCTGGCGGTGGTTCCCGCGCCGGGGCGCACCCTGCGCCTGGCCCTGACCTGGCGCTACTGAGGCCAGACGCGCGAGGGCGACGCCAGGCCCTCGCGCGCGCTTCGCCGGCGCTGACAGCCGCACGGCGGGAGTGACGATTTTCACAGAAATCCCTCTGCCGGGACGTCTTTCTCACGATCGTTTCGGGGCGATTTGACGCCGTGCGCTAGCCGCGCCGCGTCGGGGGGGATCAATGGCGCGGCCGTCATCGGGCGGAAGGCCGGCTGGACGTCGGCCGGGCGAAGGCGGGGGGCTTTGCCGCCGCGTGGCCATGGCCCTGGCGGTGTCGCTTTCGCTTCTTCTGGGCCTTGGCTTCACCGCCGCGCTTGCCGACGACGTCCTGACCCCGGAGGCGATCGCCGCCTTCGAGCAGAGGCTGGAAGGCGCGCGCATCGCGCAGGCCGGCATCGCCGAGCGGGTCGCGTGCTTCGAGGCCCAGGACGCGGCGCTGGTCACGCAACGCGACGCCGACCAGTTGCGGCTTGGAAAGCTCGTAGAGCACAGGAAGGTGCTGGAGGGCGAGCTTGTCCAGCGCCGGGACGAGTACGACGGGTTCCTGCGCGAGTACAACGAGGCCCACGGCCTGGTCAGCCGGCTCGCCGCAGAGCTCGACGACCTGCGGCGCTACAAGGCGGCCAAGGACGAGGCGCTGCGTCGTTGCAAGGACTCTTGGGGCCTCTTCGGCTTCATGTGCGACTTCTCGATGGAGATCGCCAAGCTGATCGGCCAGATCCACGACAACGACGATCAGATCGCCAGGGCCGAGCAGCGGATGACGAACGCCGTCGCCGGCATGCAGCGCGCCAACGAGCACTACGAGCAAAGTCAGACGCTGCTGAACGAGGCGGTGTCCGACGCAGCCCTCACCACCGATCAGATCAACGTCGCCGAGGCGTCCATCGGCCGCCTGAAGGCGGCGCTGGCGATCCTGCGACCCGAAGCCCTGCAGAACGCCGAGCTGCTGGGCCAGTTCAGCGGCGCGCTTCGCGACGCCGGGCGCGTGGACACCGCCGATGGCCGTGCCCGTACCGCCCGGTTGGTCCGGACCCTCGCGGGCAAGATCGACGGCGTCCAGGAGAAGGCGTCGACCTTGCGGGAAAGAGCCGGGAAGGTCCTGACGCCCCAGCAGCTATCGGCCTGTTTCAAATAGCATCGAAGTCCATACGAGAAGGGGGAAACCATGCCCGATGCCGTTCCTTTCGAGAACAAGGCCGAGAAGGTCGCCAAGGCCATCGACGCCGAGGTGGCCAAGCTGCGCGCGGTCAAGCCGCTGGAGCTGCCCGAGACCGATGCGGCCATCGTCGGCCACTACGTCGCCAAGATCGAAGGCCGTTACGATGTTCGTCGGGCCAAGACCGACACCGACAACGCCATCGACCTGCTCTACATCGCCTACAACACCACGCCGCAGGAAGAGGGGCAGACCCGCGTCGAGATCGAGCAGATCATGGACCGGCTGCTCAGGGCCCAGCGCACCAGCAAGGGCGTGATGAGCGAGGCCGTGGATGCGGCCGGCGACGTGATCACCTTCCTGGACATGGCCTTGCCGGCCTGGCTGGACGCCAAGGAGGACGGCGACGTCGCGGGCATCAAGGGCTTCCTGACCCAAGACCTTCTGGCGACGGCGACCGACATCAAGCAAAAGGCGAATGAGGTGCGCGAGGCGCTGTCGAAAATCGCCACGACTTACGACGGCATCATCACCGACACCGCGACCGCGGCGCGCAACAGCCAGCAGGTTCTCGCCGGTCGCCTGTCCGATCAGAAGGCCGTTCTGGCCGAGATCAGCGAGGCCGAGGCCGACCGCGACCAGATGGAGTCGCTGGTCAAGGATCTGCAGGACGAGGTTCGCAAGTTCGAGGCCAAGGCCCGCGCCTACGAGCAGCGCGCGACGACGGCCGAGGAGCGGGCGTTCGTGATGCAGATCATCAAGGTCGGCGCCCAGGTGGTGGCCGCGGCGTTGCCGCCCATCGCCATGGCGCTGGGCGCCGGAGCCACCGGCGGCGGCTCGGTTATCGCCGCGGCCACCATGAAGTCGATCACCCAGGCCGGGAAGCCCGAGGAAAAGCCCAAAACCGAGACGGACAACACCGATCAGGTGCTCAAGACCAAGGGCGAGATCGCCGGCAAGAAGGCGGCGCTCGTGCTTGCCGAGCAGAAGGTCGCCGACAGCAAGGACAAGGTCGCCGACCTGCGCCAGGACCTCACCAAGGCCCAGCAGAAGGAGGGCAAGCCCGCCGAGGCGGGGAGCGCCAAGGAGACCGTCGAGCAGCCCGAGGACTCCGAGGTGGTCAAGGGCGTCAAGGGGCGCCTGAAGGACGCCAAGCAGACCCTGACCGAGGACGAGAGCAAGGTCGTGGCCCTGGTCGGCGCGCTGTCGGGCCTGCAGGCCTCGCTCAACGCGCTGGCCCAGGGGCTCGGCGAGCTGTCCCAGGAGCAGAAGGACGAGGCGGCCGGCCTGCGCGAGATCCAGATGAAGATGCTGGACAAGGCCGAGGCCTATGAGCGCGAACGTCGCGAGCAGGCCGCCAAGCTGGTGCGGATCAACGCGCTGCTGAAAGGCCGGCTGTCGCGCGAAGAGACGATCAAGCTGACCATCAAGTCGCTGAACGTCAGCATCAGCGCCCTGAAGCGGACCAAGGAGATCATCGAGGAGATCGCCTGCTTCTTCGACTCGTTCGTCCAGTTCATGAAGCGGGTCACCGAGGAGGCCCGGATCGAGATCACCGTGGTCGAGGGCCTGCTCAAGCAGCAGACCTTCGGCAAGGCGAGCCTCGAGCGGATCGTCAGGTCGACGGACGAATTCTTCATCCGTCAGACCGGCGAATGGCGGGCGGTCGGCGTGGTGTCCGAGGCTTTCAACAAGAGCTTCACGGACGGCTTCACGAAGCTGAACGGCCTGCAAGGTCACTACGTCACCGGCGACCAGCTGACGGCCTATCTGGCCGAGGCGGCGGCGCTGCTGACCAAGATCTCCACCGAGCGTCAGGCGGCGGCCAAGGCGCGGCTGCTGGATCTGGACGACTATCGCAAGGTCCTGCGCGACGACGCGGCGGCCTGACGACCGAAGCGGCCCCGCCGTCTGTCGAGGAAGCCATTCCTCGGCCGGCGGCGAGGTCGCACCTCTCGGTCCGGCTTGGGCTTGATATCGATATCATTATGTGTAGCCTGCCCCAAAATCGATAAGGCGATCCAAAGGGGAGGCGACGCCATGAAGCCCACACGTCGAGACATGGTCGCGCTGGCGGTGATGTCGAGCGCCGCGACCGGCGCCGGGGCCAAGGCGGCGACCGCCCAGGCCTCCAGGGTCTACACGGTCGTATCGCCTGACGGCCGCCTGAAGGCGATCATCGACGTTTCCGGCGCGACCCCTAAATGGAGCGCGACCTATGACGGCAAGCCTCTGCTGCTGCCGTCCGAGCTCGGCCTCTGGCTGGCCGAAGGACGGCTGCTGGGCGAAGGCGCTCGGCTGGCGGGCTCGACGCCGGAGAGCTTCGAGGGCGACTGGCGGCCGACCTTCGGCCAGTCAGAGCGCTACGACCAGTACGGCCGGCAGGTCACCCTGCACATGGTCGATCCCAAGGGCGGCATACGGTTCGACATCGTCCTGCGGGTGCTGAACGGCGCGGCGGCCGTGCGCTACGTCCTGACCGGCCTGCCCAAGGGCGACAGGCTGGCCCTGATGGGCGAACGGACCCGCTATCGCTTTCCCGACACCGCGCGCCTCTACGCCAGCCGCGACGAGGGCGACATCCATGTCTCCACCCAGGCGGGCCTGGCGCCGCTGGAGCACCCGGACCTGACGGCTTCGTCGGACAAAGGGCCCTATGCCGACCTGCCGATCACCGTCGATCTGGGCAACGGCGCCTTCGGCTTCATGGCCGAGTCCGACCGCCTGCACTATCCGCGCTGCATGGTCCGCGCCCATGAGCAGGGCGGGCTCGTCACATACCTGATGCGCTATCCCGGGCGGGCCACCGGCTGGGGCGGCGAGGACGACACGCCCGAAGAAGCGACCTTCGAGATCGAGATCGGCCAGAAGACGCCCTGGCGCATACTGCTGGCGGCCGACAGCGCCAAGGGCCTGATCGAGCTGCACCATGTGGTCCCGACCCTGGCGACCCCGAACCAGCTGGGCGACGTTTCGTGGGTCAGGCCCGGTCACGCCTTCCGGATCATGAAGCCCTATTCGACGGAGGCGTCGCTGAGGGCCGTGGACTTCGCCCAGAAACGCAACATCGGCTACGTGCTGTTCGACGCCCACTGGTACGGCGACGGGACCGACGCCTCGGACCCGACGGCGCCGATCGCCGCTTTGGATCTGCAGCGGGTGATCGACTACGCCAAGGCGCGGAACATCGGCGTGCTGGTCTATATCGACCGGGTGGCGGTGACCAAGGCGCTGGGCGAGATGTGCCGCCTCTATCAGCGCTGGGGCCTGGCTGGCGTGAAGCTGGGCTTCATGTGGGAAGGCCGCCAGTCCGACGTCGACTTCATCACCAAGGTGGTGTGGGCCTTCGGCGAGCACGGCATGGTCGTGAACCTGCATGACAACCTGCGGCCCGCCGGCCTGGAGCGGACGCTGCCAAACTATCTGACCCTCGAGGGTGTGAAGGGCAACGAGCAGTTCCCGGCCGCCCGCCACCACGTGAACCTGGCCTTCACCCGGCCGATCGCCGGGCCGATCGACTACACCATCTGCTACGCCCAGGAGCGCAACCAGACCACCAACGCCCATCAGCTGGCCCTGGCGGTGACCTGCTACAGCCCGCTGACGCTGCTCTACTGGTACGACAAGCCCGAAAAGTACGAGGACAAGGCCTGGCCAGAGCTGGAATGGTTCGACGCCTGTCCGACGATCTGGGACGAGACCCGGGCGATCGCCGGCGAGCTCGGCGAGTACGTGATCATCGCCCGTCGCAAGGGGCGCGCCTGGTATCTTGGCGCGCTGACCAACGAGATGGAGCGGCGCCTGGATCTCGACCTCGGTTTCCTGGGGCAGGGGCGCTGGACGGCGGTGCGCTACAAGGACGGCGACCTGGCGCGGCCGGCCAACCGCACCCGCGTGGTGATTGAGCGGCAGGCCGTCGACGCCAGGACCCGCCTGCGCCTGCAGCTCAACGCCGCCGGCGGCCAGGCCATCCGGTTCGAGCCGGCCTGAGGCGAAAAAAAAGGGCGCCTGCAGAGGGCGCCCGCCTTGGGAGTGTTGGAGGAAGTAGATCCACGAGAGCGGCGTCGCAGGACGCTACCGAAAGCTTGATATCGATATCAAAATTAAGCGCGAAGTCAAGCGATCGGCGTTCGTCGAGGCGTTTTTCGACGGCTTCTAGGGTGTCACCCAGAAGCCGTCGAAGTCGGTCCAGCCGATGCGGGTCGAGGTGTTCGACGGCGTGCCGGCCGGGGCCTGGGCGAAGATGCCGATCTGACTGCCCACCCATCGGCCCGGGCGGCTGACGAAAGGCGCGCCGACACTGGTGAAGGTCTTGCCGTCGGTGCTGTAGCTCAGCGTGACCTTGGCGTGCATCGACCGCAGCATCGAAGGCCAGTAGGGCGAGAAGTCCGGCGGCGGATCGGCCACGACGACCGGCTCGGCGCTCACGCGCAGCCAGACGGCGTTCGGCGCCTTGGCCTCGATCACCTCGACGCGCTCGGGCTGGAACTTGTCGGCGCCGGTGCGATCGACACGCACGAGGGCCGGCCCGTTCGCGGTGTTCTGCACGCCGATCCAGGCGTAGTCGGAGCCGAACATCACCAGGCCCGCGCGCTCGCCGACGGCCTTGGGCGCGAAATCGAGCTTGGTGGTCGCCGTGAACCGCTCTGCCGGCAGCTTCTGGGTCAGCAGCGCGCCGGTCTCCCAGAGGTTTTCCGGCGAGGAGATCGACTTCAGGCGAAGCTTGCTCGGCGCGGTCTTCAGGTCGCCCCAGTCGTCGGCCGGGTTGGCGTTCCACTGCCAGGCCAGGGACAGCGCGCCGTCAAAGTCGTCGCTGTCCTGCGGCGCAAGGCGCGGGGAGAGGGCCTTGGAGGCCGGCTTGCGATGGACCAGCACCGGCTGGCCGATGCCGTCGCCGTCCTTGTCCTCGCCGATGATCGGCCAACCGTCCTTCCAGGCCATCGGCTGCAGCCAGACGCGGCGGCCGTAGGAGTCGGCGTCCTGGAAGTGCAGGAACCAGTCTTCGCCGCTCGGCGTGGTCACCCAGGCGCCCTGGTGGGGCCCGTTCACCTCCGTGGCGCCCTGGTCGAGGACGTTGCGGCCCTCGTAAGGCCCTTCCAGCTTGCGCGAGCGGAACACGCCCTGCCAGCCGCCCTTCACGCTGCCGCTGGGCACGAACAGGTAATACCAGGCGTCGCGCTTGTAGAGCTTGGGGCCCTCGGTGGTCATCCAAGGGAACGGTCCGCGCGAAGTGGCCACCTTGGGCTGCTTGTCGCCCTCGACCAGGGTGATCGCCTCGCCGACGGCCTGGTCGCCGGCCTTGTTCAGGCGGCGGGCGGTGATGACGTTGGCGAAGCCGGCCCGGCTGCGGGCGAAGGCGGTGACCAGCCAGCCCTGGCCGTCGTCATCCCAGAAGGGGGCGGGGTCGATGACGCCGCGGCGGTCGTCGACCAGTACGGGCTTGGACCACGGACCCGCCGCATCCTTGGCCTTGACCAGGAACACGCCGAAGTCGGGGTCGGGGTAGTAGATCAGGAATTCGCCGTTGCGATGGCGGATCGCCGGCGCCCAGACGCCGCCGCCGCGACGCGGCGTGGCGTGGTGGGCCTGCGGCGTGATCGCGGTCAGGGCGTGGCCGATGATCGTCCAGTTGACCAGGTCGGTCGACTTCAGGATCGGCAGGCCCGGAACGTTGGTGAACGAGGACGAGACCAGATAGTAGGCGTCGCCTACCCGGATGGCGTCGGGGTCGGAATAGTCGCCGGCCAGCACGGGGTTTCGGTAGGTCCCGTCGCCTTGGTCCGGCAGCCAGGCTCGCTGTGTTTTCGGAGCATTGGCCGCCGAGGCGGAAGCCGCAAGCAACGCCGCGGCCGCGACCATTCCAAGCCCCAGAGGTCCACGCCCAAACCCAGCCATCCGTACTTCCATCCCTTGTTATGATATCGTTACCAGTAACATGGGGCGGGGCTTTGGCAAGGGTGCTCAGGCTGGGGGCGGGGCGGTCGAGGCGCGCTGGATCAATTGAAGTTGCGCCTGCACATGACCGCCGGGTTCGGCGCTCGGGCGGGCCAGGTCCATGGCGAGCAGCACGGCCGAGGCGGCCATGTCGGCGATCGGCTGGCGGATGGTGGTCAGTTCGGGCCAGACCGTCGTCGCCACTGAGGTGTCGTCGAAGCCGGCGATGCTGAGATCGGCTGGGATCGACAGGCCAAGGCCGTGGGCGACCGCGCTGATGGCGGCAGCCATGTCGTCATTGGCCGAGAAGATCGCCGACGGGCGGCGGCGCAAGCCCAGCAACTGGCGGGCCGCGTCCAGGCCGCCGCGGTAGCTGAAGCCGCCGTCGGCGACATAGGTCTCGTCCACGGTCAGGCCGGCGGCCGCCATGGTTTCGCGGAAACCCTTCTCGCGCAGTTGGGCCGTAGAATGGGCCGGATCGCCGCGCACGAAGGCGATGTCGACATGGCCGAGATCCAGCAGGTGCTGGGTCATCATCCGGGCGCCTTCGAAATCGTCGATGAACACGGCCGGAGCACCTTCACGCGGACGCGCCGTGGCGAAGCTGACGGCGCCGACCCCGGCCTTCTCAAGCGACTCCAGGATCGCCGCGTCATCGCACAGGGGCGGCGGCAGGATCACCGCGCCCACGCCAGCGTCGACCAGCTTCTGCACAGCCTGGGCCGGCGTCGGATGGGCCTGGCTGGGCTCGATCAGGAGCTGACAGCCGCTGAGGCTCGCTTGTCGAAAAGCGCCCATCAGGTAGTTCGACAGGTTCGACGAACTGGCGTTCGAGTACAGCATGCCGATCTGCGAGACGCCGGTGCGGGTGGCCCGGGCCAGCGAGTTGGGCCGATAGCCCAGCGCCTTGATGGCTTCCTCGACCTTCTCGCGCACGGCGGGACGCACGTGCGGATAGCCGTTGACCACACGAGAGGCGGTCATGGACGACACGCCGGCGTGCTGCGCCACGTCATGGATGGTCGGCGCCTGTCGCCTCTGCGTGCTCAAGGAGTCCTCGCCTCAATACGACTCTCTACGGGTCGGCGCGCAGTCTAGCGAAGACCGAGCGGGGAAGTCCAAGCGAGAGCGCGCCGGCGCTCGATATGCGGTTGCAGGCCAAGCGCCCGTTTTTGCTCTGGTGTGGACCGCGCGCGCCGCTAGGATGCGTTGGTATCGTGA
Source organism: uncultured Caulobacter sp. (assembly GCA_966252285.1). Taxonomy (GTDB): domain Bacteria; phylum Pseudomonadota; class Alphaproteobacteria; order Caulobacterales; family Caulobacteraceae; genus Caulobacter. Next base: position 21,811 of record CBINOL010000030.1, read on the forward strand.
ACAATGGTGGTGCGTCGTTGAAAAGTCCCCGCAAAGCCAAGGCGGTCGAGCCGTCTTCCGCGCGTGGCTCGTCGCCTGCCGCGAGGCCAGGCCCCAAGACGATCACCATCCACGACGTGGCGCGCCACGCCGGCGTCGGCTCGATGACCGTGTCGCGGGTGATCCGCGGGGCGGGCAATGTCAGCGCCGCCATGCGCGAAAAGGTCGAGGCTTCGGTCCGGGTTCTGAACTACCAGGTCAATGTCGCCGCCCGCGCCACGCGCTCGCGCTCGGCGGCCGCGCGGGTGGGGATCCTCTACAGCAACCCCAGCGCCTCCTATCTCAGCGAGATCATGGTCGGCGGGCTGGAGCAGAGCTCGCGGCTGGCCAGCCACCTGATCCTGGAGCGCTGCGAGGGCCTGGCCGGGCAGAAGCAGGCGGTCAAGCGGCTGCTGGCGGCCGGCGTCGACGGGGTGATCCTGCCGCCGCCGCTGTGCGACTCCCGCCAGACCATCAACATGCTGCGGGCCGAGGGCGTCACCGTGCTGGCCCTGGCCACCGCCCGGCCGATGATCGACGTTTCCAGCGTGCGCATCGACGACTTCGAAGGCGCGCTGGCCATGACCCGCCACCTGATCGCGCTGGGCCATCGCGATATCGCCTTCATCAAGGGCGACCCCCAGCACACCCCGACCGAGCTGCGCTACGAGGGCTTCCTGGCCGGCATGTCCGAGGCGGGGCTGACGGTGCGGCCGGAGTGGGTGGCGCAGGGCCTCTTCACCTACCGCTCGGGTTTGTCGGCGGCGGAGAAACTGTTCGAGGCGCGGCTGCGTCCCAGCGCCATCTTCGCCAGCAATGACGACATGGCCGCCGCGGCCCTGGCCGTGGCCCACGGACGCCAGATCGCCGTGCCGCGCGACCTGACGATCTGCGGCTTCGACGACACCGCTGTCGCCACCACGGTCTGGCCCGAGGTGACGACGATCCATCAGCCGATCGCCGAGATGGGCCGTGCGGCCGTGCGGCTGATCGTCGATGAGATCCGCGCCAGGAAGAGCGGCGGCGATCCGGCTCCGGTCCACCACCTGCTGCCGTTCACGCTGATGGACCGGGACTCGTCGGGCCCCGCGCCGCCTTAAGCGGCCGGCTCGGTCAAGATCTGGCGGGCTTCGTCCAGGCTCCACAGCCGCGCTGCGCCGCGCACGCCCGAGGCGTCGCCCCAGACGGCGGGCTTGATCCGCGTGCTCCAGCTATCGGCGAACACCCGGCGCGCGACGAGGTCGGGCAGGCGCTGGCAGACCTCGGGCACGTTCGACAGGCCGCCGCCGACGACGATGGCGTCGGGGTCGAGAATGTTGCATAGCACCGCCACCGAGCGGCCCAGGCGGTCCATCAGCTGGTCGAAGGCGGTGGTCGCCGCCGGATCGCCGGCCCGCCAGGCGGCGATGATCTCCTCGCCGCTCAGGGCCTTGCCCGTCGAGGCTTCGAAGTCGCGCCGCAGGCCTGTGCCCGAGACCCACATCTCCAGGCAGCCGTTCTGGCCGCACCAGCAGCGCGGGCCCTCCCGCTCCTCGACCGTCGGCCAGGGCAGGGGCATGTGGCCCCATTCGCCGGCGATGCCGTTCTCGCCCTCGATCAGCTTGCCGTCGACGACGAGGCCGCCGCCGCAGCCGGTGCCCAGGATGATGGCGAACACCACACGTGCGCCGGCTCCAGCGCCGTCGACGGCTTCCGACAGCGCCAGGCAATTGGCGTCGTTTGCCAGGCGCACCGGCCGCTGCAGGGCTTCGGACAGGTCCTCGCGAAAGCGCCGGCCGTTGAGATACAGCGAGTTGGCGTTGCGCATCACGCCGGTGGCCGGCGAGATCGAACCCGGCGCGCCGACGCCGAGCGTCCCTCGCGCGCCCACCTGCCGCTCCAGACCCGTCACCAGCTCACGGACGGCGACCAGCGCCTTGTCGTAGTCGCCCGGATTGGGAACTCGGGCCTTGGCCAGCAACTTGCCGCTGGCGTCCAGGGCGGCGGCCTCCACCTTGGTGCCGCCGAAATCCACGCCGATCTGAATCACCAGTAGGGCTCCCAAACCCGGGTGAGGCGGACCAGCGCCTCGAGGAAGAAGTAGTCGCCCCAGATGCAGGCCTCATCGACGCCGACGCGGTTGGGCATGTGATAGACGCCGTGGGCCAGGATACCGGTCCCCGGCTGGCCCAGCGGCAGCAGGTAGCGCTCGCCCAGGGTCTCGACCATGGCCAGGGCGGCGGCCTCGTAGGCCTCGCGGTCGGGATCGGCCAGAGGAAGGGCGCGGGCCAGTTCCAGCAGGCCGCAGGCGGCGATGGCCGCGGCCGAACTGTCGCGCTCGGCTTCGGTGAAAACCAAATCCCAGCAGCAGACCAGGTCGTCCGGCAGGCGGTTGAGGAAGTAGTTGGCCAGCCGCGCCGCCAGCTCGATCAGGCCGGGGTCGGCCTTGTAGCGGTGCACCAGCGGAAACCCTGACACGCCCCAGGCCTGGCCCCGCGCCCAGCACGACGTGTCGCTGAAGCCCTGGTGGGTCTTGCCGCCGACCGGACTGCCGGTCACGGGGTCCATGTAGAAGGTATGGAAGGTCGAGGCGTCGGGCCGCACGATGTGCCTTGCGGCCTGGGCGATATGGCTGTCGGCCGCGATCCTGAAGGTCGGATCGCCCGTCTCCTGGCTGGCCCAATAGAGCAGGGGGAGATTGAGGTTGCAGTCGATGATCATCCGCCCGGCCTGCTCGGGATCGGAGAGGTCGCCCCAGGCCTGGATGATGCCGGCGGCCGGCAGGTAGCGGGTCATCAGACGGCGGGCGGCGGCCAGCGCGGCCTCGCGGCCGCTCATGCTGCCCGTCAGCTTCCAGGCCGCGACGCACGACAGCGAATAGAGGAAGCCCAGGTCGTGGTGGTCGACATTGACCTCGCGCTCGATCCGGTCGCGGAAGCTTTCGACCTGGCGCTCGGCGGCGAGGCGATAGCGGGTCTCGCCGCTGGCCTCGAAGGCCAGCCACAGCATTCCGGTCCAGAAGCCGTTGGTCCACTCGGTGTTGTCCATCGGCGCATAGATCCCGCCCTCGCTGGAGGGCTTGGGGAAGGCGTCGGTGAAGAGGTCGAGGCTGGCGTCGATACGGGCCAGAACCGCCGCCAGGATGGCGTCTAGCTTGGCTTTGTCGGGGCGCGGGCGCGCCAGGATTTCGTCGGCGCGGAGCAGCGGTTCGCGCGGGGAAACTGATTGGGACATCGTCAGTTGACCTTGGCCACGTCGGCGCGGCCCAGGTCGGCTTGCGCCAGGGCCGGATCGGGCTCGGCGTCCTTGGCGGGCGGGATTTCACGCGGGGTGGGGGAGAGGGCGAACACCGACGCGACCCAGAAGGCGGCGGCGAACAGGGCGATCAGCAGGTAGGTGCTGGGGAAGCCGATCAGGTCGTAGCTCTTGCCGACGATCGGCGACAGCACGGCTAGGCCCAGCGAGTGGCCGAAGCTGACGCCGACCAGATAGAGCGTCGAGGCCAGGCGGCTTTCGAAGTGGAAGGCGATGTAGCGGAAGATCGACACCACCAGGATCGGCAGTTCCAGCGAGTGCAGCATCTTCATCGCCGAGATCGGCACGGGTCCGTGAACCAGGCCCGAGCCGGCGATGCGCACGATCATGATCGCCGCGGCCAGCAAGAGGCCGTTCTTGGCCCCGACCTTGTTCACGACGAACGGGGCCACGAACAGCATGCCGGCCTCGAGGAAGATCTGCGCCGAGTTCAGGTAGCCGAACATCGCCGCGCCCTGTTTCGGGTCGGCGAAGTGCGAGGCGTAGAAGGCCGGGAACTGCTGGTCGTAGACGAGATAGAGGTTGGTCACGCCCAGGATCAGCACCATGAAGCCCCAGAACTTCGGCAGCTTGAAGATCGCCATGGCGTCGGCGGGCTTCAGGGCGCTGGAGCTTTCGCGCTCGTCGGCGCTCGGCTCGATCCTGGCGAAGGCCAGCAGCGGCAGCAGGATCAGGCCCGCGCACGAGGCCAGGGCGAAGTTGTAGAGCGGATCCAGGTTAAACAGCCGGCCCGAAAAGAAGGCGGCGGCCGCGAAGCCCAGCGAGCCCCACAGCCGGGCGCGGCTGTATTCGAAGCCGTACTTGCGGCCCACGCGGTCGACGAACGACTCCAGAGCGTAGCTGCCGGCGATGAAGGTGACGCCCAGATAGGCCCCGCCGGCGATCGCGCCCAGCAGGAGGTTGGTCTTCAGCAGCGGGCCGTAGACGAAGGCGAAGAAGGCCCCCGACAGAACGACCAGCCCGCTGATCAGCCAGAGGATCGTCTTGCGCAGGCCCACCTTGTCGGAAACGAAGCCGTACAGGGGCTGGGAGATCATCGCGAAGATGAAGTTGGCGGCGAACACCACGCCGGTCTCGGCGCCGGAAAGGCCCAGGGTCCGCTTCAGCCATAGAGCCAGCAGCGAGATGCTCATGGCCTGGGCGAAGAAGTAGAAGAAGAGGAAGGCGCTCAGCAGCGCGTAGTTCTTCCTGATGGCCATGCGACACCCTCCCGCGCCGGCCGCGCTGCATGGCGCGGCTGGTCCGACCCTTCGGTCTTAGACTGATCTGATAACGATACCAAGTTCTTTCGACGTCGTTCTCGCTCGCTGGGCCGGGGCTTGCACGAGTGATGTGATATCGATATCAATATTCGTGTTCGAGCGATCCGCAAGGCTTTTCGACGCCCCGGCGTCGATCCGGCGCTCGATGCCGAAAACAACGACGCCGCCAAGCGGGCAGAGCGTCGCCTGGGGAGGAGTTCACGATGGGGTTCACAGCGCGAAAAGCGTCCTTGGCGGGACTTGCCGGCGCCGCGGCGTTCGTCGGGTTGGCCGGATCGGCTCACGCGGCCGGCCAGGCCGGCGCCTCGGGCCTGTATGTCTATCCGCTGCCGCCGGGCGGCCTGTTCTACAGCATGCACAACGACACCTTCACCGTGCGGGTGCGCAAGCCGGGCGGGCCCTGGCGCGACCTCTACGAATATACCGCCAAGGTCGATTCCGACGGGCCCAGCGACGTCTCGGTCGTGCAGTTCGACTTTGAGGGAAAAGTTGAGATCGGGGTGCGCAAGAACAACGGCGACTTCAAGCGCGTCGAGGTGCGCCCCGCCAGCAAGGCTATCAGGCACAAGGTCGAGAACGGCGTCGTGCTGTTCACCATCGACCGGCCGCAGAACCTCTCGGTCGAGTTCGACGGCGACCGGCTGCACAACCTGCACATCTTCGCCGGCGCGCCGATCGCTCGGCCGGCGCCTAGTCCGGACGTCGTCTTTTACGAGCCTGGCTTGCACGCGCCGCCGGGCGGCGTGTTCCCGGTAAAGTCGGGTCAGACGATCTATGTCGCCGGCGGGGCGATCCTGCAGGGCGTGTTCAAGCCCGAGAAGGTCGAGAACGTCCGCATCATTGGCCGGGGGATCGTCGATCGGCCCGCCGATCAACTGGTCGTGCAGGACTCCAGGAACGTCACCGTCGAGGGGCTGACCTTCCTGACGCCCAAGCACGGCACGATCGCCTGCGCCTCGTCCAGCAATGTGACATTCAAGGATATCAAGACCTTGAGCAACGGCTCGTGGTCGGATGGCGTCAACGTCTTCGCCTGCAGCGACGTGACCGTCGAGCGGGCTTTCATCCGCACCTCCGACGACAGCGTCGCGGTCTACGCCACGCGCAAGTCGGGCGTTGGCGACACCCGGCGGGTGAGGGTGCGTGACTCGGTCTTCTGGCCCGACGTGGCGCATGCGGTGTTCATCGGCCTGCACGGCGACACCAAGGCCCGCAACGTGCTCGAGGGCCTGCGCTTCGAGAACATCGACATTCTGGGTCTCGACGAGGACGATCCCGAATACCAGGGCGCGTTGGCGATCAGCGCCGGCGACGACAACACCGTCCGCGACGTGCTGTTCGACGACATCCGTGTCGAGCAGATCGAAGAGGGCAAGCTGTTCAACGTGCGCACGGTGTTCAACGCCAAGTACGGCACGAGCCCGGGCCTGCTGGTCGATGGCGTGCGGTTCCGCAACATCCGGTTCTCCGGGGCTGGCTGGCCCAGCCCGTCGACGATCTCGGGCTTCGGCCCCGATCGGCCGGTCCGCAACATCAGCTTCGAGAACGTGAGCATCGCGGGCAAGCGCCTGAAGGCGGCCGATCCCGCGGTGATCGAGGTCGGGCCAAACGTCGAAGGCGTGAGCTTCAAGTAGCGGGGAGGGGATTGCGGCATGGTCCAACCGTCCGCCTCGGCCGTCTGCTGGGCGCCGTTGAAGCGCACGGGGCGCGTGGCGCTCTATCGCCAGCTCGCCGACCGGCTGCGGGCGGCGATCCTCGATGGCGAGCGCCGCCTGCCGACCGAGCGCGAGCTGGCCAGCGGCTTTACCGTGGCGCGGATCACCGTTCGCGCCGCCCTGGATCTGCTGGCGGCCGAGGGGTTGATCTCCCGTCGTCGGCGACATGGGACGATGGTGCGAGATCGCTTGGTCGAGGCGGGCGTGAAGTCCGGTTCGCTCATGTAATCGCTCTCTAACGACTGAATACGGCGCTGCGTTGAAAATGCATCCTTGGGTAGTTTTGCCCTAGGTTTTGCTTTGGGGTGATCTCAGGTCGCCGTTGTTCAGGCGCGGACGTTCTGCGCGCCTGCGCGAGGCGGCGCGTCACTAGTAATGGCCGGGTCGAATGCTTCGAAAATCAATGTCGCGAATCCCGTTGACAGGCTTCGAAATGCGCTGGTATCGATAACAACAAGCCAATCGGAGCGCTGCGCAGCGCGCTCGAGAACGACAAAGCGATCGGCCAGCCGGGACGAGGTTCCGGCGCAGAACGAGATCGGACCAAAGTCCGAAAGGGGAGGATAGGATGGGTGGTCTCAACCCTCAGCGCGGCCGTGGCCGCGCCCTGCAAGTTTCTCACATGGTCCTGGCTCTGGCCGCGGGCGCCGGCGCGCTGTCGGCGAACGCCGCATGCGCCCAGGCGACCGCGACGCCGGCCGCCGACAAGCCGGTCACGGTCGAGAGCACGGCCGTCGACGAGGTGATCGTCACCGGCGTCATGGTCGGCACCGCCGCCAAGAAGGCCAATGTCTCGTTCTCGGTGCTGAACGAGGACGACATGAGCAAGTTCACGCCGATCAGCGCCGACGACATGCTGCGCGACATGCCCGGCGTGGTGGTCGAGTCCAACGACGGCGTGGCCCGCAACGAGGTCTTCACGCGCGGCATGACCATCGGCACCGGGGCCAACACCTCGGGCTATTTCTGGACCACGATCCTGGAAGACGGCCTGCCGGTCGTGCCGTTCAAGTTCAGCGGCTTCCAGGACGGCTACTTCTACCGCGCCGACATCTCGACCAGCCGTGTGGAGTCGGTGCGCGGCGGCTCGTCGGCCACGGGCGTCACCACCTCGGTGGGCGCGACCTTCAACTACATCACCGGCAAGGTGAAGCCGGGCGCGATCATCCAGACCCGGGTTGGCTTCGAGGGCGAAGACCTGCACCTGTCGTGGAAGCAGGTCGACGGCGCCTATGGCTGGGTCAACGAGGCCGGCGACCTGGGCGTCGGCGTCAGCGGCTTCTATCGTCGGTCCAGCGGCCAGGTGGATCCGGGTTTCGACCTGAACCACGGCGGTCAGTTCCGGGTGAACCTCTACAAGGACTACAACACCGACAACGGCGGCGGCTCGTTCAACCTGGTCTACAAGCACCTGGACGACACCAACGCCGAGCTGACCACGTTCCAGCAGCCGACCTACGGCTACCAGAACCCGCAGGAGATCCCGGGCTTCGGCCGCGACGTGAACCTGTTCATGAACGGCGGCAAGCAGACGGTCCCGAACTACTTCAAGCCGGGCAGCCACACGCTCGATCCGTCGGACGGCTACCGCTACAAGCAGGACGCCCTGTCGCTGCGCTGGAACCACGATATCGGCGAGCGCCTGACCTTCACGGGCGCGGCGCGGATCCAGAAGTCGACCTATCGCGGCCAGTCCTACAAGCCCCAGCAGCTGGCCTCGCTGGGCTCGGCGGCGGCGACGCGCGAGCGCTTCGGCCTCAACATCAACAACCTGGACCGCACGCCGGGCTACTACGTCTTCACCAACGCCGCAGGCCAGGAAGTGGCTCGCGTCGCCAACAACGTCGCCGGTTCGCAGCTGGGGACCAACTATCGCACGGGCGCGGCCTGTCCGCGGGTGACCGCGACCACCTGGCAGACCGCCAGCCTCTGCATCGTCGGCAACACCCTGCCCAACCGCGACATCGACATGCGCGGCGGCCTGGTCACGGCCACCATCCCCAGCGCCGACGGCAGCTACAACTCCGGCACGGTGCCCACCGGCACCAGCTCTCAGGATCTGGTGCTGCTGACCCGGGCCGAGGACAACTACCGTGAATCCGTCGACTACATGGGCAATTTCACGGCCACCTATCGCGGCGAGACCTGGAGCGTGAACGGCGGCCTTTACCTGTCGCGCTCCGAGCAGGTGAACGACAACTGGGCCAACGGCCTGGGCGTCTCGGCCTGGGCCGACGGCCAGGTGCAGAACCTGAACGTCAAGTACGTCACCCAGAACGGTACTAACTATCAGCTGACCGACGCCGGCGGCTGGGGGTCATACGGCAGCGGCCTGTTCACCACCGTTTCGCAGCGCGCGCGGATCATGGAGCTGTCGCCCTATGCGGGCTTCGCCTGGTCGCCGACCAAGCACTGGGACTTCAACGCCAGCATCAAGTACCAGTACTTCCACGCCCGGACCTATTCGGAGACGTGGGACACCCGCAACCCGGGCGCGGCGTCGCTGACCAACGGCGGCCTCGATGGCGATCCGCTGACGGTCTACGACAACGTCTACATGACCAAGACCGCGGCCAAGGTGATCGGCGCCGACAAGAAGGTCAGCCTCGTCGATTACAGCGTGGCCCTGGGCTACAACTTCAACGACAAGCACAAGATCTATTATCGCTACACCGACGCCAAGCAGCCGTCGTCGGGCGTGGTCAACCGCTACTCGACTGCCGCCACCCTGGTGCGTCCGCTGGGCCCGACCGCCTACATCAAGGGCCACGAGTTCGCCTACACCTTCGGCGATCGCCGCTTCAACGGCCAGGTCACCTACTTCTACCAGAACTTCGCGGTGAACGATTATCCGACGGGCGTCGATGTCGACAACGTCTCGACCTATCTGCTGCCGGAGAACTTCAACAAGTACTTCACGCGCGGCGTCGAGACCTGGGCCAAGTGGCGGATCACCAAGAACCTCGAGTGGAACCCGTCGGTGACCTTCCTGAACGGCAAGACCACCGAGGCCTATGTCTGGCTGAACACCGGCGCCAACGGCAACGGCGCGGCCGACGACGTGCTGCGGGTCGACGCCGGCCTCCTGGCCCGCTCGCCTAAGTGGACGCTGAGCAACACGGTGTCCTATCGCTACAAGGACTTCCGCTTCAACGTCCGCCACCGCTGGATGGACGAGCGAAAGCTGAACACCAACTCGCTCGACCATCGGTTCCTGCCCGCGCAGGACAATCTCGACGTCTCGGTCCAGTACAGCGGCCTGAAGAAGACGATGGTCACGCTCGACGTCCGCAACGTGCTCGATAAGGACTATATCTCGGCCTACGACCCGATGATCAGCACCAACCTGCCGACCAACGTGCAGGTCTATGACGTCGTCGAGCAGCTGCCGGAGTCCGGCTTCCTGATCAAGCGCAACGCGCCGCGGTCGGTGTGGCTGACGGTCCGCAAGGAGTTCTAGGCCTAGGCCGGAACAACGATGCCCGGCGGGCGAGGATGTCGCGTCCTCGCTCGCCGACCCTATTCCCAGCATCACGAACGAGGGGCGCATGACCCGCCATCGGCTGATCCTCGGCGCGAGCGCTCTGCTCGGCCTTCTGGCGACGCAGGCCAGCGCGGCCACGCCGCTCATCGACAAGCTGGTGTTCGGCGACGCCGCCTCCGAGGCCGCGCATGCGGTGGACGCCTCTGCGTCAGAACGCGTCGAGGGCGGCCTGGGTCTCGCCGCGCGGCGCCTGCCGCCAAGCGAGCCCGGCGCGCGGTTCAGCGGCGACCTGAAGTTCCGGCTGGCCGTCGATCCGGCGATCCAGAACTACGCCTCGATCCGGCTGTCGGGCGGCGACGTCAACGACGGCAAGCTGACCCTGTTCTGCGAGGGCAAACAGGTCGGTTATCGCCATCTGGGCGACATCGAGATCCTCGACATCGGAACCCAGGCGCCGCCGTTCGCCGGGCGCTTCACCTACCGCACCTTCCCGCTGCCGACGACCCTGACCAAGGGGAAGAAGGCGCTGGATTGCGCCATTCGCGCCAGTGGGCCCTACGCTGTCTACACCCAGCAGTTCGAGAGCTTCCAGAAGCCGATGACCCAGGCCTCGCGGCCGGTCTATGCGCTCTATGTCCACGCCGATCCGTTCCTCGACAGCGGCGATCCGGCCGGCCAGGCGCCGCCCGTGACCGCTGCGCCGTCGGCCGGTCCCGAGGTGCTCGACGATCTCAAGGCGCGGGTTAACCGCGAGATCGACCGCAAGCTGGCCCAGCCGGGCCCGCTGAACGTGCTGGAGGTGCAGTTCCTGGCTCGCGCCGCCAGTCTCGAATGGACCAAGGCCCACGCCAATCCGGCCGTGGCCCGCAAGGTGATCGAGAGCGGCGACGCCTTCTATTCCCGTTTTCTGGCCGATCCGAAGAGCGTCTATGTCGACGCCAGCCGCACCAACGCCGACTGGGACGCCATGGGCCCGTTCGGCAAGGCGCTGCGCCTGTTGCAGGCCGATATCGCGCCCTATCTCGACACGCCGGTCGCGGGCGTGGAGGGGGCGCCGACCCGTCGCGAGGCCTACGCCAAGATGCTCGACGCCGGTCTCGGCTATATCCAGACCCACCGGCGGCTCTACACCAACCAGTCGATGATCGTGGATCTGGGCATCTACTGGAGCAACGAGGGCCTGCGTTCGCTGGGCAGTCCGCTGGCTCGGCCCGAGCCCGCGATGCGGCGGTTCTTCTACGAGTCCATGGGCCTTGCGCCCTGGACCGGCAGTCTCGACGAGGCCGGCAAGCCGACCTATTCCAGCGCCGCCGCCGACACCGGCAGCTTCCGCTCGGCCGACGACTACAGGCTGTTCACCAAGGCCGGGCTTTCGAAGGAGCTGGGCTTCGTCGGCAGCTACGGCGAGATCCTCGACTGGGCGACCAGCATCTACCAGGCCACGGCCGCGACGCCGGGCGGGCAGGGCGACCCGGTCCTGCGCGACCAGCTACTGAAGATGGCCAGGGCCCGGATGGCCTTCCGCTATCCGGGGATCGACGCCGAGGGCGCCCGCACCATGCTGCTGGAGGCGCCGATCGGCTGGCGCGACCCGGTCTATCCGGGGGCGACGACCTACGTGCAGAAATCCGGCTGGGACAACACGCCGTTCAACGTCGCGGTCGCCACGCGCGACCCGCAACTGATGGCCATCGCCCGCCAGGCCCTGGACGACGGCCAGTACTACGCCGTGCTGCGCGACCGGCTGAAGGACAAGAACCAGCGCACGACGATCGGCCTGCTCGACGCCTATGACGAGTGGCTGGCCGTGAAGGCCTGGCCGAAATCCGACGTGAAGCTGCCGATGACCCCGGGCCAGCCCGACTACGTCTTCGCCGATCCCGAGGACGGGGTGGTGGCGATCAAGAACGGCGACGAGCGGCTCTACGCCTCGCTCTACTGGCGGGCCAACTGCGGGGTGAACCGCCTAGCGCGCTTCCACCACCAGACCCCGACCGTCGACCGTATCGCCACCATTGCTGCCCGGGTCGACTTCGAGCCCAGCGGCAAGAGCTGCGTGCGCCGCGCCACGCCGCACATCTCGGCCGGCTCGATCCCGATCGTCGCCTATCCGGGCGAGGCGTCGGCCGCGCTGGAAGGCGAGGTGCTGCCGGTAGCCAAAGGACCGCCCGAGGCGCGCTACAAGGATCAGGACAACCCCTATGCCGGTCGCGGCTACTATTACGAGGCGACCTACGGCCCGTACCTGATCGCCATGAACGCCGGGAGCAAGGCGGCGGTCGTCGATCTGCCCAAGGCGGCCGAGCGGATCGATCTGGTGAGCAAGCACAAGCTGGCGTCGGGCGCGACGAGCCTGACCCTCGCGCCGGGCGCGACGGCGGTGATCTACTCGCCGGGGCGGTAGCTCATGGCCTCGATGAAGACCAAGAGCGCGCTTCCCCCTCCACCGTCATCCCGGCCGCAGCGAAGCGGAGCGCCGGGACCCAGGAGCGGCCGCACTGCCCGTGGCCCCTGGGTCCCGGGTCTTCGGACCGCTGCGCGGTCCTTCGCCCGGGATGACGAGAAAAGGGATCGGGTCGGATTTCCGGGAGACCGGCCGTGAGCCACGATCACGACCTGCGGCTGGTCGCGCCGTTCAGCCCGACGATCATCAAGGCGACCATGCCGCCGGACGTGGTCGAACGCCTGAACGCCCGCATCGACGAGATCGTCGGGCGCAAGGACGAGGTCGCTGCCCGCGACTGGTCGGCCCATCTGGCGGGGGCGGTCAGCACCGAGATCCGCTTCACCGACGTGATCCGCGAGACGGTCGAGCTCACCCACTTTCTGTTCGATGTGGCCCGCACCTACACCTACCGGTGCGAGAACGCCCTGATGCATTTCTCCGACTACGAGCGCACCGAGGAGCTCGAGGCCAAGAAGCTGCGGATCGAGATCAAGGAAGGCTGGATCAACGACATGGTCGCCGGCGACTACAACCCGGCCCATTTCCACCAGGGCTGCCTCTATTCCAGCGTCGGCTTCCTGCGGGTTCCGCCCGCCTACGAGGCCGAGTTCGCGGCCGACAAGGCCCGCCAGAACACCGCCGGGTGCCTGCAGTTCATCGACAGCCGCAGCGCCGTGGGCGTGAAGAACCTCTTCACCGTCAAGCCCGTGGTCGGCGACTTCTACCTGTGGCCTTCGTGGATGCTCCACTGCGTCTACCCGTTCCGCAGTCAGGGCGTGCGGCGGTCGATGGCGATCAATCTCGCCCTGGCCTGAAGGCGGCGGGCGTCGAGCCGCTTGCGCCTCGAAATGATATCGATATCATATTTTGAAGTCACAAGAAGCGTATGGGGAGAAGCGCGTGAAGAGCCGAGCAAAGCGGATGGTGTCGGGCCTGGCCCTGGCGAGCTGTCTCCTGGCCGGGACGGCCGGCGCACAGACCCTGAAGTCTGGCCATCCGTACCTGACCTTCAGCGACGCCCACGTCTCGCAGTTCAAGGCTCGCGTGGCCGAGGATCCCGACGCCAAGGCCGCCTGGACCAAGGCCCGCGCCGACGCCGACGCAGCCCTGACCCGCAAGCCGGCCAACGACCGCGAACTGAACGCGGCGCTGATGGGCCTGTCTCTGACCTACCGCATGACCGGCGAGCGCAAGTACGCCGACCGCGCCAAGGCCCTGCTCGACATCTATGCCGGCCGCGCCAACTGGGTGACCGACAAGCCGCTTCTGGCCCGGAACCCGGTCTGGAATTCGGATCTTGGCATGGGGACCAGCGCCTACACCTTTGGGCTTACGTTCGACGCCATCCACGACGCTCTAACCCCCGCTGAGCGCGAACGCCTGGCCAAGGCCCTGGTCAAGGGCGCGATCCGCCCGACCCTGAACGATTGGATCGACGGCAAGGAGCGGATCCACAGCCTCGACACCATGGGCCACAACTGGTTCAGCCATATCGTCTTCGGGGCCGGGGTCGCGGCGATCGCCATCAAGACCGAGGAGCCCCAGGCCGACGCCTGGATCCGCCGCATCGACGAGGCGGCCGAGGAGTGGGCCAACTACGACGGCAGCGCCATCGAGACCAAGCCGGCGCACTTCGCGTCCAACGGGGCCTTCGTCGAGAGCATCAACTACGCCGACTTCGCCGCTGAGGGCTATCTGCGCTTCAAGCGCGCCTGGCTCGACGCGTTCAAGGAGCGGCCGGCCGCGACGCCGCGCCTGGCGGGCCTGGGCGACTATTTCATCCAGAACCTCTACCCGACCACCGGCGGCTTCCTGTCGACCAACTTCGGCGACGGCAATCCGACTTCCAGCGGCGCCAGCGCCATCGCCAACCTGTGGGCCAGCGGCGACCAGCAGTCGCGCTATCTCTGGTACCTGAACACCGTGCGCCCCGATCCCAAGCAGGACGTCTTCGCCGAGCCCGAGAACATGGTCCAATGGCCCTCGGCCAAGGCTCGCGCGTCTGTGGGCAAGGGGCCGGGCCTGCCGACCAGCTGGATCGACAGCGACCTGGGCGCGGCGACCCTGCGCTCGTCCTGGGCGCCGGACGCCACCTTCCTGGCGCTGCGCTCGGGTTTCACCTGGAACCACAACCACGCAGACGCCGGCAGCTTCATCCTCTGGCACAAGGGCAAGCAGTTGCTGATCGATTCCGGCAACAGCAGCTACGGCCGGCCCGAATACGACGGCTACTACCGCCAGAGCGCGGCCCACAACGTCGTCACCCTGGACGGCAAGGCCGAGCCGGAAAGCAACACCTACAACGGCTCGCACTTCGTGGGTCGGGTCGACCACCTGGTCGACGCCGGCGATCTGCGCTTCGTCTGGGCCGACGCCACGGGGCCCAACGCCCGGACCTTCGAGCGCAAGTACCGCAGCTTCATGTGGATCGGCGACGTGATCCTGGTCATCGACGACCTCAAGGGCTGGGCGCCGGGCCAGTTCGAATGGCTGATGCACTACGAGGGCGAGGCCAAGCGCCAGGGGCAGGTGATCACCGTCAGGAACGGCGAGGCCGAGGTGGCGGTGCGGCCGCTGTTCCCGGAAACCCTGCCGGATGCGGGCCTGTTCACCGACTATCCCGAGCTGATGCGGATGGCCGAGGGCAAGGGCCTGAAGGATCACGCGCCCGACGAGGCCCAGCCCTATCTGCGACTGCAGGCGCCGGGCGTGACCGACCGGACCAAGTTCGTGGTCGCCCTGACGCCGAACGGGCCCAATCCCGCGCCCAAGATCGAGAAGCTCGAGACCAAGGACTGGCTGATGACGCGGATCACCCAGAAGGGCGAGGTGACCGAGGTCTATTTCAACCTGCTGGCCGACGGCCGCATCCGCCACCGCAACGCCAACGCCGATCTCGGCGGGTGGCGGACCGACGCCTACATCCTGGCGCTGACCTATCCGGAGGGCGGCAGCGCCGCCAAGCCGCGACGCTGGTTCGTCGCCGACGGCAGCTATCTGCGGCGCGACGGCCGTGTCGAGCTCGACAGCCTGTCCAAGGCCTTCGTGGTCAAGGACAAGACGGGGCAGGGCGTCGAGGCCGGCATCCAGGGCCAGCCGACCTACGCCATCCGTCTGGCCTGCGACGGCGCGCGTGCGATCAAGGTCGACGGCGTCGCCAAGGCCTGTTCCGGCGATGTGGCGCTGGCGCGCCGATCCTTGCCGGCCAGCTGAAACGCAATCATCGCATTTGTCTGACAAAAGCTCTTGTCAGCGATGTATGATATCGATAACAAGAACATGTGGTTGGAGAAGATCGCCGCTCAGGCGACGCCCCGACCCGGGAGTGAAACAGGGCGCGCCAAGCGCCCGAGCCAACAGGGAAAACCCGCTTCGCGCGGGATCTGACGGGCCGCGCCGGCTTATCGGGCGCAGGCTCCGCAGGAGGGGAAGCCATGAAGTCCGAAGTTCAGTCGCGTCTGTTTCTGACCGCCTCGACGCTGGCCGTCGCGCTGGGGGCGTTCGGCGCCGCCCACGCCCAGACCGCGCCGGCGCCTGCCGACGAAGCGGTCGAGGAAGTCGTCGTCACCGGCATCCGCCAGAGCCTGCAGTCGGCCGTGCAGGTCAAGAAGAACACCATGGAGGTCGTCGACTCCATCCGCGCCGAGGACATCGGCAAGCTGCCCGATCCCAACGTCGCCGAAACCCTGACCCGCATTCCGGGCGTGCAGGGCTATCGCTACGGCGGGGAGGGCGCTTCGCCGGTCGGCGCGGGTTCGGGTCTGACGATCCGGGGCCTGTCGGGCCAGACCGCTTCGCAGGTCGACGGTCGCTCGTACTTCACCGCCGGCGGCAGCGAGTTCAACATCGAGGCCGCCATCCCTGGGATGATCGCGGGCCTGGACGTCTACAAGAACCCTTCGGCCGAGCACATCGAGGGCGGCATCGGCGGCCTCGTCGACATCAAGACCCGCCGTCCGCTCGACCTGCCGAAGATGTCGGGCAGCGTGGCGATCTCCGGCCGCTACAACGACATGGTCAAGCAGATGCAGCCCGAATACTTCGGCCTGGTCTCGCACAAGTGGGACGTCGGCGACGGCGAAATGGGCCTGCTGTTGGGCGCCAACTACCAGAAGAGCTGGAACCGTTCCGACAACGCGCCGGGCCCCGGCGGAACCAATCTGCGCCGCGTGGTGCGCGCCGACAGCGCTGAGTACATCGGCAACAGCGCCTACAACCAGGCCTATGCCGGCCGCAGCGACGTCGCCTTCCTGGCCGACGTGGCCAATCCGCTGGCCCTGACCTCGGCCGAGCGCGCCAATCTGGTCAACATGGCCGGCGTGCAGATCAACGTGAACGAGGAGGACATCCAGCGCACCCGCAAGGGCTTCGCCGGCGCCTTCCAGTGGAAGGTCCGCCCGGGCCTCGAGGTCTATGTCGACGGCAACTACAACTCCTACCTCTACCACCAGGGCTATCGCTTCCTGAACGGCGCCGACAGCCGCTATGTCCAGGGGCTGACGACCACCCCGTTCAGCACCACCGAGGGGCTGGCCACTCGCAACGCCAACGGCGGCGAGGACGCGGTGCTGGCCGGCCAGCGCTTCAACAGCGGCACGTTCCTGGGCTCGAGCTTCTCGTCGATCGGCGGCGACGAGCACCGCATCTACAAGACCTGGATCCTGGCCGGCGGCGCCAAGTGGTCGCCGACCGACGACCTCGACCTCAAGGCCGACCTTTCCTACGTCAAGGCCGACCAGCACCAGGACAACCGCTCGGTGACCATGACCCCGCGCGCGGGTCTGGCTTGGGACGTGACCCGCTCGGTCGGAACGCCTCAACGCCTGTCGATCAGCGGGCCGGACCTGTCGAACCCCGCCAACTGGGTGCTGCTCAACTACGCAAACGGCACCAACAACATCTATGACGACGCCGGTCTGGCCGCCCAGTTCGACGGCAAGCTGCGCATCAACGACAGCTTCATCAAGGCCGTGAAGTTCGGCGCGCGCTACTACCGGAAGAAGTCGAGGTTCTACAACTACTCCTTCAGCGGCAAGAACCTGACGACCGACGGCCTGGCCCTGACGGCTAGCCAGTCGAACGGGATCCTGGCCTCGACCGTGCAGGACCTGGTCGCTGGCTCGCACACCAACTGGTTCGACGGCGAGGCGGGCTATTCGGGCGGCTTCCTGACCTTCTCGCCCGACGCCCTGCTGGGCGACAACGTCCGCAACCGGTTCGCCCTGGCCGGTATCCCCGCCGAAGACTCGCTGCCCGAAGTGCTGCTGTCGCGCCGCAAGGCGGTGGAAGAGACCCTGGCCGGCTATGGCGTGGTCGACTTCGCCTTCCTGAACGACCGCATCCGCGGCAACGCCGGCGTGCGGGTGGTTCGCACCGATCTCGACGCCGAGGCTAGGGTCACCGACACCACGGGCGGAACCCCGGTGATCGTCGCCCGCAGCCAGGGCAACAGCTACACCGATGTCCTGCCGACCCTGAACCTGACCGGCTACATCCAGGACGACCTCTTGCTGCGCTTCGGCTTCGGTAAGGGCATGACCCGGCCCAGCGTCGGCGACATCAACCCGACCGTGACGGTCAACCTGACCAGCGGCACGGGGAGCCAAGGCAACGCCAACCTGCAGCCGCTGCGGGCCTACAGCTACGACCTGTCGCTGGAAAAGTACTTCGGCCCGACCAGCTATGTCTCGGCCGCGGCCTTCTACAAGAAGGTCGACGGCTTCCCGATCGGGGTCGAGAGCTGCCAGACGGTGGCGACTTCGCAGCCCTACAGCGGCGTGACGCCCAACAACTGCCCGACCGGCCAGTTCCGCATCACCCAGACCCAGAACGCCGACCCGGGCTTCGCCAAGGGTGTCGAGCTCGCCGCCCAGACCTTCTTCGACTACGACTTCCTGCCCGAGGTGCTGCACGATTTCGGGGTCCAGGGTTCGTACACCTGGGTCAAGACCGAGCTTCCGATCGTGATTGGCGGCCAGGTCGTCAAGGTGCGCCAGCCGTTCCAGTCCGACCAGAACTGGAGCCTGGCCGGCCTCTACGAGAACAAGAAGGTCTCGGCGCGGCTCGTCTACACCTACCGCTCGGACTACGTGCTGTTCGGCATCTCGCCCAACCCGATCGATGGCCGCTACCTCAAGGGCTACGGCCTGCTCGACGCCTCGGTGAACCTGAACCTGCGCGACGACCTGACCCTGTCGTTGACGGCCTCGAACCTGACCAACAAGGCGCCGATCCGCTACGTCGGCGAGCCGGACGGCGGCTACGACACCGACATCCTGCGCCAGTACTTCATGAACGGCCGGGTCTACGGGATCAGCCTGCGCTACAAGTTCGGCGGCTGACCGCCGTCGCATCCAGTCCCGCCTTGGGGCGCCGTCGACGACGGCGCCCTTCTTTTTGCGCTCAGCGGAAGGAGAGGCCCAAGACCTCGCCGCTGACGGCGATGTCGCCGTCCTTGGCCGACTTCACCGGCTTGCCGCCGATGGTCAGGTTCTCGACCGTCACGTTCTTCACCGCCGTCTGGGGCGAAAGGCCCCGGATGATCGACGGGCTGGGCATGCCCTGGCCGCTGTAGGCGACATTGCGGATCGTCAGGCCGTCGATCCCGCGTCCGGGCGCCTTGTTGTAGCGCGGGTTGTTTCCGGCCACGATGTTGATCAGCTTGCCTTCCTCGATGCGGTCGACCCGCACGTTGCTGAAGGTGATGTCGCGGATCAGCGTGCTGTCGCCGGAATAGGCGGCGATCACGCCTTCCCAGTCCGGATCGTCCTCGTCGAGGTTGGCGACGTCGATGTCGTCGAAGGTCACGTCGCGGATCGTGCGCGGGTCGGCGTTGTCGCCGAAGTGGCCGATATAGAGGGCGTGGGCCACGTCGACCCACAGGCGCATGTTCGAGACCTGGATGTCGAAGGTGTCGCCCGGCGGGTTCGGATCGGGGATGCCGGTCTGGGCGGCCTTCTGGCGGCAGATCGGGCAGTCGGCCACCGCATAGACCACAACGGCGTCGTCCGAGACCCGCAGGTAGCCATCGCGCACCTTCACGTGGCGCGAGGTCGAGATGTTGATCCCGTCCGACCACTTGCCCGAGGTGAAGCCGGTCAGCTGGCTGACCGTGACGTTCTCGGAATTGCGAATGTTCATCACCCGGGCGGCGTCCTTGCGGTCGCTGTTGACGATGATCAGGTCCGAGACCTCGACGTTGTTGGCCTTCTCCAGATCGATCGCCCGGCCCGGATCCCACAGCAGGCCGCGGCCGCTGATCTTCACGTCGCTGACGCCATTCAGGTCGAAGGCGCCCTTCAGCACCGCGCCGCCGTCCATGTAGACGCGCTGGCCCGACTTGACCGGGAAGTAATCCAGGCCCGTCGGCGGGACGTGGAAGCCCGGTCCGAAGTAGACGACGTCGGCGCCGGTGGGGCGGGCAGGGGGCGGGGCCCCGGCCACGATATGCAGGTTGCGCAGGCGGTCGTCGTCGAACTGCAGCGAGAAGCGCTCGGGCTTGCTCAGCGTCATGCGCAGGATCGAGCCCTGGCGCTGAGGCTTCACCACGCTCGATAGCGGCGCGACCGAGACCTCGGCGAAACGGCCGTTATTCTTCATCACCTCCAGCTCGACCGTCCCGTCGAAGTCGAAATAGACCAGCGAGGCGTTCTGCTTGGTGTCGGTGTCGACCTGCACCCGATACTCGTAGAGATCGCGCCACTCGCCGCCCGGCGTGCGCACCCGCACGGTGAAGTCGTCGTTGTGCGCCGCGTACATCAGCTGCGGCGGGACCGGATAGGTCAGCAGCGTGTCGGCCAGCGCGGGCGCGGCCGCGCCTCCCAGCAGCATGGCGGCCAGCGCGGTGGCGGCGCGACGGGCCGGGTTCTTCTGTCGGCTCATGTTTCCTCCCTAGGATCGCGACAGCATCGATCATTATGATATCGATATCAATAACGCCGGCATATGTGACGAAGCGTGACTGGAGGGAACCGTCGCTTTGACGCATGGGACCGGTCTTCCTATGGTGGTCATCGAGGCCTGTTAGGCGTCGGACCCCGGCTAGACCCGTTCCGTGGCAGGAGGCCCCCAACCGTTTTGTCTTCCAACCTGCTCCTTCTCGTGATCCTGGCGGCGCCGTTCCTCGGCGCGGCCGTGGCGGCCGGCCTTCCGCGACATGCGCGTACGGCGGCGGCGATTCTCTCCTGGCTGGTGTCGCTGGTCTCCCTGGTGAGCCTGGCCGCGCTCTGGCCGAGGTTCGCGGATGGAGAGGTGCTGCGGCTGGCGATTCCCTGGTTGCCGTCGCTGGGCGTCAGCCTGATCCTGCGGCTGGACGGGCTGTCGTGGATCTTCGCAGCCCTGATCCTGGGGATCGGCGCGCTCGTCGTGCTCTATGCCCGCTACTACATGTCGCCGAAGGACCCCGTGCCGCGGTTCTTCTCGTTCCTGCTGGCCTTCATGGGCGCGATGCAGGGCGTGGTGCTGTCGGGCAACCTGATCCAGCTGGCGGTCTTCTGGGAGCTGACCAGCCTCTTCTCCTTCCTGCTGATCGGCTA
>CBINOL010000031.1:0-41391 GCA_966252285.1 uncultured Caulobacter sp.
GCCCCCGCCGCCTTCCTGGGCCTCGCCGCCCAGCGCGGAACCATCGCCCCCGGCATGGCCGCCGACCTCGTCCTGCTCGACGACCACCGCAACGTCGTGCGGACCTGGATCGACGGGCGGGGTTAGGTCGGCGCGGGACGCGGCGCCCGCGCGTCGCTATTGGCGCTGTTGATCAGGAAGATCGCCAGAACTGTCGCGGCCTGGGCGAGGTCGCCCGGCGACAGTCGCTCCAGCGTATCGAGGCTCGTGTGGTGCGCCCGGCTGTCATAGTCGAGCGGATCCTGCAGGAACGAGATCCCGGACAG
This sequence comes from uncultured Caulobacter sp., assembly GCA_966252285.1. Lineage (GTDB taxonomy): Bacteria > Pseudomonadota > Alphaproteobacteria > Caulobacterales > Caulobacteraceae > Caulobacter. The sequence continues at coordinate 306 of CBINOL010000031.1, forward strand.
GCCGATCTCGGTGAAGGTCGACTGGTCGGCAGGCCAGTGCGGCCCGTCATAGACCGCCAGCACGCCCAGGTCCTTCAGCGGTGCGATCCAGGTGCGGTAGAGTTCGGCCAGGGCCGGATTGCCGCCGGTGAACACACCCCTGATCCGGCCCGAGCCGCCGTCTAGATTGAAGGCGACGCTGAAGTCCTCGTACTCATTCCCCTTGAGTAGCGATCCGGCCTTGGCCCGTCGCCCCTCGACCGGCAGGGCCATCTGCTCGGGCGTGATGGAGCGAGGGATCCAGCCCAGTCGCCGCCTGGCGTAGGCCTCGGAGCCGTAGAGCCCCTGCTCCTCGCCGCCATAGAGCACGACGCGGATGGTGCGGCGAGGCCTGGCCCCGACCGCGCGCAGGATGCGGATCGCCTCCAGGGTCGCGGCCACGCCCGCGCCATTATCGGCCGCGCCGGCGCCCGCCGCCCAGCTGTCGAGATGCGCGCCCGTCAGCACCACCTGGGCTTCCAAGGCCGGATCCCGCCCCGGCAGTTCGGCCACGACGTTGTAGCCGGGCTCGGCGGGATCGCCCTCCTCGGTGGCGATCTCCAGTTCCAGGCGCGGCGCTGCTCCGGCCTGCGCCAGGCGCCAGCAGCGGGCATAGGCCGGGCTATCGACATAGAGCGTGGGAAAGGACGGCCGCTCGGCCGCCAGCCAGGGACGGCCGCCGAGTTCGGAGCCATCGACGACCATGGCGCCCGGCTCGGCGCCGCCGCCGTCGATCAGCACGGCCGCAACGCCCTCGTCCGTCAGGAAAGCGTTGCGGCGGGCCTTGAAAAGCCCTTCCCGCCCCTGACGCGCCCTTCGCTCGGCGACGGTGCGGTAATAGGCGCGGACGGCCTGCGCGGCGTCGCCCTTAAGGACCTGCTCGTCGCTGTAGCGGACGATGGCCAGCCCCTCGGCGGCGGCGGACTTGGGCGGCCCCAACAGCACGATCCGGCCGGCGAGCGTTCCCTTCGCGCGTTGGAGGTCTTCGTCGCTTTCCAGACGCAAGGCGACCGCCTGGCCTGCGACCACGCCCTTGGTCGCCACGGACCAGGGGCTGGCGACAGCCGCGAACTGGAAGGCGTCGGGGGCGATCATGCGCGCCCAGGCCAGGGTCTGGCGCCAAGACAGGCCGAACGGGCCGATCGGCTCGAGCCGTGGATTGCTGAGGCCCAACGCCCGCATCCGCACCAGCGCCCAGTCATAGGCCCGGCGCATGTTGGGCGAGCCCATCAGCCGGGCGCCGACCTCGTCGACCAGGCTGGTGGCGAAGGTCATGGCCTGGCCGCGCCCCAGCCCCTCGTCGCGGATCGCCTGATAGAGGGCGAGATCAGGAACCGAGGCCTCGCCGGCCAGGGCTTTCGGGGCCAAGGCCAGCGCGCCCAGACCAGCCAGGGCCTGCCGCCGCGCCAGCCTCACCTCAGCGCTCCGCCGGCACGCGGATCACACCGACATCGCCCTCGATCTCGATGCGCGTGTCGAACTGAACGGAGGCGGCCTGGATGCGCTTGAGGATCCGCTGGGCGTCGTCATGCGACGGCGACTTGGGCGTGCCCTGCAGGCGCTCGTCCTCCAGGTTCTGGACGAAGGGGTGAATGCGGATCACGGCCACGCGGCCGTTCTGATACTCGCTGACCGCCACCGCGCCGTCGTACCATTCGGCCGGCAGGGTGAAGCCCCGGAACTGGCGGTTCTTGTCGCCGACCTGGAACATCAGGCTGCCCATGCCGTAGAAGATCGGCCGGCCCTTGTAGATCTCGACGCCCAGCAGCGCGTGCGGACCGTGGCGCACCACCGCGTCGGCGCCGGCGTCGATCAATTCGTGGAACAGCGGCTGCATGTAGTCGGCCGGCCGGATGTCTTCGGGATCGGACGAGGCCGTCTCGTGGGCGTGGATCGAGAACAGCACCAGGTCGGCCTTGCCCCGTGCCTCCTTGACGCTGGCCAGGGCGGCGGCCCGGTCGCCGACGTCGAGGTCGTAGCTGAGGCCCGGACGCTCATCGACGCGGAAGGTGGTGCGGCCGATCGTCAGCTCGTCACCGCTCTTGGCGGCGGTGAACACCTCGGGGTTCTTGGTCGCGTCTGGCGTCGCCGAGCGGGCCGCGATCTCGCGCAGGGTCCGCATCTGCTCAGGACTAACGCGCTGCAGTTCGCGCGAGCGCAGCGGGGCCAGGCCGGGACGGGCGCGGAAGCCACGGGCCGGATTGGCGTCGGCGGCCAGGGAGATGTCGGTATAGCTGCCGGCGAACGACACCAGCGCCACCGTGCCGCGCGAGGTCTTGGCGTAGGCGGGCTTGCGGGCCGCGCTCAAGCTGTCGCCCGTGCCGGCATGGACGACGCCGGCCGCGTCGAGCGCGTTCTGGGTCAGCGCCATGCCTTCCACGCCGAAGTCGGTGGCGTGGTTGTTGGCCATCGACATGAGCTTGAAGCCCATGGCCTTCAGGTCGAAGGCCACGGCCGCGTCGTTGACCGGCGTGCCGCCGCCGTTCTGGGCCGCCGGCCAGCCGGGGAATTTGTCGAAGTCGAAGATCGCGCCTTCCTGGTTGCCGAAAGCGGCGTCGGCGCCCGAGAGCAGCTTCTGGATCCGCAGCGTGCCGGGATCGCCAAGGCCGGTGATCGGATGCTCGGGACCGATCAGGTCGCCGGTCACCGCCAGCGAGAAGCCGTCCTTGACGGCGGCCGGCGCCTGGGCGGCCGCCGATCCAGCGACAGAAGCGGCCAGCAGCGCGGTGATCAGTAGACGCATTTCATCCCCTCGGTCCCAGGCTTGCGAGCCCACTGATAGACCTCCACCTGCTCGCCGCGCGGCAGGTAGGTCAGCGGGAAGGTCTTGCCGTCGCGAGTGACCTTCAAGGTCAAGGTCGCGGCCGGATCGCCCTGCACGCCGTCCAGCGCCACCGCATAGGTGACGACGTCGCCGTCCTTGAGCCCTGCCTTGGCCGCCTCGGAGTTCGCGATCAGCCCCCGGATGGTCTTGGTCGTCCCGACCAGCGACTTCGGCTCGAAGCCCAGTTCGAACCGGCGGGCATTGGCAGTCGTGCGGGTGAAGCAGGGGCCGAAGTCGTCGGCCTGGGGCAGCATCAGTCCGCCGGCCAGCATGGTCTCGTGCAGCTTGCGGCCGTCCTCGCCCAGTTCGCCCGTCACCAGGGCGATCCAGGCGGCGTCATCGGCCTTTTCACCGGCGGCGAAGCGGCGGTTCATCTCCAGCACCAGGTCGTCGACCGAGCGCTTGCCCCCGCTGGCGCGACGGATCTTGCCGTCCAGCACCGCGAAATAGAGCCCGCCCCGGTCATAGGGCAGCACGCGGATGCGGCTGTCCTCCCAGAAGCGCGGCATGATCTCGTGGTCGGGCGTGCCGTTCAGCGGATTGGCGTAGTAGCGCCGGGCGGTGTCGTTGAGGTCTTCCAGGAATTCGTCGGGCGACAGCAGGCCGGCCCGGAACGGCAGCAAGCCCTGGTAGTGGACGGCGATCCCCTCGCCGTACCACTGGCCGGCGTCGGAGTCGGTCCAGGTATGGACCATCTCATGCGACAGCGTGCCCTTGAGGCTATCGCCCTTCGTATCGGCGCCATAGGTGGTCAGGAACGAGCGGGTCAGGGCCGTGCCGCCGCCGGCGTTGATCGGGTTGTAGCGCAGGAAGACGCGGTACGGCGGGACGGCCTTGTCGTGGAAGAAGCCGCTCATCCAGCCGTGCAGGCGGTTGGTCCAGGCCATCAGGGGCGCAGGATCGAACGGCGGCGTCCCCATCCAGGCGGCCGAGAACCCGGTCTCGGACACGGCCGCCGGCTCGCGCTTCATCGGCCCGGCCATGAACACGGTCGAGGCCAGTTGACCGGCCGGGCCGTCCGGCAGGGCCACATCGCCCTCGCCGAAACTGGAGGTCGCCGTCGAGCCCTTCGGCAGAGCGCCAAGGTTCCAGCTGAGGCGGATGCGGCGCGTCACCTGGTCTTCCGGCAGCAGGATGAAGGTGTTGCCCACGCCCGAGACGCCGCCGCCTTCGGTGCGCAGGGCGTAGGGCGGCCCCGAGCCGCGCGTGGGCGGGGTGTTGTCGACTGGAGCCAGATAGCGGACCACGACGGGACCGCGCGTGGCTCGACCGGCCAGCCAGTGGCGCGACCAGACCATGCCCTTGGCGGGATCATCCTTGACCGTCAGCGGGATCTCACCGTCGGCGTCGGTCGCCGTGAGGCCGGTCAGGGTGTCGGCGACGGTAGCCGTGTTGGCGATCACCAGCGGCAGGGTCAGCAGCGGCGCGCCCGCCTGGACCGAGAGGTCCGAGAATCTCAGTTCCACCGACAGGCCGCCGGCGCCCTTGGCCTCGTCCATCCGGCTGGGCGTCAACCGCACGTCGAGCGACGGCTTGGGCTGGGCCAGGCTCGCGCCGGCGGGCACCAGGATGAAGGCGGCGGCCAGCCCGGCCAGCAGACGGGTTTTCAGCGTCATTTCACCTGCTCGTAGAGATAGGCCGCCGCCGCAAGATCCTGCACGGCGTGGCCGATCGACTTGTACACGGTAATGTCCGACGGCGACCGCCGCCCTGCCCCCGGATCGGCGAAGACCTCGCCGATCTCGGCCTGGATGCAGTCCTCGGAAACCAGGCCCGCGGCGATGGCGCGCAGGAACTCCCCCGCCCCGTTGCGCGCCGACTCCCGGCTCTCGACGAAATAGCGCCCGACCGACACCACGGCGGCCTCGGCCTCGGCGGCCGAGGCGACGCTGGCGCCGACCAGGTTGACGTGGGTTCCTGGCGTCAACCATTCGGCCATCAGCACCGGCTCGACAGCGCCGGTGACCGTGCAGACGATCTGGGCGTCGGCGACCGCCTCGCGGGCGTCCTCCACGGCGATCACGGACAGGCCCGTCGCCGCCGACATCTGTTCGCAGAAGACCCGGGCGCGTTCGAGCGAGCGCCCCCAGACCCGCACTTCCCGCAGCCTGCGCACCCGGGCCAGGGCCTCGATGTGGGCGCTGGCCTGGTGGCCGTGGCCCATCAGGGTCAGGCGCTCGGCGTCGGGAACCGCCAGGGCGTCGGTGGCCACCGCCGTGCCCGCCGCGGTGCGGATCTGGGTGATGGCGCCGGCGTCGGCGACGCAGACGGCCTGGCCGCTCTGGGCGTCGAACAGCACCACCACGCCCTGGTGGGCGCTGCGGCCTGGGCGATCAGGCTCGGCGAACACGCTGATCAGCTTGGCGCCGAAATAGCCGCCGTTGAGCAGCGCGCCCGGCATCTGGCCGAACAGCCGCCCCGCGCCGATCGGAATGATCGAGCGGGGCAGTTGCCGGGTCTGGCCCGCCGACAGGGCCACCATCGCCTCGCGCACCGCCGTCCGGCAGCCATCGAGATCGAGGCGTTGCAGGACGGCGGCTTCGTCGAAGAACCGCATGCCTAGAAGCTGCGGCTTAGCGAGACGCCCGCGGTGCGCGGCTGCAGGAAGATGGCCTGCGGGGCGCTGGTGCCGCCACGGGTCGTGGCCTCCACGACGCCGCGCTCGTCGCCCAGGTTCTTGATGTAGGCGGTGAAGCGCCAGTCGGCGTTGTAGATCCCGCCGCGCACGTCGAAGGTGGTGTAGGACGGCAGCTTGATGCGCGAGCCGTAGGCGGTGTTGCCCGTCGTCGTCGGCAGGATGTTGGCGAAGTCGCCGTAGCGCTCGCCGACATAGGCCACGCTGGCGCCGACCGTGGCCGAGAAGCCGTGGCCGATCGACCAGTCATAGTCGCTCGACAGGCTGGCCGAGACCTTGGCCGAGCCCGGCAGGCGGTCGCCCTTGTCGCCATAGATCGGCGAGGCGCCGGCGGGCGCTTTCAGGTCGTCCGACAGCTTGGCGTCCAGCAGGGTCAGGGCCCCGTCGAACGACAGGCCGCCGATCGGCGCCCAGCGCCCCGACAGCTCCAGGCCCTGGCTGCGGGCGGTGGAGCCATTGGTGTAGTAGGTGAACTGCGTGGCCACGTCGGTGGTCAGAAGCTGGATGTCGTCCCAGTCGACCCGGAACAGCGCGGCTTCGTAGGTGAAGCGCGCCGACCGGATCACGCCCTTCAGGCCGGCTTCGTAGCTGACCACGCTGTCGGACTGGAAGGACAGCGGAACGCCCGTGACGCCCGCGCCGTTGGGACCGCCCGGACGATAGCCGGTGGCGATGCGCAGATAGGCCATGCTGTCGGGCGAGATCTTGTAGCTCGGCGTCAGCAGCCAGGTGACCGCGTCGTCCGACGACTTGGCCCGGGGCTCCGACGAGCTCGGACCGAAGAAGCGGACGGCCTGCGGGGCGATGGTCGTGGTCGAGGCGCTGCTCTGGTCGTTCGACGAGTAGCGCACGCCGGCCTGCAGGTCGAAAGCCGGGGTGAAGTGGTAGGTGACGTCGGCGAACGCCGCCTTCTCCTCGAACTTGGCCGGCCCCACCGAGGCGTAGGCGGTCGTATCAGAGCCCGTCGTCGGGCGCACGACCAGCGTCTGGTCGACCGAGATCTTCTCGCGGGTGTAGAAGCCGCCGACCAGCCATTCCAGCGGGCCGTCCGACTTCGAGGCCAGGCGGATCTCCTGGCTGAATTTCTTGGTCTGGTCGGCGTTGACCAGCGAGACGCTGGAGCCGGTCGGCGCCGAGAAGGCCGACAGCAGGAAACCGAAGGTGTTGGTCTGGTCGAGGTCCGAGGCCGACTTGATGCGGTTGTAGGCGCTGACCGAGGTCAGGTCCGCAAAGCCGAGATCGTAGGTGGCGCGGCCCTGGTACAGGGTCACGTCGACGTCGCGCTTGGTCGGCGCAATGTTCAGCGTCATGTCGCCGTAATAGGGCGTGAAGTCGACGCCGCCGGTGAAGGCGCCCGTGCCGCAAGACGGACAGATGCGGATCTGCGGGCTGCCGATGAACTTGGCTTCCTGGCGCAGCACCGACAGGTCGATGCTCAGGGCGTCGGTCGGCTTGAACAGCAGCGCGGCGCGGCCGCCCTCAACGCGGTTGTCATTCATGTCCTCGCCAGCGGCCTTGGCGTTGATGTTGTCGAGATACGGCGGATCGTGGCGGGTGAAGCCGCTGACCCGCAGGGCCAGCTTCTCGCTGACGATCGGCAGGTTGACCGAACCGCGCAGCGACCAGCCCTCGCCGCCGCCGGAGACGGTGTTGGCGCCAGCCTCGATGCGGCCGCTGAACCGCTCGGTGTCGGGGGCGACCGTCACGTACTTGACCAAACCGCCCAGGCTGGAGGCGCCGTAGAGCGTGCCTTGCGGGCCGCGCAGGATCTCGACGCGCTGGAGGTCGGACGGATCGATGTCGATCAGCGGCGACTGGGCCGAGGCCGCACCCGAGGTCAGCGGCACGTCGTCGAGGGCGAAGGCCACGGTGGCCGCCGTGCCGCCGCCGGTGGTGACGCCGCGGATGGCCACGCCGTTGGCGCGCTGCTCGGTGCCGCCGCCGCTCAGCGAGACGCCGGGCACGCGGTTGTAGAAGTCGCGCACCTGCACGAGGTTCTGCCGCGCGAGGGTGTCGCCCGTGACCGCCGCCACCGAGACCGGCACGTCCAGCAGGCGTTCGGACTTCTTCTGCGCCGTCACCACGATCTCGCCGATCGTCGTGTCCTCGGCCGCGTCCTGGGCGTGGGCCAGGGTGCCGGCCAGCAGGCACGCACCGCCCGAACCCGCCAGCAGAAAAGCCTTCAAACCGTTGCGCATCGCAGTCCCCAATTCGTCGGGCGCGGCGTCCCCCGCCGACCCAAGACCCATGTTCGCCAACAGCTTTGCAACAGAACGAAGACGGCTTCAACATTTTGTTGAAAACATCGACCACCTGTTGATGTGCGCGGAATTTCGCATGCATTCCAGGCCATTGCTGATCAAACGGCGGGCGCCGGATCGCGTATCGAAGCCGACCGGCGATCGTGTTGCGCACAGGACGAGGCCAGAATATCAACGCTCTGTTGAATGACGTCGCTTCGTTCCCGGCTCACCGCCCCGCATGAAAGACCAGACCGCCGTGCAAGACGAAAAGGCCCTGCTGGGCGTGCTTCAGGGCGTGGCCAAGGCGCTGGAATGCGCCGTGAACCAGCACACCGAGGTAGTGGTCCATAACCTGCGCGAGCCGGAGTCCTCAATCATCGAGATCGTCAACGGCCACGTCAGCGGCCGCAGCGTGGGTTCGGCGATCATCTCCGGCCCCGCCGAGGACAAAGCCTTCGACACGCTTGTCGCCAGCAAGGCCGCCGCCCACCCCAACGAGGTGCGCGTGGTCTCCAACTACACCTCCCGCACCGGCGACGGCCGCGCCCTGCGCTCGTCGTCGGTGGTGCTGTTCGACGAAGAGGGCGTTCCGGCGGCCGCCCTGTGCCTGAACGTCGACATGGGAGCCATCGAACGCATCCAGCGCGAGGTCCAGGCGGCCCTCGTCCCCAGCGTCCTGCCGCCCCTGCCCGCCCCCCGGTCGGAAGCCAACATCGAAGGTCTGATCGAGGAGATCATCGTCTCGGCGCTCGAAGCCGCCGGGGCGCCGGTCGACCGCATGTCGAAAACCGAGAAGAAGGCCGCCGTCGCGATCATGCACGAGCGCGGCCTGTTCGTGATCCGCGGCTCGGTCGAACGCGTCGCCGCGCGCCTGGGGGTCACCAAGTTCACGATCTACAACTATCTCGACGAGATCGGCGCCAAGCGCTCCTGAGGGGGGCGCCGCCCGCCCCTGCCGGCCGACTGTGAAGTATTCATAAAATTCCGGCGCGCCCGCCGATCGGCCGCGTCCCTTGAGCTTGGGAGCATCTCTGCTCCGGTTCAGGGCCTGCGGTCGATGAAAACGCTATCGTTCAAAACCAAGCTTCTCGCGTCCTCGATGGCGCTCTTCTCGCTGCTGGGCGCGGGCCAGGCCTTCGCGGACGACGCCCCCGCCGCCTCCACGGATTCCGCCGAGGTCGCCGCCGTGACCGTGGTCGCCACCCGCAACGACGCCATGCGCACCCAGATGGCCAGCGACAACGCCGTCAGCGTGATGTCGGCCGACGACCTCGAGCACACCGCCGTCCACAACGTCGCCGAAGCCCTGGCCCTGCTGCCCGGCATCAGCGTGCAGAACACCGGCAACTCGTTCTTCGGCGGCGTCGACGGCGCCTCGCGCGGCGAAGGCATGTTCGTCGGCGTGCGCGGCATGAACTCGGAGTTCACCCTGGCCCTGATCAACGGCGTCAACGTCGCCCAGGGCATGCCCTATTCGCGCCAGGTGCAGCTGTCGCTGCTGCCGCCGTCGGGCCTGAAGACCATAGTGGTCAACAAGAACTCGACCGCCGACATGGACGGCGACGCCATCGGCGGCACCATCGACTTCATCACGCCCTCGGCCTTCAGCTTCCGCGACGGCTACGCCTCGCTGTCGGTCGCCGGCCGCGTCGAGAGCCGCGCGCGCACCTATGACGAGGACGGCCTGGGCGGCGGCGTCAGCGGCGAGATCGCCCGCCGCTTCGGCCAGAACGACCAGTTCGGCGTCTATGTCAGCGCCTTCTACGACAAGCGCACCTTCGCCAACTCGATGGTCGCGGCCCTGATGAACGCCCAGAACGACGGCGGCTGGGCCTATCTGCATTCGGCGACAGACTCCGGCGAGGGCGTCAATCCGGCCGGCATGGACAAGGAAGCCAACCTGGCCCTGACCGGCCTGAACGTCGGCGTCTCCACCGGCCACACCCGGCGCTATGGCGGCAACTTCTCGCTGGACTGGCGTCCGGATGACAGCCTGGACCTCTATCTGCGCGGCTCCTATGCCTTCGCCGAAACCGAGCAGAACTCGACCCTGAACCAGTTCGTCCAGAACCGCGCCCGCGTCTTCAACGCCGCGACCGGCCTCTACGACCTGAACCTGACCAACTCGTCGGTCCGCATGTGGTACACGACCAATCCCGAGGACGCGGACCTGAGCACCGTGACCCTGGGCGGCGTCAAGCGCCACGCCGCCTGGACCCTGTCGCCGTCGGTCTTCTATTCCGAAGGCGGCAACGACCGTCCCGACCACATCGAGGCCTCGGTCCGCAACAACCAGTCCGACCGCTTCAACACCGGCTCCCTGACGCCCTACAGCGGCCTGTTCATCGGCTACAACAAGGACGGCTATCCGATGCCGCTCCTGACCCAGGCCCAGCGCGACCTGATCAACAACTCCGGGACAGCTCTGCTGGCGCGCCGCGCCGGCCAGCTGACCGAGCAGTTCTCGAACCAGCAGAAGTTCGGCGGCCGCTTCGACGCGCAACGCGACTTCGACGGCGGCGCGCTGTCCTACATCAAGACCGGCGTGAAGTACGTGCAGAGCCATCGCCGCGTCACCAGCCACGACTGGACCAACGACCATTTCGCCAACCTGCTGGGCAAGCCGGGCGTGACGTGGAACGAGCTGGGCCTGATCTCCGGCTACTTCGACTCCGTCTATCCGGGCCTCTACAATATCCGCGCGCCGAAGGTGAACCACGACCGCCTGGTCTCGCTGTTCCGCCAGTACTTCGACACCAACGCCGCCGCGGCCGATCTCTGCTACCTGAACTGCAACACGCTGAAGGGCGACGAGAACGTCGCCGCCGCCTATGTCACCGGCAAGTGGGACATGGGCGCGCTCGAGGTCATCCCCGGCCTGCGCTACGAGCACACCAGCATCGAGAACACCTACTGGAACAACGACGCCCAGGCGCGCCGCTTCGAGACCAACTCGACCAAGTACAACGAGTGGCTGCCCAGCCTGTTCGCCAACTACCGCCCGACCGACGACGCGGTCTACCGCGCCTCGATCACCCGCGCCTACATGCGGCCGGCGCTGGTCCAGCTGGGCGGGTCGGAGACGACCACGCGCGGTGACAACTCTATCACCGTCACCCGCGGCAACCCGGACCTGAAGACGCTGAAGTCCTGGAACTTCGACGCCTCGGGCGAATGGCGCAACAGCGCCGGCGGCTATGCCATGATCGGCGTCTACTACAAGCGCCTGTCGGACTACATGTACGATAACGGCTCCACCACCGTGAACGGCGGCCAATCGTCGGGCGGCACGCAGTACAACGGCGAGACCTTCGACCGCGTGACCATCGTCTCGCCGACCAACGGCGGCGAGGGCTACGTCAAGGGCGTGGAGATCCAGCTCTATCAGAAGTTCGACATGCTGCCGGGCTGGCTGTCGGGCTTCGGCGCCGGCGCTAACTACACCCGCCAGTGGACGCAGGTCGACATCGGCGGCGGCGAGAAGAAGCGCATGCAGAACGCCCCGGAAGAGCTGGCCAACCTGAAGGTCAACTACGTGCTCGGGAACCTGACGGTCGACCTGAACTGGAACTACGCCGGCGAGACGGTCATGGCCTACAACCGCGTTGCGGGCCTCGACTACTGGACCCGTCCGACCCGCCGCACCGACCTGCACGCCGGCTATGACTTCGGCAACGGCGTGGTGCTCGACCTGTCGGTGTCCAACCTGTTCAAGAACTACAGCTACTGGGCCCATGTCGGCCAGAACAGCCTGGCCATCTCCGACGTGGTCAATTCCGGCCGCACCACCCTGCTGACGCTCAAGTACGACTTCTAGCGTCGGCCTGGGCCCGGTTCGCCCTCCCCTCGCGAACCGGGCCTAGAACACGCTGCGCAGACTGACCACGACCCGCCGCCCGGAATCCACCACGTCGGAAAGCGCGGTGGTGTCGCGCCCCACATGGGCCCAATAGCTGTAGGCGCCGGTCAGGTTGGTCGCGATCAGATCCAGCCGCGTGCGCTCGTCGAACCGCCAACGGACCCGTGCGTCCAGGCGCTTCACGGGCCGAACCCACTGATTGTCCCAATCCCCCTCGGCGCCCAGGATGTCGTAGGCCGACAGATAGGCGCCCGTGTAGTTGAAGCTCAGATAGAGCGAGGCCCGGCCTCGGCTATAGGCCAGTTCGGCGTTGGCCAGCCATTCGGGCGCGCTGAGCATCGGCTGGGCGCGACCAAGGTTCGGGCCCAGATCGACGCGGGTCCGCTGGCGGCTGGCGTTCATGTCCAGGCTGGCCCGGCCGCCCAGCCCCAACGGGTCGCCCAGAGGCTGATACCACTCGATCTCGAGACCTCGTGTGCGGCCGCGCCCGCCGTTGCGCGGCGTCACCACCCGGACGGCGCCATCCTCAGGAACCGCCCCCAGGTCCAGGCTGGAGCCGCTTTCGAACAGGTAGTGGTCGATGAACTTGGCGTAGGCCGACACGCCTAGCATCCCGCCGCCCGGCAGCCAGCGTTGGTGCGACAGGTCGAGATTCCAGGCGTAGGCGCTCTTCAGGTCGGGATTGCCGCGCGTCACGGTGGTCACCCCGTCGACGGTCGCGGTCCGCTCGCCCCCGGCCAGTTGCATGAAGGCTGGTCGGCTGTAGGCGCGCCAGGCCGAGGCCCGCCAGACGCTACGATCGTCCGGGCGATAGGACAGGTTCACGCTGGGCAGTAGCTTGTCGTAGCGGCTGCGGCTGCGCCCCCAGTCCCCCGCCGTCTCGCCGCCGCTCGCACCCGGCATCACCCAGAACCGGTTGCGGATCAGGGTGTGTTCGTGGCGCAGCCCGAACTGGGCCTCCCAAGGCCCTGAAGCGTACGTCGCCATGCCGTAGAGCGCGGCCACTGTCTCGCGGCCCGACTGGCTGTTGCAGTTGAGGTTGTTGACGTAGAGCGCGCCGCAGCTGTCGAAGCTTTCGGCCGTGCGGTTGGCCTGGAAATAGGCCGCGAGCCGGTCGTGATCGATGCGCGGGATCGACCAGTCGTAGAGCCCGGGAAAAACCTGGGCGTAGGTTCCATCCGCAATGCCCAGCGCCGCCCAGGTCAGGCCTGCCTGCCGGTAGATGTCGGCGAAGAAGGCGTTGGTCCAGTTTCGGTCGGTAAGGCTTCGATCGCTGCGGCTGATCTTGGCCCCCACACGGAAACTGCGCCACAGGCCTGGCGCAGGCGTGAAGGTCAGGCCAAAACCACCGCCATATCGCCCCTGGTCGCTGAACTGCTCGGTGCGCTGGCCGGCGCGGCGGGCCAGCAGAACCCGCCCAGCGGCGTTGAGGTCGTCGAGAACGCTCCTTGGCCACTGCGGAACCGGCAGGCCGTCGCGATAGGTCACCGCCACCCCGCCGAAAGCGCGCGGCAGCTGTCCAGTGTTGTAGCCGTCGTTCTGGTTGATCCAGGCCGAGGCCTCCAGGTGGTCGGGCCGCGCGCTCTCGCCGTGGCTGGCGAACAGGTAGGGCGACAGGCGCCAGCGGCCTGAGACGAGGTCGGCGCTCAGGCTCGCCGTCGACAGGGAGACGCTGTCGGGATTGGTCTCGTACCAGATGCGCGTCGACAGATCCCGCACCGACAACCGAAAGAGACCGGTCCCGTCGTCGACCCAGGTCTGGGCGCCGCTGACCACCTGGCTGAAGGTGGAGTTCTGCTCGGTGTCGGCGCGCGCGTGGGTGGCGTTCAGCCGCACGTCCAGACCCGGCCGGACGCTCCAGTCGATCGCCAGCACGTAGTTCTGCAGACGGCTGCCGCCGCTGGACACCCCGACATTGAGGCTGGTCTGAACGAGGTTGTCCTGCGGCCGGCTGGGATCGACCGGACCGCCCGCCGCCGAACCGGAAACGCCATAGGCCCAGCCCCGGTCGTTTTGCGCCGCCATCACCCCGGCCAGTTCGGAGTTGAGGAAACTGCGATCCTCGTAGGCGGCGGCGACATAAAGCCCGACCTGCCCCTCCGCGCCGAAGCGGCGGCTGTGCTCGACCTGGACATGCCCGCCCAGGCCCGAGGCGCCGTAGTCGCGAGCCCGCGTCTCGACCCGTCCGCCAAGGGTGACGACCGTCTGTAGCGAGCGCGAGCGGTCCCCTGGCCCCGGAGTCTGGAAGTCCAGCGCCGCCCCGATGAAGTCGCCATCCAGGTCGGCCCGGCCCGTCCTGTGCGCCACCACCGCCTGGAAGGCGTCGGGCGGCAGGAGGTTCAGCTGGACGCCGCGCGAGTACGGCAGCCCCTGGGCCACCGACACGCCGTTGATCATGGTCAGATTGTATTCGGCGTTGAGGCCGCGATAGCCCGCGTACAGGCCCTCGCCCCGCGAAGCCGAGTCGATGCCGCCGATGAAGGATCGCCCGGTGTTGATCACTGTCATGCCCGGCAGATCGCCGAGAGCTTCGGACAGGTTTTGGGCCGCGCCGCGCTCCATGTCGTCCCGGGTGAGGCGACGCAGCGGAGTCGTCTCGGCCAGATCCGCCGCCAGGCGACGGGCCACGACGTCGGCGCCCGAACGCGTGCTCAACACCAGGAGCGGCTCAAGCTCCGTGACCGAAACCTGAGGCGCCGTCGCCAGGGCCATGCGGGGCGGCCGCCTCTGTGCAGCGACGACGAAGGTGCGCGCGTCGATGCGGCGGGCCTCGAAGCCCGCATCGGCCAGGGCCATGTCGAACGCGCGCCAGACCTCGATGCGCCCGGCGACGGGACGACTGCGTCGCCCTTCCATGTCCTTGGCCGAGAACAGGACCTGCATCCGGCTCTGGCGCGCCAGTTCCCGCAAGGCCGACGACAGCGGCTGGGCGGGCACGTCGAAGGTGGGGGTGCGATCGCCCGCCCAGGCTCCGGTCGGCGCGATGGCGACGAACAGGGCCACGCCTCCCATAGACCGAAGAAAAGCGTGACGACCGCCACCGCCCATGTGGGACGATCCGTGAATGAACCCCGCGACTGGGCGGCTTCTATGGGCGCCCTGCGATGAATTGATGACATCCGCGCATCGCATTTGGCGGCATGTCGACATCGCCGCGTCTCTTGAAGTAGAGGCGTGACCACGTGCGAATGTTTGACGGCGTCGACCCACCGATGAGAGCCCCCGAGCCGGCCGCATCGTCCACCACGATCATGGTCGATCTGGTGCAGCGGTTCGACGCGCGGCTGCGCCGGTACCTGGGCCGCTTTCTGGCGCCCGCCGACGTCGAGGACGCATTGCAGGACATCTATCTGCGGCTGACGCGGCTGGCGGCGGGCGTCCCGCCGCCCGAATTCAACGCCACCTACGTGTTCAAGACCGCCGACAGCGTCGCCCGCGACCTGCGCCGGCGACGGCTGGGACGAGGCGGCGACCGGCATGTCGAGCTGCCGGAAGATCTGGCGCACGAGGGCCCCTCGCCGTTCGACGAGGTGCGCTGGCAGCAGAACGCCGACCTGCTGCGCAGCGCCATCGCCGCCCTGCCCCGCGACCAGCGCCTGGTGCTGATGATGCACCGCGTCGAGGGGCTGACCCTGGTTGAAATCGCCGCCCGCACGCGCAAGCCGCTGCGGACGACCCAGCGCCTGATGGCCGACGCGCTCGCCCGCTGCCGGCACAGGCTGAAGGATTGTGGATGGTTCGAACTGTAATCCCGTTTCGCCGCCCGCCGCGCGACGACGAGGCCGACGCCTTCGTCGCCAACCGCCTGCGCGAGGAGCAGGGCCATCCCGGTTCGCAGCCCTCCCGACAGGGCCAGATTGGCGAAGTCTGGGACGCCCTGGGCCAGCTCGACGCCGCCGACTTCGCCCTGGACGAGCCCAAGGCCGGCACCTCGGTGCTGAACCGCCGCGGCCTGATCGCCGGCGGCGCGCTCGCCGCGGGGGTCGCCATTGGCGGCGTTCTGCTCTGGAAGCAGCGCCCGGTCGCCTACGAGACCGCCGTCGGCGAACGGCGCACGATCGCCCTGCCCGACGGCTCGCGCGTCACCCTCAACACCGGCACGCGCCTGGTGGCGCGGTTCGGCGGTGACCAGAGGGAAGTGGTGCTCGAGACGGGGGAAGCCCTGTTCGCCGTGGCTCACCGGGACGGGGCGCCGTTCGACGTGCTGAGCCAGGGCGGGCGCATCCGCGTCACCGGCACCCGCTTCAACGTCTATCGTCAGGCCGGTTTCACGCAGGTCGACCTTCTGGAGGGCGGCGTGACGGCGGGTCCGGTCTCAGGCGGATCGGAAGCTACGGTCCGGCTCGCCCCCGGGCAGGCCGTGCGCCTGTCGCCGTCAGGACGGCCGGGTCCGATCACGGTCGCCCAGGCCGCGCGGATCGACGACTGGAACCACGGCCGGATCAGCTTCGTCGGCGCCTCGCTGGCCGAAGCCGTCGCCGAGATGAACCGTTACAGCCGCACGCCGCTGCGCATCGCGACGCCAACGCTCGGCCGCCTGCAGGTCGACGGCGTGTTCGAGGTCGGCGACACGGCCGCCTTCGCAAGGGCGGTCGGTCGCCTGCACAACGTGTCCGTCAAAACCGACGGACGGAGCTGGACCCTGTCCTAGTTGGCCGCGTCCGGCTTCCAGCCCCAGGCGTCCATCATGATCTGGAACAGGTGGGTGTTGGGGAAGTAGCCGCGCACACGCTCGGCCCCAGCGCCGGTCGCCAGGGCGACAACCTCTTCACCGGTGTGGCTGCGGTTGACCATGACGTTCTTGAGGCGGACGACATCCTCGTCCTTCCCGGCCGCCTTCCAGGCGTCGTAGCCTTCCAGCACCGGTTCGCCACGGCGGCCGCCGTCCACCTGCAGGCCGAACGAGTGGTCGGCGGTGAACAACAGCAGGGTGTCCTTCAGGTCGACCCGGCCCTCGATCTCGGCGATCAGCTTGTCCAGGTCGACGATGTTCTGCAGGCCCTTGCGGGGATCGTCGGTGTGGGCGTCCCACTCGATCACCAGAAGGTAGCCCTTGGGCGAGGCTTGCAGCAGGTCGAGCGCGCGCAGGGCGGCCGCACGGACGTCGATCTGGTCAGCCACGACCACGGGCCGGGTGTTGGCGGTCGCCGCATCCTCAAGCCGCGCGTAGATCGGCCGGTCATGCGCCTTGGCCAGCTGGTCGAAGCCGGTTCCGCGCGCGGTCAGCTGTTCGCCGATCTTGCGGCGGCCGGCGCCGAACATCACGTCGACCCCGTCGCCGAAGCGCGGCGAAAAGGCCTGCGGGAAGATCTCGCCCCACTTCTCGCGGTCGTTCGAGTGGGCGTAGGTCGCGGCCGGCGTGGCGTCGGTGATCGGCTCGGAGGTCACGACGCCGGTCCGCAGGCCCCGCTCCTCGGCGTATTCCAGCAGGGTCTTGGTCGGCGCGCCGTCGACCTTGCCGCGCACCGCGGCGGGCGACTGGCTGATCACGCCGTTGCGGGTCTTCACCCCGGTCATGATCGAGGACATGCCATTGGCCGAGTCCGAGACGAACTGGTCGACCGGCGAGGTCTCGCTGAGGCCCAGGTTCGGCCATTTCTGGATATGCAGCTTCAGGGGCTCGCCGTAGCCCAGCAGGCTGGCGGCGTTGACCGACGGCACGCCGCCCGCGTCGGCGAGGAAGACGATGACGTTCCTGGCTTTCCGCGGGGCCTCGGCCTTCGGCGCGGCGGACGAGGGCGACCCGCCCTGCGCCAGAGCCGTGGACGACATCACCAGCGACAGCGAAGCGGCGGCGAAAAGGTGTTTAAGCATCTGCATCCTCAAGCGAACTTCGCTCCGACGGATGCGCCTTCTAGCGGCTGCGCCGCGAGATTCGTGTGAAATGACTGTTACAGCGATCCGAGCCCCGCCCGCGCCGGACACGAAGGCCGACGACGCACGAGGCTTCCCCTGGACCGTTTCGCTTGGGTACGCCCACATCGCGCCGTTACCCATCACGACGCTTCGCGCGCGCTGACCGGTGTTATCTTGCACGGTTTTGCATCATAGTAATGTCTAGGTTGAGGGCGATGTCGCGCTCGCAGGCCGGAGGGTTGGGGGCTTGAAAGTTTTGTTCCGTATGCGGCGCGCCCTGGTCGGCGCGGGCGCAGCCATGTGCTTAGGCGCGCCGCTGCTGGCCGCCGCCCCCGCGTTCGCCCAGGTCGCCCTGCCCTCGCGCCAGGAGCTCGATCCGGCCAACGCCGCCCCCATCGCCGCCGCCCCGCGCGGCGACCTGTTCAAGGGTGTCGAAGCCGGTCCCTGCGCCTTCCGTGACAGCCCCATCAAGGTCACGCTGAAGAGCGTGGACTTCCAGGGCGGCACCTCCGGCGCCCTGGCCGTGCCTAGCCAGGCCCTGGCCTCGACCTATGCCGAGTTCCTGGGCCGCGAAGCGCCGCTCAGCGCGGTCTGCGACATCCGCGACCGGGTCGCGGCCCTCTATCTGCGGCGCGGCGTGCTGGCCAATGTCGTCATCCCCGAGCAGCGCATCGCCGACGGCCGCCTGACCCTGACGGTGGTCGAAGCCCGGATCGGCTCGGTGAACTATCACGGCGACGCCGGCCCCGCGCAAAAGCAGGTCGTGCGCTTCCTCAACCAGTTGCGCGGCATGGCGCCGTTCGACCTCGACGTCGCCCAGCGCTACCTGCTGCTGGCCTCCGACGTGCCGGGCGTGCGCATCCAGTCGGCGCTGAAGCCTTCGGCGACGGGAGACGGCGCCCTCGACCTGGAGATCGCCATCGCCCGCGACGCCGTCGACGGCTCGGTGGTCGCCCAGAACTACGGCTCCAAGACCGTCGGCCGCGACCTGACCCTGGCGCGCCTGGACCTCAACGGCTTCACGCCGCTGGGCGAGCGCACCTCGATCCTCGGCTACGGCACGCTGTCCAGCGACGAGCAGCGGGTCATCCAGGTGGCCGAGCGCTTCTATATCGGCGCCGACGGCCTCACTGCCGACCTGTCGGGCGCCTGGGGCTGGACCAAGCCGGGCGACGTTCTCAAGCCGCTGGACCTGGAAGGCGGCTCCTTCGCCGGCAGCGTGCGCCTGACCTATCCGCTGACGCGCCACCGCAACCGCAACCTCAACATCGGCGTCGGCCTCGACTGGATCGACCAGAAGGTCGAGTTCGGCGGCGGCCTGGCCACCCTGACCGAGGATCACCTGCGGGTGTTCTTCCTGCGGCTAGACGGCCACTACGCGCCCGCCAGCCTGGGGGCCCATTCGGTGGCCATGACCGGCGTCTTCGAAGTGCGCCAGGGCAGCAACGGCCTGGGCGCCAGCCGCTATGGCGACCTCTCGGCCTCGCGGTTCCTGGGCAAGCCCAAGGCCACCGTGCTGCGCACCGAAGGCGAGATCGGCGGCCGCCTGGCTGGGCCTGTAATCGGCAAGCTGAACGTGGTCTGGCAGCACACCGACGACCCGCTACTGTCGTACGAGGAGTACGGGATCGGCAACCTGACGATAGGGCGCGGCTACGACCCGTCGTCGGCGTCGGGCGATCGCGCCCTCGCGGCTTCGCTGGAGTTCAGCACCGTTCCCCTGCCCTTCAACGGCGGTCGCGCCGCCTGGCGTCCCTACGCCTTCTACGATCTGGCCGAACTGACCAATCTGGGCGTCGGCGCGGGCAAGCTGGACCTGACTTCGGCCGGTGTCGGCGTGCGCGCCCAGCTGACCTCGCGGGTGGCGCTCGACCTGACCTGGGCCAAGCCCTTCGACAGCCCGTTCGGCGTCGGCGACGCACCGTCCTCGCGCGTGCTCGTCTCGCTGTCCGCCGCCCTTTTCTAGACCGCTGAAGTCTCCGGAGCGCTCTCCATGACCCAGTCCCCGATCGTTTCCCGTACCGCCTTGCGCTCGCAGCGTCGGACGAAACTGCTGGCGGCCTCGGCCCTGTGCGGCGTCGCCGCCATGCTGGTCGAACCCGCTCTGGCCGGGACCCTCCCGACCATACCCGGAGCCGGCAGCATCACGGTCTCCTCGGGCGGTTCGCAGCCGGTGATCAGCTATCCCGACGCTATCACCCTGCAGATCCAGCTGAACGCGTCCCGGACGGTGATCAACTGGTCCAGCCTGCACGTCAGCAGCGGCGACACGATGGACTTCCTGTTCAACGCCTCCAGCGACATCGTGCTGAACAAGACCACCAGCCAGATCGCCATCGACAACGGCGGCACGGTGACCGGCAAGGTCGGCGCGGCGACCGGCGGCAACATCTGGTTCTATTCGCCGCAAGGCGTGATCGTCTCGCCGGGCGCGACCATGAGCGCCGGCGGGTTCGTATTCGCCGGCGGCACGGGCCTGATCGACGCCAACTTCGTCAACGCCGCCGATCCGACCGCCGTCCTGCGCGCCGCGTCGAACGCCATGATCCGCATGAACACGCTGAGCTCGGCGACCAGCGCCTCGATCGACGCAGCCGGCAACGTGCTGCTCAGCGCCAGCAGCGGCGCTCTGAGCGTCCAGACGGCGTATGGCGCAACAGCCCAGATAAGCACGACGTCCGGCTCGATCACCGCCTCAGAGGTCACGGCCACCAGCGGCGCGGCCACGGTCACCGCGGGCGGCCCCGGCGCGACCGTGACCCAGATCACCGGCGCCACCGGCGTCACGGTTTCCTCGAGCAACAACAGCTCGGTCGGCGCGGCCACCACCACGGCCTCGGGCGACATCCTGATCACCAGCAACGGGTCGGCCTCGCTGACCCTCGGCAATTCGGCGCGCGACCTGACGCTGAGCGCGCCGCAGGTGTTCCTGAGCACCGTCGACGCCGTGCGCAGCGTCTACGTCACCGGCACGACCCAGGCCTATGTGACCAACCGGATCTTCGCCGGCGACGACGTAGAGATCACCGCCGACGGCAATGTCACGGCCGGCGGGGCCTATATCAAGACAAGCGGCACGGGCGCCGACGACAGCCACATCCTGATCCGCTCGACCAACGGCTCGGCTTCGGGCGGCACGCTGCTGACGCAAGGAACAGGTTCGCACGCCGGCGACATCACGGTCAGCGGCGCCACCTCGGCGACCCTGACCACCGGCGTCTCCAGTCGCGACCTGACGATGAGCGGCACGAGCATCGGCGTGAACAACGCGACCGCCGCCCGCGACGTCACCCTGACGGCCTCCAACGGCTCGGCCACGATCACCACCTCGGCCACGGCCGGCGACGACCTGCAGGTCACCGCCACCGGCGGCGACGTGCTGGCGTCCGGAGCCACCTTGAAGTCGACCGGCGTCGGCGCCGCCGACGACGCCCATGTCACGGCCAGGTCGACGACCGGCGCCGTGAACGTCGGCTCGGCCATCACCCAGGGCGGGGGCGGCACGGCCGGCGACATCCTGATAGAGGGGAGCACGGGCGCGACGCTGGGCTCGGCCTCCTCCACAAAGAACCTCACCTGGACGGGCGGCGGCAATCTGGCGCTGACGGGCGACTACGGCGCCGCAGGCACGGCCTCGCTGACCTCGGCCACCGGCGCGATGACCCAGACCGCCGGCGTCGTCACCGCCAGTTCGCTGACCGCCAACGCCGCCATGGGCGTGAGCCTGACCAACGCCAACATGATCGATCAGCTCGGCGACGTTCAGACGCTGACCGGCGACGTGACACTGAACAACGCCAAGGCCCTGACCATCGCCGGCGATGTCGGCGGACGGGACATCACCATCGCCACCACGGCCGGCGGCCTGACGGTGAACGCCGCGGCCCAGGTCGTCGCGACGCGCGACCTCAGCCTGACCGGCGCGACCGGCCTGACCGCCAATACCGGCCTCGGCGGCCTCGTCTCCGCCGGCCGCGACGCCACCCTGACAGCGACCACGGGCGACGCATCGGCCATTTCCCTGTCGTCCGGCGGATCGGCCCTCGTCCAGGCGCTGTCCGGCAGAGCGACCCTGCGCAGGGCCTCGATGACAGGCGGCGGCGACCTCACGATCTCGGCAACGGGAACGGCGACCCTGGGCGCCGACACCCCGTTGAGCATCGGCGCTTCCGATCGCGTCAGCCGCACGGGCGGCGTCGGGACGATCAACGTCACCTCGTCGAGCGGCGACGCCGTGGTGTTCCTGGACAGCCTGACCGGCGGCGACCTGACCTCAGTGACCGCCAACAACACGGTCGGCACGGCCTGGATCAGCGTCGATGGCGGCTTCAACGTCGACACCATAGAAGGCTTCAGCGCCTACCTCGACGCGTCGAACGGCACGATCAACGCCACCAACGTCACCTTGGGCGGCGGCGACTACACCGCCAAGGCGCGTGACTGGGCGGGCGCGGCGCTGAACCCCAGCGGAACGATCCGCAACCTGACGATCATCGACACCGACGGCGGCCTGGTGCTGGGCAGCGCCCTCACCGCCACCGGCAATCTGCGGCTGGAGTCCTACGACACCCTGACCAGCGCCTACGACTTGACCGCCGGCGGTGACGTCACGGTGATGGCGGCGGGCGACATCGATCTCGCCTCGGCGGCGGCCGGCGACGACATCACCATGCAATCCTCCGGCGGCCAGGCCATCCTGCGCAAGGCCGACCTGACGGGTGCGGGCGCCGGCCGCGACCTCAGCATCACCGCATTCGGCAACGCGGTCCTGGGCGATCCCGACTACACCGCGATCACTTCCGACAACGTCTTCAGCCGCTCTGGCGGCGGCACGGGGACGGCCCAGGTCAAGTCGACCAGCGGCTCGGCCATGGTCCACCTCGACACCAGCGCGGCGATCGACACTGTCGAGGGCGAAGACGTCGACATCACGATCGCCAGCGGCCCCGGCGCCTTCGGCGCGCTGACAGCCGCGTCAGGCGACGTCTATGCCGAGGTGCTGGACGGCGCGATGACAGTGGGAACGGCCACGGCCGCCAACGGCGACGTCAGCCTCTACAACGCCGGCGGGGACCTGACGATCACCGGCTCGGTGCATGGCTCGGGCCTGGTGCACCTCGAAACGGACGGTCTGCTTGACGGCAACCTCGCCAGCCTGATTTCGAGCGATGGCGACCTTGAGCTGATCGGCGGAGCCGTCGAATTGGGGCATGTCACCGCCGGAGGAATGCTCGAAGCGTCGGCCATGGACACCGACCTCACGGTGCAACAGGCCGAGGCCGGCCAAACCGTCGTCGTGGCCTCGCTTTTTGGGAACGCGACGCTGCGCGGCGCGACGGCGCCGGACGGTGTGGTCGTGCTCGCCGCCAACACCGCCACCTTCGGGGCCGACGACAAGGCCTCGATCACCACCGCCAACTATGTCGACACCAACGCCGCCAGCGGCGGCCTGGGCGGACTGCAGGTGATGTCCTTCAACGGCGACGCCGTGGTGAACATCAACTCGGCCACCAATGGCGTCGCGCTGGTCGGCGCCTCGATCGGCGGCAGCGCCACCGTCGTGCAGAAGACCGGCGACCTGAAGATCGACGAGATCGCCGCCTACAACATCACGATGGAAGCCATGGCCGGCTCGCTGGAGACCGGGTCCGCGGTCACCAGCGGCGGCGACTACACGATCACCGCCCAGGATTTCCTCGGCGACGCCCTGACCCCCACCCTGTTCAACGGCGTGATCCGCGACGTCACGATCACCGACACGCTCGGCGACCTCGACCTGGGCGCTACGGCCATCCACGCGGATCGCAAGCTGACCATCACCGCCCAGAACGGCGCGGTGCTCGGCCTCGCCCAGCTCAGCGCCGGCGCGGGTCTGGGCGACGGCGACATCAGCGTGACCGGCCAGGCCATCGCTCTCGACACCGTCGCCGGCGACGGCTCGGTGACCCTGGACGGCGGAACCGGTCTGGTGAACGTGGCTGACAGCGTCACGGTCGGCGGCGACTACAACCTCGTCGGCGGCGGCTTCTCGGCCGCGGCCCTGTCGCCGCAGGGCGCCAAGGCCGGCGCCTGGACGATCGACGACACGGCGGGCGATTTCGACTTCACGGGGGCGCCCCTCGCCTATGGCGGCGACATCACCGTCACGGCCGTGGGCGCGGTCACCGGCGGCGACATCACCAGCGCCGGCGGCGACGTTCGCGTCACGGCGGCCAGCGGCCAACTGGGCGTGTTGACCGCCACGGGCGGACAGGTCAGGGCGAACGCCAGCGCCGGCGGCATGGCCGTCGCTTCGGCCAGCGCGGCGAGCCTGATCGAGGTCACCGCCACGACCGGCGCCGCGCGGCTTGGATCGGCGGTCCTGACCGGAACCGGGGCCAACAGCCTGCTGGTGCGGTCCACGAGCGGCGACGTGACCCTCGGCGCGACGACGCCCGGCGCCGTCACCACGGCCAATCTCGTCACCTCGGCGGGCGCCAGCACGATCGTCGAGGCCTCGAGCGCGACCGGCGACGTCGACGTCAATCTCGACAACGCCAGCGCCGCCTTCACGACCATCGCGGCCGGGGGCGCCGCTCGGGTGGCCGTCTCCAACGGCGCGCTGACGATCGACCAGCTGACGGCGGGCGCCTCCTCCGTGGTCACGGGCGGCGGCGAAACGCGGCTGGTTTCGGCCGATGTCGACGGCGACCTCCAGGTCAGCTCCACGGCGGGGGGCTTGCGCTTCGGCGACGCCACGCTCGGGCGGGTGATCGAGGTCAGCGGCGCGCTGTCCCTGAACGCCGCCGCCGACGTCACCCAGCAAGGCGTGCTGCGAAGCAATTCTCTGGGCGTCGGCGCGGGAACCGGAGTCGTGCTGCTCGGCGCCAACGAAGTGGCCCATCTGGACACCGTCAGCGTCGCCGCCGGCGGCTTCGCCTTCAACGCCACGAACGCTTTCGACCTGCGAGGTCCCGTCACGGCGGCCGGCCAGACGGTGGACCTCCGCTCCGGCGGGGCGATCACCCAGACCGCCGCCGGCGTCATCACCGCCCAGCGGCTGACGGGCTCGTCGGTCGGCGGGGCCGATTTCGGCGCGGCCAACCAGTTGGCTCAACTCGGCGACTTCAGCAACGCCGGCGGCCTGTTCAGGCTGATCGACAACCGGTCCCTGACCATCGACGGCACGGTCCACAGCACCGGCGGCGTCTCCCTGGCCTCGCACGGCGGCATGACGTTCTCGGCCAATGGCAAGGTCGTGGCCGACGGCGCCGGCGATGCGGTGATCCTGGCTTCCGACGGGGTGTTCACCAACGGCCGCGGCGCCGACGCGCTGACCGCGACCAACGCCGCCGGACGCTGGCTGATCTACACCCAGGCGTTCGGCGACCCGGCAGGCTCCACGGCCGGCAACAGCTTCAACGGCCTGGCCGGCAAGTCCTTCTACGGCTCGGCCTACGACTTCGGGGCCGAGACCTTCGCCGTGGCCCCCAACGCCGGCAATCGCTTCGTCTACGCCTACCAGCCGATCCTGGCGGTGACCCCCGTCAGTCAGGTCGTGACCTACAACGGGGCCATCCCATCGGTTTCGGCCACGGTCACTGGCCTGGTGAACGGCGACGTAGCCGCCGACGCCTGGTCGGGTACGCCGGTGGTCTCCGGCGCGACCAGCAAGAACGCCGGAACCTATGTCCTGACCGCCAGCGGCAGCCTGGCCTCCGACCTGAACTACGGCTTCAGCTACGGCGTCGGCTCCCTGCGGATCGATCCCAAGACCATCGGCGGCCTGCTGACCGCCGACGACAAGACCTACGACCGCAGCACGGTCGCCACCGGCGCCGTCACCCTGAGCGGGGTGGTGACCGGCGACGACGTTTCGGCCGCCGGCGCCTACGCTTTCGCCGACTGGAACGCCGGCGCGAACAAGACGGTCACGGCTTCGGGCGTCGTTCTGTCGGGCGCGGACGCCGGCAACTACGTGCTGTCGCCGCTCGCCGCCGCCCAGGCCGACATCTTCAGAAAGGTTCTGACCGGCGCCCTGGTCGCCAATGACAAGACCTATGACGGCACGACCGTCGCCACGGGGTCGGTCGGCCTGACCGGCGTGATCTCGGGCGACACCGTCTCGGCCGGCGGGGCCTATGCCTTCGCCGACAAGAACGCGGCCGCCGGCAAGACGGTGACAGCTTCGGGCGTGACCCTGTCGGGCGCCGATGCGGGCAACTACAGCCTCGCTGGAGTGTCCTCCGACGTCGCCGACATCTTCAAGAAGACCCTGACCGGCGCGCTGCTCGCCAATGACAAGACCTATGACGGAACGACCACCGCCGCCGGTTTGATCGTCCTGACCGGCGTGGTCGCCGGCGAGACGGTCTCGGCCTCGGGAACCTACGCCTTCGGCGACAGGAACGCCGGCGTCGGCAAGACCGTGACCGCGTCGGGCGCGACCCTGGCCGGCGTCGACGCCGGCAATTACGACCTTGGCGCGGTGAGCAGCGACCTGGCCGACATCCTGCGCCGCCGGGTGACGGTGTCGGCGGACAATCTGTCCAAGCCCTTCGGCCAGGGCGACCCGGTTCTGACCTATCGCATCACCTCGGGCTCGCTGGTGGCGGGCGAGACCTTCAGCGGCCTGCTCGGGCGAGGCGCGGGCGAAGCGCCGGGCGACTATGTCGTCTCGCGCGGAAGCCTCAGCCTGTCGTCGAACTACGACCTGACCTTCGCGGGCGCGGTCTTCACGATCGAGCGGTTCCCGGAGATCGAACAGGAGGGCTCCATCCTGCTCAAGCATGTGACCCAGTCCCCCGACTTCACTCTCGACTGGGACCCGGAACTGAACCTCCAGACCGAGGGCCCCGCTTGCCAGGGCGAAGGCTGTCCACGTCAGACGACCATGGTCGACGGGGGCAAGATCGTCGCGGCCCTGCCGTAGAAGCGCGACAAGGCGGGCGCCGCAGTTGGGCGCCCGCCTTGCCTCGAACCATCCAGCCGTTGTGACCTATCGGACGGCCGTATCGAGCGTCTCCACCCGCGCGACGCCCTTGGCGTCCTTGGTCAGGCGGAAGGCGTCCAGCTGGCGGCCCGTCGCGGTGAAGGCGCGATAGGTCACCGCCTCGGGCGACACCTCCAGGGTCTGGAAGGTCTGGGTGCGCGAGGCGGAATGGGTCGCCCAACTGAGCGGAGCGACCGGATACATCTTGGGTCCGGCCACCGAGACGACATAGGTCGAGCCCGTGTCGGACGGATGGCCCGGCCCGGCGTTGGTCATGGCGCCGGTACCGATGGCGCCGCGCGCATAGCCGTGATCGTGGGCCTGCAGCACCAGGTCCACGCCGTACTTGTCGATCAGCGGCTTGAGCGCGTCGCGCACCCGCGCATTGTCGCGATCGGGGTCGATCGAGAACAGCGGGAAGTGCAGGAACAGAGCCGTCCAACGGTTGGGGTTGTTGGCCAGCAGGCCATCCAGCCAGCGCACCATCTCGGCGCGCATGGCCTCGTCGCCATGGAACAGAGGCGCGTCGACCGAGATCAGGCGCAGGCCCTGATAGTCGACGGTCCAGGCCGTCTCCTTCAGCTTTTCCACGCCCTTGGGCCCGGTCTCGGGCAGGGTGTACTGGCGACGCCACTGCGGGTTCAGCACCGGACCGCGACCGTATTCGTGGTTCCCCGGCGTCGGCATCTGCGGCGTCTGAGCGTAGAGGAAGCCCCCCGCGGCGAACCACTCGCCCCACTCGTTGTCGCTGTCATGGCGATTGATCAGGTCGCCGGCGTGGATGACGAAGGCCGCGTCGCCGGCCTTGCGGAACGCCATCCTCATCGTGCGCGAGGCCTCGCTGAGGATATTGTTCTGCATGTCCCCCATGTAGAGGAAGGTGAACGGCTTGGCCGTGGTCGCCGCGGTGCGGAACTGCAGCCATTCGGACCACCGCTCGCCGTCGCCGACGCGATAGGCGTAGACCGTCTCGGGCTTCAGCCCCTTGAGCACCACCGAGTGATAGGCCGCCTTGAAGGCCGGATCCTCGCGAACGGCGATGGTGGCGTCGTCGGTCACGGCGGGAACACGCACCGCCTTCTGGATGAAGTCCGGACCGTCCTCGGCCTCCGCATACTCGACATGACCCGCCTGCCCCGGCGCGGTGCGCCAGGTCACGGCCATCTCCTGCGCGGGATCGGCGGTGAGGTTGAGGATGATCCGCTCGGGCTGGGCCGTCGGCGGAACCACCGGACGGTCGGACGCCTGGGCCGGCGCAGGCTCGGGACGCAGCGGACGCTCGGGCGTCTGGGCCAGTGCTTGTCCGCCCAGGGCCGCGAGCGCGGCCCCGAGCATCAGGGTTTGGATGGGTTTCATGCTGGCCCCGATCAGAAGATGTAGTTCAGGCCGAACGAGATCGACCGCCCGTTCTTGATGTAGGCCCGGCTGGAGCTGGTGCTGTCGCCGGCGGTGTACCAGTAGGTGTGGTTGTCGAAGAGGTTCTGGACCTGCATCGAGGCCGTCGCGCCCTTCCACAGCTTGCGCCGGACGTTCAGGTCCACGAACTCGTAGTCCTGTTCGTACGGGTTGTTGCCGAAGTCCTGGATGCCCTCAAGGAACTCGGACTGGTAGCTGTAGGCGGCGTAGGCTTCCCAGCCCTTGTACTCCCAGAACAGCTGCACGTTGGCCACCCGCTCGGGCGTCTCCATCAGCGGCAGGGTGTAGCCGGCTGGGTGCCAGGAGATGCCTGTCTCGGCCTCCGACTTCTGCAGGGTCAGGTTCACGCTGGCGCCGAGCTTCGACAGCGGGCCGGGCAGCCAGTGGAACACCTGCTGGGCGCTCAGCTCCATGCCGTAGACCTTGGCCCACTTGCCGTTGTTGGGCATCGAGACGGTCACGCCGTCGGGACCGATATTGGTCCCGGCCGTCCCGTCGCGGATGTTCGACGACGAGGAGCGGTACAGGAAGTTCTTGATGTCCTTGTAGAACAGACCCAGCGAATAGGCGCCGGTGTCGCCGTTGTAGCGCTCGATCGACAGGTCGTAATTGACCGCCTTCATCGGCTTCAGGTCCGGATTGCCCTGCTCGATGGCCACCAGCACCCACTCGCTGGTCGGGTTCTCCTCCCCGTCGCCGTCAGGGTCGACATCGTAGCCGTACTCCCGCGCCGACGACATGCGGGCGATGTCGGGACGCGCGAAGCTGGTCCAGATCGCCGCGCGCAGCTTGGTGCGGTCGTTCAGGCTGTAGTTCAGGTGGATCGACGGCAGGACGTTGGTGAAGTCGCTCTTGTCGGTCGCGTAGTGTCCGCCCTGCACCTCGTCGAGGATGTAGGCGTCGATCGTGTTGTTGGTGCTCTCGACGCGAACCCCGCCGATGACCTGGGCCTTGCCCACCCGCGCGGTCGCCATCATGTAGCCGGCGAAGATGTCCTCCTTGAAGGTGAAGCTGTCCTCGCCGCTCAGTTCGGCGTTGCCCGGATCGGTGGCGAAGCCTTCGAAGAAGGTGCTGTTCCCCGCCATGGCGCGCTGCAACTCGGCCAGCATCGCCTTGTTGTCGATGACCGTGCCCAGGCGATAGAGGCCCGAATACTCGCCGTCGAACAGGCTGGTGACTTCCTTGCCGTAGAAGCGCGAGAAGTCCGCCAGCGTCCCGTCGGCGTCCAGGTCCATGAACTCGCCGCTATAGGTGGACCGCTTGGAGCTGTAGACCTTGCCGCCGGTCTTGACCGCTTCCAGCCAGTCCGAGGCCGGACGCCATTCCAGATTGACCTGGCCCTGCCACAGCCGTTCCTGCGCGCCGCCGATCTCGCCCGACAGGCCGGCGAAGTCGTACTGGCCGTTGTCGTGGATCGCCGCCATGCCGGCGTCGTTCAGCACCCACTTGGGAAAGCGGCTGTCGCCGAAGTTGGTGACCTTGACGCCCTTGTTGCCCAGCCAGCCGTACTTGTCGCTGCGGAACTCCATCTCGTAGCTGTCGTCGATATTGTCCTCGGACTTGGCGTAGGACAGGTCGTAGTCGACGGTGAAGTCCTTCCAGCGGCTGACGCCGCCGAGGTTGACCGACATCAGCGAGCCGGTCTCGCGCGAGCCTTCCCAGAAGCGTCGCAGGCGGAAGCCCTGCGGGTCCCAGGTCCCCGAGGCGCCGTCCAGCGTGTAGTACGACTTTGTCGAGCGGTCGGCGTCGGTGATCCGGCCATCGCCGTCGCGGTCGACGATCTGGGCGGTCGTGTAGCTGTAGATCCGGCCCTTCTTGGCGTCCGTGCCGATGATCGAGGCTTCCGGCGCGGCCAGGCCCGTCAGGGTCTTGTCGACCTGGGTCAGGCGGGTCGAGTTCTTGCCGGTGTCGTTGCGAAAGTTCAGCCGGTTGCTGAACTCGTCCTTGGCGTACTCGTTGAACTGGCCGCGCAGGTGAAAGTCGTGCTTGTCGCCGCGATAGTCGAGGCTGGTGTTCACGCCCCGCCGCTCGACCTCGGTTTCGCCCAGCGCCAGATCCATGCCGCGCATGACGAAGGTCTCGGGATCCCAGCCGAGGGTCTCGCTGTCGGCGTACCAGACCGAAGGCTGGTTATCGCCGTCGACGCCGTTCTGCTCGAACTGCGACTTGCGACGCGACCAGCTGCCGGTGACGAACACGCCCCAATTGTCGTTGAACTGGCGACCGAACGAGCCTGCGACCTCGCCCGACTTCTTGTTGTCGAACTTGTCGAGCATCCCGGCCGAGGCCGACAGCACGCCGTAGGTCTTGCCGTGATCGAAGGCCGTCGGCGTGCGGATGTCGATCGAACCGCCCAAGGCGTCGCCGTCGCGGTCGGGCGTCAGGCTCTTGATGACGGTGATGGAGTCGATGCCCTCCGGCGGCAGAAAGCTGAGGCGGACGCCGCGATAGAAGTTGTCGTCGCGCGAGCCGGCGCCGCCCATGCGCACGCCGTTCATGGTGTAGTTGTTCAGCTCGGTCGACAGGCCGCGGATCGTGATGCGGTCGCCCTCGCCCGTCGTGTGGTTGCGCACCGCGTTCACGCCCGGCAGGCGCGACAGCGATTCAGCCACGTTGTTGGCCGGCAGGTCGCCCATGTCGTCGGCGCTGATGACGTCCGAGATGAAGTCGGCCTTGCGCTTGGCGTCCAGCGAGCGGCGCAGGCCCGCCGCGTAACCGACGACGACGCCGTCGACCTCGATGGCCTCAGGAGCCTCGACCTCGGCTTGCGCTGTCTGGCGCTCAAGGGTCAGTACGCCCCGCACCTCGCGGGCCTCGATGCCCGAGCCGGCGATCATCTTGCGCAGCGCCTCGCGCGGCGTCATTGCGCCCGAAACGGCGTTGGACGTCCGCCCGCGGGTCAGGCCCGGATCGAAGACGATCGACAGCCCCGTGTCGCGCGACAGCGTCCGCAGCGCCTGACCCAGGTCCTGGGCCGGAATGGCGATGGTGACCCGCGCCTCGGCGTTCCGGGTCGCCTGCCAAGCGTGGGCGGGCGCGGCGACGGACGCCAGAACGGCGACGGCCGCGGCCGTCAGCAGCCCGTTTTTATGGATACGCATTCGAACAAATCCCCTCCGATCGAACTGATCGTCACGGGGTTAGACGGCGGCCGCCGAGGTCCTGACAGCTGTCATAAAAACTTGTTCCAGGCAGCGCTAATCGCCTGAAATCACGTATTGATCCGCCCTCTGACGAGTGAGCTTGAAGCCATGGAGCCGGGCGATCGCGGCCAGGGCGTTTTCGGGATCGTCATAGGTGAAGCGGCCGCTGACCAGCACCCGCCCCACCGAAGGATCGGCCAGCTTGACCTGCACGCCGCTGGCGCGTTCCAGGTCCTCGACCACGCTGCCCAGGGTCGCCTCGTTGAACTCCAGCCAGCCCTTGGCCCAGGGCGGCACGTCGGTTTCCAGTTCGGGCCGGGCGATCGCCATGCGCTGGACGACGCCGCCTGCGACACGGGCCTGCTCGCCCGCGTGAACATGCACCGGGGCCCCCTTCCCCGCGACCTTCACGATCCCTTCGAAGACCTCGACTTCGACGACCGTCCCGGCGGCCGTTTCGCGCTGGTCGACGTTGAAGCGCGTACCGACCGCCGTGACCCGCACGCCGTCGACCTCGACCGAGAACGGACGGCTCTTATCGGGCGCCACCTCGAAGAAGCCCTCCCCCTTCAAGCGCAGCCGGCGCTCGCGCTCGCCCAGTTCGACCCGCACCTGGCTCTGGCCGTTCAGCCGGACCTGCGAGCCGTCGGCCAGCGCGATCGGTTTCGGCACGCCCCGGTTTCCTTCGATCAGCTCCCCACGAGGCGCGAGACCGCCCGCGAATACGACGACGCATCCGGCGACGACCGCGACACCCGCACTGGCCAGCGCGCCGAGCGTCCAGGCTCGCTGTCTCGGCGCGGGCCGTGCGTGCGCCAGCCGTTGCGTCGCCCAGATCACGGCGGCGTCGTCGAGCAGGGCCTCGTGGCGACGCAGCAGATCCTGGCGATCAGGACGCCCCTCCAGCCACTGCTCCAGAAGAGCCTGCCGCTCGGGGGACCAGGCCGCGTCACGCCGGGCGTCGGCCCACAGCGCGGCCTCGCGATCGTCCCTGGGGTTCACCGGCCTAGTCGACATGGCGGCCCTCCGCCGTCCGGCGCAGCGTCTGGGCCGCGCGGCTGTAGTGTTTCTGCACCGCCTCGATCGACAGCTTGAGATCCCGGGCGATCGTCTCGTAGGATTCCTCGCCGGCGCGTCGCCGAACGAAGACCTCGCGCCGCAAGGGTGGCATCGTCTCCAGCGCCCTCTGGCACAGCCTCGACCGCTCGCTCATGTCCAGCGCCTCCAGCGGCGTGGCTTCGCCATGGATGGAAAGTTCAGCCGCTTCCAGGTCGTCGATATGGACGTTGGCCGCCCGCCGGGCGCGGTCGACCAGGATGTTGCGCGCCGCGCGCATGGCGTAAAACAGGGGGTCGGCGATAAGCGTGTCGCGCGCCCGCGCCAGGACGCGCAGGATCGCCTCCTGGGCCACGTCCTCGGCGTCGACCGCCGTGGCCAGGCGGCGACGAACATAGGCCAGCAGGATCCGGTTCTGCGTCGCCAGCGCCCGCCCCACCTCCTGCTCGTTACCGATCACCCGCCACGCCTCCTCGACGGAGCGTGGCTATAGGAGCGCCTTGTGACGGATCCGATGAGGTTCGATGTCGGTTTGATGGCAGCCGCCGCCGGCCTGAGCCCGGGCCTCCTTGAAGGACCGGGCTCAGGCGGTTCGGGGCGCGGGCGCCCCGTAGCCTCCCGGGTGCAGGCCCGGCGCTTCCTGACCCGTCCGGGCGACGTACTCGGTATAGCCGCCGCCGTACTGATGGACGCCCTCGGGCGTCAGTTCCAGCACGCGGTTCGACAGGGCGCCCAGGAAATGGCGATCGTGCGAGACGAAGAGCATGGTGCCCTCGAAATCCGCCAGGGCGGCGACCAGCATCTCCTTGGTCGCCATGTCGAGGTGGTTGGTCGGCTCGTCGAGCACCAGCAGGTTCGGCGGATCGAACAGCATCTTGGCCATGACCAGGCGCGCCTTCTCGCCGCCGGACAGGACCCGGCAGGGCTTTTCGACATCATCGCCGGAGAAGCCGAAGCAGCCCGCCAGGGTGCGCAGCGCGCCCTGCCCCGCCTGCGGGAACGAGCGCTCCAGGGACTCGAAGATGGTCTCCTCGCCGTCCAACAGATCCATAGAGTGCTGCGCGAAATAGCCCATCTTGACGCTGGCGCCGATATTGACCGCGCCCTGATCGGGCTTGGTGTCGCCGGCCACCAGCTTCAGCAGCGTCGACTTGCCGGCCCCGTTGGAGCCCAGCACGCACCAGCGTTCCTTGCGGCGCACCAGGAAGTCGAGGCCGTCATAGATCGGCTTGTCGCCATAACCCTTGTGGACGCCCCGCAGGCTGATCACGTCCTCGCCCGAGCGCGGCGGGCTCTGGAACTCGAATTGGACGGTCTGGCGACGGCGCGGGGCCTCGACGCGTTCGATCTTGTCGAGCTTCTTTACCCGGCTCTGAACCTGGGCGGCGTGCGAGGCGCGCGCCTTGAATTTCTCGATGAACTTGATTTCCTTGGCCAGCATCGCCTGCTGGCGCTCGTACTGGGCCTGGCGCTGCGCCTCGCTGAGCGCCCGCTGCTGGTCGTAGAAGTCCAGGTCGCCCGAGTAGGAGATCAGCGAGCCGGCGTCGATCTCGACCACCTTGCCGATGATGCGGTTCATGAAGGCGCGGTCGTGCGACGTCATCAGCAGCGCGCCGTCATAGTTCTTGAGGAACGCCTCGAGCCAGATCAGGCTTTCCAGGTCCAGGTGGTTGGACGGTTCGTCCAGCAGCATGCCGTCGGGCCGCATCAGGAGAATACGGGCCAGGGCCACGCGCATCTTCCAGCCGCCAGACAGCATGCCGACATCGCCGTCCATGCGTTCCTCGCTGAAGCTGAGACCGGCCAGCACCTCGCGAGCCCGCGCTTCCAGCGCATAACCGTCCAGTTCCTGGAACCGCTCAAGCACCTCGCCGTAGCGCTCCATGACGGCGTCCAGCTGATCGGCCTGGTCCGGATCGACCATCGCCGCTTCCAAAGTGGCCATCTCGGCGGCCAGCGCACTGACGGGGCCGACGCCGTCCATAACCGCGGCGACCGCGCTCTGGCCCGACATCTCGCCGACGTCCTGGCTGAAGTAGCCGATCTTGATGCCCGGATCGGTCACGACCAGGCCGTCGTCGGGCTGCTCCTGGCCGGTGATCATGCGGAACAGCGTCGTCTTGCCGGCGCCGTTCGGGCCCACGAGGCCAACCTTTTCACCCTTCTGGATCCCCATCGAGGCTTCGATGAACAGGATCTGGTGGCCGTTCTGCTTGGAGATGTTGTCGAGGCGGATCATGGGGCGGTCTGCTACCCCGGGCGAGCCGAGAA
Organism: uncultured Caulobacter sp.; assembly: GCA_966252285.1. Taxonomy (GTDB): domain Bacteria; phylum Pseudomonadota; class Alphaproteobacteria; order Caulobacterales; family Caulobacteraceae; genus Caulobacter. Next base: position 34,598 of record CBINOL010000031.1, read on the forward strand.
CGCCAGCCTTAGAGCCGTATCATCACAAGCACGACGGTCGGACAGTCCTGCGGAGTTCGGAGCAAAGCCGGCCGGCCGCCGGGATCCGATCAAGAAGGCAGCGGCGCCCCCGGATCCACCAGACCGGCTTGCGACAGTTCCCGCCAGAAGTCCGGCGGCGCCTGCTGCTCCAGGGCCGCGCGATCCTCGGCGAGACGGCTCGGTCGGCTGGCGCCGGGGATGACCGCCGCGACCGCCGGGTGGGCGAGCGCGAACTGCAGGCCCGCGGCCTTCATGCTGACGCCGTGACGGTCCGCGATCGCCTTGATGCGGGCCACCTTGTCGAGGATCGCGGGCGTGGCCGGGGCGTACTCGAAGTTCGGACCGCCAACCAGGGCGCCGGAACTGTAGGGCCCGCCGACCACGATCCCGAGACCACGCTCGGCCACTATCGGCATCACGCGCTGCAAGGCGACGCTATGGTCCAGCAGCGTGTAGCGTCCGGCGAGCAGGAAGCCGTCGGGGCGAGGCTCGTCGAGCGCGAGCAGCAGTTCGATCGGCTCGACCCGATTGACGCCCAGTCCCCAGGCCTTGATCACCCCCTCGTCGCGCAGCCGGTCCAGGGCCCTGAAGGCGCCCTTGCGCGCGGTCTCGAACACGCCCAGCCACTCGTCGCCGTAGAAGTCCTGGGCCACGTCGTGGACGAAGGCGATGTCGATATGGTCGGTGTCGAGGCGCTTGAGACTGTCCTCGATCGACCGCAGGGTCGCGTCCTCCGAGTAGTCGTTCACGATCCGGTTGGGGCGGCCGTACTTGAAGACCTCGCCCTTCTCGCCCAGATCGCGGACGGTCACGTCCTCGACCTCGTCGAGGATGACACGGCCGACCTTGGTGCTGATGACGTAGTCCCCGCGATGCTTGCCGGCCAGCGCCTCGCCCATGCGGATCTCGGCCAGGCCCGCCCCATAGAAGGGCGCATTGTCGTAGTAGCGGATGCCGTCGTTCCAGGCGGCCTCCACCGTCGCCAGCGCCTCGCTCTCGGGAATGTCGCGAAACATGTTGCCGAGCGGCGCGGCGCCGAAGCCCAGCTTGCCGGGCAGGATGTCCTTGAGCGCCATCTTATCTCTCCGCCTTAGCGGCCGACCGGCTCGCCGCTTCCTCGATCAAGGACGCCACCACGCCGGGCTGGGAGACATATACCGCATGGCTGGCGGCGACGTCGCGCACGCTCGCGCCGGCGCGCTGGGCCATCATCCGCTGGGCGGGCGGCGGGATCATGTGATCGTCCTTGGCGACCAGATACCAGCTGGGCTTGGTCCGCCAGGCCGCCGCGGTGATCTTGCCCTCCAGGGCCTGGGCGCCCCAGGGCTGCTGGGAGTCGGCCATGAAGCGCGCGACCTCGGGCGCCACGTCCGCCGCGAACACCGCTGGGAACTTGCCGCGATCCAGCAGCAGGAGACCATCGACCGGCGGCAGGATCGGCAGAGCCGGGGCTCCGGGCGGCGCCTGGGCGATGATCGAGGCGACCGACTCCCCCTGATCGGGCGCGAAGGCCGCGACATAGACGAGCGCCGACACCTTCGGGTCGGACCCCGCCTCGGTGATCACCACGCCGCCATACGAATGGCCGACCAGCACCACCTTGCCTTCGGCCGCAGTGATGGCGCGCCGGGTCGCCGCCACGTCCTCGCCAAGCGATGTGGTCGGGTTCTGGACGACGACCACCTTGTAGCCGTCCCGGCTGAGCATCCGATGGACCTCGGCCCAGCCCGAACCGTCGACGAAAGCGCCGTGGACCAGGACGATCGTGCCGGGCTTGTCGGCTGGACCGGCCATGGCGGGATTGGCCGCCGCGCCGAGCATGACGGCGGTCAGGGCGGCGAGAGCTTCCTTCATGCGCTGTCTCCTTGGAACATGGGAAAGGCCTCAGCGACCGCGCCCGAGGATCTCCATGCGCGTCACCTGGACGCCGCCCTCGGCCAGTTCGGGCAGCCTGGAAAACCAGGCCTGGACGTGAGGCGTGGCGTTGTGAGCCTCGAAATCGGCCTGGCTGGCGAAGATCTCGTAGAAGATGAAATGACCGGGCTTCTCGCGGTCTTCCTGCAGGAAGTAGACGAGGTTGTTGGGCTCGGCGCGGACCTTGGCGATCAGGGGCAAGGTCGCCTCGCGCAGCGCCTGCTCCTTGCCGGGCTTGGCCTGGACGCGGGCGACGACGGCGTAGGCCTCGCCCGGGATCTGGGCGTAGTGCACGCCCGTGGATTGCGGGGCCGCGGGCGACGCGACCGCCGCCGAGGCCGCGCTCGCGCCGGCGGAAAGCAGCATGACGAGCACCAGACGATTGGCCGAGAGCAGGCGCATCACAGGTCTCCTTTGGAATTTGCGGAAAGGCTCGGATCTCAGTCGGCGCCGGCGATCCAGTTTCCGTGGAAGCCGGGCGGCACGATGTGCGGCAGGTGGATGCTGGCCACCGGAGCGGCCTCGAACCTGCGGGCGTCGAGGATCACCAGGTCGGTGGTCCGGGCGGCGGCGTCGATGACGAAGCCCATCAGCCAGCCCTCGTCCTCCCCGGCCTGAGCATGGGCCGGCACGAAGACGAACTCGCAAGGGTGACGGCCAGGGCCGAAGTCGTGCGTCAGCCGCCCCCCCTCCACCAGGTCGTGCTTGAAGAGGCATGTCCCCAGGAACGGGTCGGTCAGCCCCATGGTGTAGGCATAGCGGTAGGTTTGACCCAGCCGCCGCTCGTCCTGGCGTGGAAACTCCTGGGGCGTGGAATCGATGACGATCCGCTCCACCGTTCCGGCGGCGGGATCGAGGATCCAGCGCTCGAAGGCGCAGCGCTCGGAATCCGGCCCCGAGGTGCGCCGCCAGAACATCTTGTCGTGGACGACCACGTCGAGGACCACCGTGCCGTCGGCCGCGTCGTAGGCGTTGGCCGCGTGGAACACGAAGCAGGGATCTACCTGCAGCCAGGTGATGTCGCTTGCCTTCCCCTCGCGGGGCAGAAGCCCGATGCGGGCGGAGTGGCCCTCGTTCCAGCGATACGGGAAGTGATGGCCGGTGATCGCCGCCGTCAGCGAGAAGGTCACGGGCAAGTCCAGGATGATCGCAAAGCGTCTGGTGAAGGCGAAGTCATGGATCATGGGGCCGTGCCGGACGGGTATGCGCACCTCGCGGCGGATCCGGCCCTCGGGGCTCAGCACCACATAGCGCAGCGAGCGCCACTTGCTGGCGTCGTAGCAGATGCCGTGCATCTCCCCCGTCAGCGGGTCGACATGGGGATGGGCCGTGAAGCCGCCCTTCAGGGTCTGGCTGAAGTCGGTGTAACGCAGGGTCTCCAACGTATCGCCGATCTCGACCGGCGTGCTGCCCGCCTCGACCACGCCCAGCACCTTGCCGGCATGCCCGACGACATTGGTGTTGACCGTGTCGAACAGGTGGCGCGGGCCTGGCGTGCGCGGCTCGTCCAGCGCCTTGGCGACGGCGTCCGAGCGGATCCAGCGATTGCGATACCAGAGCGCCCGGCCGCCCTGCAGGCGAAGGCCATGGATCATGCCGTCGCCGGCGAACCAGTGATGCTTGTCCGGATTGGGGGCCATCGGGTTGGGCCCCATGCGCAGGTACCGGCCCGTGAGCGCGGCCGGGATCACGCCCGTGACGGGCAGATCCCTCAGCGTCAGCTCCTCGGTCATGGGCGTGTGGACGCCCACGATGTAGGGGTTGTCCGGCAGGGTCCTGGCCTTGTCGGCCCCTTCGGTGAACAGCATCGCCGCCTCCCCTGGCGTGATCGGGTTGAACCGTCCGTCAGCTCGCCGGGGCCACCGCTGCGCGACGCGCGGCCAGGGCGTCGTCGAAGGTCTTCTTCACCGGCCCCAGGGCCTGGACGAACTCCAGTTGCTCGCCTTCCGGACCCCGGCAGTAGATCAGCCGCCAGCCCGTGGACTTGCCCTCGGTGATGCCGTTGGAATTGGCGTCCAGCGGCGCGGCCTTGCGGTCGGCTTCCGACGCGACAGTCAGCACCCGGTTGGCCCGCACCTGCGTCATGCCCCGTCGCGCCGCCTCGGCCTCCAGGTCGCGAATGAAGACGTTGAAGTCGGCGTCGTCGCGGATGTGGAAGCAGATGTGCATCATCCGCGGGAAGGCCGGGCTCATGTGGTCCAGCGGCTCGGCGAAGGCGTTGGGACCGCCCATCGGCTGGTCGGCGTCGCGATACTGCAGGAGCTCGATCACGACGTTGTCGAACTGGACGAAGCGCACGTCGAGACGCTGGGTCCCGCCGCGCAGGTCCGGCACGCCCCTGGCGCGCGGGTTCACGTGCCGCTCGCGGGCCTCGATCTCCTCGGCGGTCAGCAGGGTGTTGTGGATGCGCTCGCCCTGGAAGTCGCCGTCACGCATGATCTCCGTGCCGCCCAACACCTCGGTGTAGAAGGCGAAGGCGCGGTCCATGTTCTGGACCGTCAGCCCGAAGTGCTGAACGCCCTGGAGCCTGGCGCCGAGCGAGCCGCCGGTGAGCCGGCTGGCGCGAACGCGGGTCCCCTCCTGCGCCATCGCCGGCGCGGCGGCCGCGCCGAGGGCCACGGCGCCGGCGGCGGCGCGCAGCACCTCGCGACGCTCCAGACCGACGGACTCGTTCTGCTCGCTCATCGTCGGTCTCCTCGTCCCTGATTTTCGATCGTTGGGGGTCAGCGCCCTGTCAGGATCATCAGTCGAAGACCATCGGTTGGCGAGTTAAGCGAGGTTAAGCGCGCGCTCGGAGAGGCCGCGTGGCCGCGTCTTTACCCTGCTTAACTTCGAGACCGGCCGCGACCGCCCTAGTCAGGCGCGCGGAGCGCTGTAGCTTGGCCAGGATCGGGGGCAATCATCACCGCCATGACCGAAGAGATGGACGACGAGACGGGATCTTCGGCGGCGGGATGGCGCGCCGTCGCCCTCCTGTGCGCCGCCCTGCTGCTGTCGCTGACCGACCGGCTTATCATCAACCTGGTCGTCGATCCGATCCGGACCGATCTTGGGCTGACGGACTTCGACGTCAGCCTGCTCCAGGGCGCGGGGTTCGCGGTGATCTTCGCCCTCGCCGGCCTGCCGGCGGGACGCCTGGCCGACCGCATCAACAGGCGCAACCTGATCGCCGGGGGCCTGGCGCTGTGGTCGGCCGCCACGATCGCCTGCGGCCTAGCGGGCGACTTCTGGAGCTTCCTGGCGGCCAGGGTGGCCGTGGGCCTGGGTGAAGCGGCGCTGGTGCCGGCGGCCGCCTCGCTGATCGTCGACTGCTTCTCGCCGCGACGCCGGGGACTGGCGCTGGGCGTCTTCTCGCTGGGCGCGACCTTCGGCGCCGGATCGGCGCTGTTCATCGGCGGCGTGCTACTGGGCTGGATCGAAGCTGGATGGTTCGCCTGGGCGCCCGGGATCGGCACGCTCGCGCCGTGGCGGCAACTGCTGGTCCTAGCCGGCCTGCCCGGCTTCGTCCTGCTGCCCCTGCTCTTCCTGATCCGCGAGCCCGTTCGCCGCCACAGCGCCGGACTGATCGCCATATCCGCCGTGCTGGGCCGTCTGGTCGCCGACAACGGCATGGTGCTGCGCGTCTGCCTGGTAAAGGGCGCGCTGGGCGTGGGCGACTATGCGCTGATCGCCTGGCTGCCTACCCTGCTCCAGCGTGAGCACGGGATGACTTCGCTGGAGGCCGGCGGCCTCGTCGGCCTGTCCCTGACCGCGAGCGGCGTCGTGGCGTCAGTGGCGGGCGGCGCGCTGTCGGATCGCCTCGCCCAGCGCTGGGGCGCACCGGCGCGCGTGGCGCTGCTGCTGGCCTGCTACCTGCTGGCTTTGGCCGGCGCGGGCGCGACGCTGCTGGCCCAGACCAGTGGGCAGATCGCCCTCGCCTTCACCATCTGGGCGCTGGGCTCGATCAGCGGCTACGTCATCGGCCACGTGGTCATGCAGGAAAGCGTGCCCAACGAGATGCGCGCGACGACGGTGGCGCTGTCGCTGACCGTCACGGCCCTGGTCGGGATCGGTCTTGGGCCCACGCTCGTCCCGCTGGTCGCCGAGCGCGCCTTCGGCGGCGAGATCGCGCTGCAACAGGCCATGGGCGCGATCAGCCTGGGTGCGGCCCTGCTGGCGCTGCTGGTGATCTGGCCGCCCGCCATGGCCCGCCTCCTCGCGCTGCGGGCTCGCGCCTAGCCTGCCGGCAGTCAGGTCCCGGGCCGCGTCTCGACGAGCGCCCGGGCGCGACGCAGGTCGCCCGTACCGAAGCCCTCGCCGAAGCGACCGAGCGCATCGGCCAGCATGGCCTCGGCTTCATGGTCGCCGCCCCGCTCGCGCCAGAACTCCACGAGGCTGGCGGCCGACCGAAGCTCCCACGAAAGCGCCCCGTCGCGCCGGGCCAACTCGATCGAGCGCAGATAGCAATCAACCGCCTGGTCGCTGAACCTGGCCTCGCCACGCCGCAGGACGTTGGCCTTGATGCGCAGGATCTCGGGTATGCCCACGACCTGCCCGGTGGCCTCGGACAGGTCGATCGCCTCGTCGATACAGGCCAGGCCGCGGCGCAGGTCGACCTGCCGCGCCAGGGCCTCGCCGTAGTTGGTCAGGTAGTTGTGATAGCGCATGCGAAACCCGCTCTCGCGCTCCATCGCCAGCGTCCGACGATAGACCTCGAGATCGATGGGGCGGTCGAGATAGAGGTCCAGGCGCGCCGCCACGCAGGCGGCCATGGCCCGCCAGATTTCCAGGCCATGCCGCTTGGCGTGCTCTATCCCCCGGTCCAGCACGCGTTGGGCGCCTTCGTAGTCGCGCACATACGGCATCACCGGCAGCGAGCC
>CBINOL010000032.1:0-39909 GCA_966252285.1 uncultured Caulobacter sp.
CCCCTCAGTCGCTTCGCGACAGCTCCCCCAGAGGGGGAGCATCTTGGCGCATGAGATCCTCCCCCTCTGGGGGAGGTGGCCCGGAGGGCCGGAGGGGGATCCGCACCGGGCAACAAAAAAGGCCCCGGATCGCTCCGGGGCCTTTTCCGATCTCTTGCGAGTTCGACGCGTCTTACGAGGCGTAGAATTCGACGACGAGGTTCGGTTCCATCTTCACCGGATACGGAACTTCCGAGAGTTCCGGAGCGCGGACGAAGGTGGCCGACAGGCCCTTGGCGTCGACCGAGACGTACTCGGCGAAGTCACGCTCGTTCGAGGCGACAGCTTCCAGGACCAGAGCCATGTTGCGCGACTTTTCGCGGACCGCGATCACGTCGCCGGCCTTGCAGCGGTACGACGGGATGTTCACGCGCTTGCCGTTCACGGTCACGTGGCCGTGGTTCACGAACTGGCGGGCGGCGAACACGGTCGGCACGAACTTGGCGCGGTAGACGATGGCGTCCAGGCGCGACTCGAGCAGAGCGATCAGGTTCTCCGAGGTGTTGCCCTTGCGGCGAGCAGCTTCCTCGTAGGTGCGCGAGAATTGCTTCTCGGTCAGGTTGCCGTAGTAGCCCTTCAGCTTTTGCTTGGCGCGCAGCTGCAGGCCGAAGTCCGACACCTTCTGCTTACGGCGCTGGCCATGCTGGCCCGGACCGTAGGAGCGTTGGTTGACGGGGGACTTCGGACGGCCCCACAGGTTTTCACCCATGCGGCGGTCGATCTTGTACTTGGCGCTATGGCGCTTCGACATAGGTCGGTCTTTCAAACGATCCGGGCCGGACCTCCGGAAGGAGGACGATCTCAACGGCGGCTTCGGGTCAATCCGTCATAAAGCTATCGCGCCGCGCGGCGAGCCGGCGGCGTGAAGGCGCGGTTTATGACGGAGGGGGGCCGGAGAGTCAACGGACGGTCCGGTTCGGCGGCTCTCCGTAGGACCTCTCGTCGATCAGTTCTACGCCGACGCCGGCCCTACCCGCCGCCGCGACGAGCGGCGCGATGACGCCGTAGTCTACGTCGGACCGGGCCCATAAGGCCAAGCTCCGATCGGCGGCGGCCAGGCTCACTAAAGCCTCGTCCAAAGCACCGGGCCCGATCGCTCGGCCGTCCAAGAGGAGCGATCCGTCAGCCTGCACCGCCACAACCGTGGCATGGCGCGCGGGTCCGCAATAGATCGAAGCGACCGGCGGCAGATCCAATGGCGTCGTCGCCTCCGCCGCGCCGGACAAGCCGACGAAACCGGCGAACAGCGCCAGCAGCACCCCGATCATCGGCGCCAGGTTCGGCGTCGACAGCGGCCTGGCGTCGAGACGTCCCGCCAACCGCGCCATCAGTAGATATCCTCGCTGAGCAAGCTGGCCTTGATCCCGGCGTCGTCCAGGCGCCGCACCGCCATGGCGACGACTTCATAACGCACGTCGGGATCGGCCCGAAGCACGACGCCGTCGAGCCCATGGGTCCGCGCTTCGCGAACCGCGACCGCCACGGCGGCGCCGACGCTCGCCGCCCGGTTCGCGCCCACATAGGCCTGGCCATCGCGCTGGAAGGAAATCTGGATCGTTTTCGGCACGGGCGCGTCGGGCGCCCTAAGGTGACAGCCCGGGATATCCAGCGCCAAGGCCTTGTCGAGCCCGACCGAACCGGCCGCGACCACCGTGAAGACCGCCAGCAGCACGCCGATCATCGGCGCCAGGTTCGGCGTCGCCATGGGCCTGGCTTCGAACTTCGCGGTGGACCGGCTGGCCATCCCCCTCACTCCGACGACAGGTTGGCCGGATGTCGGAACCAGGCCTTGCGGGACCGGCCGACGTCGCGGCGACGGATCAGCACCAAGCCATTGCGCGCGACGAAGCGGCCGATGGGCAGAAGTCCGGCGAGCAGAACCGGCAAAACCCACCAGAAGCGGTCAGGCTGGCGCAGGTTGGCGAGCAGCTCGGCGTAGATCGCCTGCCCGTCGGCCTCGCCGTCAGCGACGGCGGCGGCCAGGCTATCGGCCACGACGGGGATCTGCGAGGCGGCGTCGGCCGCCGCCCGCTGATGGTCCAGCGCGAAGAGGGCTAGCGTCGCGGTGAAGGCGGCGGCGATCCAGCCCCAGCGCGGCCGGCGCTCCAGGATGAAGCCTCCGGCCTTGAAACAGGCGACCAGCAAGGCGAGCACGATGAAGCCCCGGTTCCAGGAGCCGCTGATCATGCCGCCATCGAGATAGGTTCCGGCCAGCCCCGCGGCCAGCACGAAACTCGCCGGGCCGACGATCAGGCGCGGTACACCGTCGATCAACGGCCTGGCGACCGGAGCCGAGACCATCGCCCACAGGAACAGCAGGGACAGCGGCGTCGCCGGATCCTTCCAGGCGGGCAGCACCGCGGCCAGGCCGAGCCAGACAACGGCCTCGGCCAGGCGCAGACACCTCATTCCCAGGGAAGGCTTCGATGGTGTCGCCGGCGTCGTCATGCGGCCACCCTACAACCGGCACGGGCGCGCCGCCAAGACGCGCCCGCCAGGCTCTCGCCCTCTAGGCCCCTTGCAGAGGATTGCGCACGCGGACCTTGTCGGTGCGCTGAACGCCCATGGCGTCGAGATCGAAGCGCAGCTCCTTGCCCTGCGGCGCCAGGGCGCGGCAGAGATCCGGGCGCTCGCGGGTCAGGGTGACGGCGACGCCGCTGTCGCGACGGTCGGCCGTGACCTTGAAGTCCTCGGCCTTGGTGCAGCCGTTAGACGACACCCGCGCCACCAGTTCGCCCTTCTCAAGCGCAACGCCGTACAGGGGCTCCAGCGCATCGTGGCCGTCGTTGATCTTCACCGAGACGTCGCGCTTGCCGCCATCGTCGGCGTCGATGATGACGCAGGCCGAGGTCGACAGGCCCGCGGCGACGACCAGAGCCAGGACGGCCAGTTTCTTCTGCATGTTTGAACACCCCTCTACGACCGAACTTGGCCTTGGCTCAGAGGAGGATCCGTCGGCTGAACCCGGGATGAATTACCGAAAGTTCACAACCGGGACGCGTCGCCCGCCAGACGCTTCACGGTGACGAATTCCCCTTATGGGTGTATTTGTCGATTATCGCCAAATGGGGGAGCCAGATGGCCGTCACCGACGACGAGATCAACAAGGCCGTGGCCGTCACGGGTCGCTTCGAGAACGCCGGCGATCCCTGGCGGGGCGTCACCGGCGACTTCGACGGCATGGGCATCTCCTGCGGTGTCCTGCAGTGGAACATCGGCTCGGCCTCGCTACAGCCCATGGTGCTGGCCGTCGGCAAGCCGGTGGTGCTGCGCGAGGCGCCGACCATCGGCGCGCAGCTCTGGCAGGCCAGCAACGGCGGCGTCGCTCAGGGCCTGACGATCGTGCGCCAGTGGCAGTCAGGCAGCCAGCTGAAGGCGACGCCGAAGAAGGAGCTGGCCAACCTGATGGGCTCGCCCGAGATGAAAGCCCAGCAGCTTGCCCGTATCCGCACGGTGGCCAGCAAGGCCGACGCCCTGGCCACCACCTGGGCCCTGGCGGCCGGCCGGGCCGCGCGCAGCCTGCAGGAACTGATCTGGTTCTTCGACCTCGTCACCCAGAACGGCAGCCTCAAGGGCGTCGACCACGACGACGTCAAGCAGTTCATCAAGACCTCGACCCCGGGCAAGGCCGACGACGTGGTCTGCGACTGGCTGCTGGCCGCGCCGGCGGCCTGGTGGGGCCGCGTCGACTGCATCAAGAACGCCGGCCTGTGGCGCGACAAGGTGGCGGCCGCCGACCTGGAACTGTTCGTGCTCAGCTACCTGCGCGCCTCGCTCAGCTCCGCCAAGGCGCGCGGCGTGGTGATGAACCGCAAGGGCGCCCTGGCCTTCCGCAAGGGCTGGATCAACGGCCAGCTGTTCGACTTCACCGGCCAGTTCTAGGCGGCGCGGCTAGAGCCGCGCCGCATGCCAGCCGATGTGGTCGCCGATGAAGCTGGCGATGAAGAAGTAGCTGTGGTCGTAGCCCTCCTGGCGGCGGACCGTGACCTTCAGCCGGGCCTCGGCGCCGGCCTCTTCCAGCAGTTCGGGCTTGAGCTGGTTTTCGAGGAAATTGTCGGCCATCCCCTGGTCGACCAGGATCTCGTCGAAGCCTTCGCCGAAACCGTCCTCGATCAGGGCGCAGGCGTCGTGGGCCCGCCACTTGCCGCGGTCGGCGCCCAGATAGGCCGTCAGGGCCTTGTCGCCCCAAGGGCAGTTCAGCGGCGAGACGATCGGCGAAAAGGCACTGACCGACTTGAAGAGCTGCGGATTGCGCAGGGCGATGGTCAGGGCGCCATGGCCGCCCATCGAGTGGCCGAAGATCCCCCGCCGCGCCGGATCCAGCGGGAAGGCTGCGTCGACGGCCTCCAGCAGGTCCTTGGTGACGTAGGAGTACATCTGGAAATGCGGCGCCCACGGCGCCTCCGTGGCGTCGACATAGAAGCCTGCGCCCTGGCCCAGGTCGTAGGCCGGATCGTCGGCGACCCCTTCCCCGCGCGGCGAGGTGTCGGGCGCGACGATGGCCACGCCATGCTTGGCGGCCCAGGCATAGGCGCCCGCCTTGGTCGTGAAGTTGTCTTCCGTGCAGGTCAGGCCCGACAGCCAGACGAGATAGGGAAAGGGCCCCTCCCCGTCTGGAACCCAGACGCTGAACTTCATCGGCGTACCGGTGCTGGCGCTGTCGTGCCGGCAGTAGCGCAGCGTGCCGCCCTGGGTGCGGTGGGTGGCGAGGGTTTCGACGGTCATGGCGCGCGTCTCCCCCTTCCCCCTTGATGGGGGAAGGGTCGGGGATGGGGGTGAACTGCGGCGGCGGACGTCGTCACGGCCGCGCCAAATCCTGAGGCGGGGGCGTCACCCCCACCCCTGCCCCTCCCCCATCAAGGGGGAGGGGTGAAGTCAGGGAAACCTAGAACGTCACCACGGTGCGGATGCTCTCGCCCTTGTGCATCAGGTCGAAGGCCTCGTTGATGCGTTCCAGCGGCAGCACGTGGGTGATCATCGGGTCGATCTGGATCTTCCCATCCATGTACCAGTCGACGATCTTGGGCGTGTCGGTGCGGCCGCGCGCGCCGCCGAAGGCCGTGCCCTTCCAGACCCGGCCGGTGACCAGCTGGAACGGACGGGTGGCGATCTCCTTGCCCGCCTCGGCCACGCCGATGATGATGCTTTCGCCCCAGCCGCGATGGCAGGCTTCCAGCGCCGTGCGCATCACGCCGGTGTTGCCGGTGGCGTCGAAGGTGTAGTCGGCGCCGCCGTCGGTCAGGGCCACCAGATGGGCGACCAGGTCGCCCGAGACGTCCTTCGGATTGACGAAGTGGGTCATGCCGAACTTGCGGCCCCACTCTTCACGGTCCGGGTTGATGTCGACGCCGACGATCATGTTGGCGCCGACCAGCTTCAGGCCCTGGATGACGTTGAGGCCGATGCCGCCCAGGCCGAAGACGATGGCGTTGGCGCCCGGCTCGACCTTGGCGGTGTTGGTCACCGCGCCCACGCCCGTGGTCACGCCGCAGCCGCAGTAGCAGGCGGTCTTGAACGGCGCGTCCTTGCGGATGCGGGCGACGGCGATCTCGGGCAGCACGGTGTAGTTCGAGAAGGTCGAGCAGCCCATGTAGTGGTGGATGGTCTGGCCCTTGTAGGAGAAGCGGCTCGTGCCATCGGGCATGAGCCCCTTGCCCTGGGTGGCGCGGATCGCCGTGCAGAGGTTGGTCTTGCCCGACAGGCAGCTTTTGCACTGGCGGCATTCAGGCGTGTAGAGCGGGATCACGTGGTCGCCGACCGCCAGGCTGGTGACGCCGGGGCCGACCTCGACCACAACGCCCGCGCCCTCGTGGCCCAGGATCGACGGGAACAGGCCTTCGCTGTCCAGGCCGTCCAGGGTGTAGGCGTCGGTATGGCAGACGCCGGTGGCCTTGATCTCGATCAGGACCTCGCCGGCCTTGGGACCTTCCAGGTCGACCTCGACGATCTCCAGCGGCTTCTTGGCTTCGAAAGCGACGGCGGCGCGGGTCTTCATGGCAGGCTCCGATGGGTTCTTGGTCCCTGTGGTACGCCGATGCGCAGCCGGCGATAATCCCTCACAAGGCAAAACATTGTTGCCACATTGGGACAATGAGCGCACCACCGCGCCATGAGCCGCTGGGACGGGATCGACGAGTTCGTAGCGACGGCCGAGGCCGAGAGCTTCTCGCAGGCCGCGCGGCGCCTGGGCCTGTCGACGTCCGGGGTCAGCCGCGAGGTGGCCCGCCTGGAGGAGCGGCTGCAGACCCGCCTGCTCTATCGCACCACCCGCCGGGTCAGCCTGACCGACGCCGGCCGGGCCTTCCTGGCCCGCTGCCGCCAGCTGATCCACGACCGCGACGACGCCCTGGCCGCGGTCGGCGAGGAGGACGGCGAGGTCAAGGGCCTGCTGCGCATGACCTGCTCGTCGGCCTATGGCGAACGCTACGTCGTGCCGGCGGTCAACGCCTTCGCACTGGCTCACCCCAAGCTGTCGCTACACATCGAACTGGACGACACGGTACGCGACATCGTCAGCGAAGGCTTCGATCTGGCCATCCGCTTCGGCCGCCTGACCGACAGCCGCCTGATCGCCAAGCGCCTGGCCTCGCGCACCCGCCGGCTGTGCGCCGCGCCGGCCTATCTGGCGCAGGCCGGAACGCCGACGACCATCGCCGACCTGGAAGCCCACGCCGGCGTGCTGGGCGCGGCCGACACCTGGCCGTTCCGGGAAGGCGAGCGCGAGATCGGCTTCAAGCCCCAGGGCCGCTTTCGCTGCAACAGCGGCCAGGCGGTGCTGGACGCGACCCTGCAGGGGCTGGGGATTTGCCAGCTGCCCAACTTCTACGTCGACCCGGCCATAGCCGACGGCCGGCTGGTTCCGCTGCTGGAGCATGCCAATCCGGCGGACGAAGGCGTCTGGGCGGTCTATCCGCACCTGCGCCTGCTGCCGGCCAAGGTGCGGCTGCTGGTCGAGCATCTGGAGCGAGGGCTGGGTTAGGCCTGGAGATGCTCTCCCTCTGGGGGAGCTGTCGCGGAGCGACTGAGGGGGAAGACGGCCGGTTCGGCGGAAGCTGAAAACGTCCCCCCTCCGGCCCTTCGGGCCACCTCCCCCAGAGGGGGGAGGATCTTTCCTTACAGCAGCTTGCGCAGGCTCAGGCGCACGGTCCGGCCCATGGCGTCCATGTAGTCCTCCTGATAGGCCTGCGGGGTGCGGCCCTGGTCGTCGCGGACCTGCTGCTTCTCGTCGAACAGATTGTCGACCGCCAGCGTCACGCGCGAGCCCTTCAGCCAGTCATAGCGCTTCACCAGATCCTTGCGCTGCCCGAGATCGGCAAACCCCGACAGGCTGACGGTCGGGATGTCGGCGAAGAACAGGTCATCGCCCCGCGGGCCGCCGTCGACCCAGGTGGCCGAGCGCCAGGCGCTGCGCAGGCCGCAGCCCAGGCCGTCCTTGGCCAGATTGGCCTGCAGGTTGACCTCGTGACGCGGCGTACCGCCCCGCCGACCCAGCGAAGCGCCGTCCAGCAGGTCGAGCGGGGCCATGCCGTCGCGGATCACCACCTCGTCCTGCAGTCGCCACAGATGGTTCAGCGAGACGTTGAAGATCGCCTGCCCCGGCGGGCCGCCCGTCCGGAACATGCCGCCCAGGCCGCTGACCGGCGCCCCGCCGCCAGCGGGACGGGGCGCGCCAGTCGGCCGGGCGCCGGGCGCGGCGGGCGGCGGGCCGCCCCAGCGCAGATTGTAGTTCAGGCCCCAGCGCAGTTCCTGGCGGTCGGCGTGGGCGAAGTTCACCGGCCGGGTGTCGACCGAGGTCAGCCGCCCGGCGGCGTCGCGCACGAAGCGGCTGGGGAATGCGGCCTCCAGCTCCGGCGAGACGGCCGGGAAGCTGGCGATCTGATCCTCGACGCGACTGGCCGTGTAGTTGCCCCACAGCGACAGCTCGCGCTTCTCGAACGGCCGGTAGTTGAAGCCGAGCTTCACGACTTGGCGGCTGTCGGCGCTGAGGTTGGGATTGCCGCCCTCGATGCGGGTGACGTTGACCGTCTGGCTGGTGGCGAAGTCGTACATCGCCACGTTGGGCGTCAGCAGCACGGGGTCGTTGACCTGCTGGGGCGAAGGCTCGCCCTCCTCGGTGCTGTAGTTCAGCGACAGGTTCATGCGCTTGACCGGCGACCACGACAGCCCGCCGCCGGCGGTCATCAGGCCGCCGATGTCGGAGAACTGTTCGTAGAGCACGTTGCCGTTCATCGACACGCCGCCCAGAAAGCCCAGCACGCCGTCGCGCTCGGCGATCGGCGCGTCGGCGCTGGCCGAAAGCGTGCCCCGGTCGCGAACCAGGGTGCGGCGGCTGAAGACGCTCGAGCGCATGCTCTCGGCCTCGACCTTGCGGCTGTCGAGGCCGCCCTTGACCGTGGCGCGCAGGCGGCCCGCCGGCAGCTCCGCCACCGTGCCGCTCATGGTCAGTTCGGCCTTGGCGTTGGTCGTGACGGCGTCGGCGGTGTCCTGCGGATTGTAGCGCAGCAGGCTGCGCGGGATCGGCGCGAAAGGATTGACGTCGGGATCGCTGGCCGCCACGGCCGCGCGATAGGCCGTGGTGTCGAGCCCCCGGCCGGTGCGGGTGGCGCTGTCGGTGAGGTCGTAGCCGCCGACGAAGGTCCAGCGCCAGCCCGACAGCATGCCCAGCGCGGTCATGCCCAGCTCGACCTTGTCGGTGTCGGTCTTGCGGCGCAGGCCGTCGGGCACGTCGAGGTATCGATACAGGGAGACGTCCTCGGCGAAGGGCGAGAACGGACTGTCGGCCTTCAGCGCCAAGCTGACCCCGGTCAGGCCGTTGTAGCTGACGCGGCTGGTGCTCTCGAGATTGCCGCTGAAGGTGGTCGTCACGTTGCCCAGCGCGCCGAGCGTCAGGTTGCGGGTGTAGGCGCCCTGGACCGCCCCCTCCTCGCCGCGCGCCAGCAAGGTGCGCGAGGCGGTCAGGTCGTCGGTCGCCGCCCTCCCCGCGCCGGCTACGAAGTCGGCCAGGCTGGGCGCGACGCCCGCCGCCAGGGTCGGCACGGACGCCACCGTCACCACCGAACCCACCAGCGCCGACAGGGCCGGATCGAGCTCAGGCCCGCTCGCCGTGCCGACATTGCCCTGGATGTCGTAGGGCGTGCTGCTGGCGCGGACGATGTCGCGTTCGGCCTCGTAAAGCGGCGTCTCGCGGCGATAGCGGACGTTCACGGTCCAGCGGGCGTCGGCGTCGACCTTGAAGAGGTTGGCCTTCTGCTCGTTGAAGGTGCGCCCGCCCTCTGTGGCGAAGCGGAACTCGTCCTCAAGGTTCAGCGAGCGGAAGTCCTTCTTCAGGACGAGGTTCACGACACGCTGGTCGGCCCGGTAGCCATAGGCCAGGGCCGCCTCCTCGCGCAGGATGTCCAGGCGCAGGACCGCTTCGGGCGGCAGGCCGGCGATCTCCTGGAAGCCCGAGATGCGCTGGCCGTTGACCAGGGTCACCGGCCCCTCGCCGCCGCGCCCGCGCGAGCTGACGGTCAGCGGCTCCAGCAAGGTCATCAGTTCGGCGATGCTGCCCGCGCCGTAGGCCTTGATGGCCGCCTCGTCGAGGGAGATGTCCGGCTCGACCGGGCCTTCAGTCTTCCCGCGCGGCGCCGACTTCACGGTCACGCCCTCGACGGCGGCCTCGGCTTCGACGACCGGAATGACTGCGGCCTTGGGGTCTTCGGACTTGGCGTCCGGAGCCTTGATCTCGGGCGGCTTGGTTTCCGACGGCGGCGCCGTCCCGACGGCCACGGCCGTCACCACACCCTGCAGAAGCACGCTGCCCAGCGCCATCGCCATGCCCCCTACCCCAATCGCCCGGCGTTCAACCGCCGGCTATTCCCACAACCTGGACCATGGTTGCGGATCTTGGCGAGATAGCGGCTTTTGCGCCAGGGTGGAAATTAAAGCGCCGTAAGGTGGGAAACCGGTTACTGCGAGGACGCGGCGGCGGGCTTTTCGAAACCCGCCCCGCGCGCCTTCTTAAGCTTCGCCCTTGTCGGCCGCCTTCTGGGCCAGCTTGGCCAGCACCCGACCGCGCCCCTTCGACAGCGCCGTGATCACGCCACGGAAGGTGCGCACCTCCTGGTCGGTGAGGCGGGCGCGGGCCAGCGGGACGCGCAGGTTGCGCACCATCGACGGCTTCTTCTCGGGCGGGTGATAGAAGCCGGCCTTGTCGAGCTCGTTCTCCAGGTGCTCGTAAAGGCCCATCATCGCGGCCTGGTCGGCCGGGCCCTCGACATTCAGCTCGAACTTCTTCCAGGGGCGGTCATCGACCGTCATCTTCCATTCGTAGGCGTTGATCGACACGGCCTGCGCCAGGTTCAGCGAGCGGAAGCGCTCGTCGATCGGGATCGAGACGATGGCCTGGCACAGGGCGATGTCGTCGGTCTCCAGGCCGGCGCGCTCGCCGCCGAACAGCAGGCCGACCTTGCGGCCCTGCTCGACTTCCTCCGCCAGATGGCCGGCGGATTCGCGCGGGGTGTAGACCGGCAGGCGCGTCTCGCGCGGACGGGCCGTTGTGGCGTAGACCAGATGCAGGTCGGCGATCGCCTCGGCCAGGGTGTCGAACACCTTGGCGTCGTCCAGCGGCCAGCTGGCGCCCGAGGCGCTGGCCCAGGCCCGCTCCTGCGGCCAGCCGTCGCGCGGATTGACCAGCCGCAGCTCGTAAAGGCCGAAATTGGCCATGACCCGGGCCACCGAGCCGATGTTCTCGGCCAGCTGCGGGGCGTTGAGGATCACGCAGGGGGGCGTGCGGACGATTTCGGAGTTCGTTTCGGCGGTCATGGGCGTCCCTTTGCCGTCCAGCCATACTTTGACGCAAGTCCGAACCGTCATCTGGCGCGTTTAGCCTCCACTCACGCTTGGAGGCTTTCGACCCCGATGCATCGCCGCGCCCTGCTCGCCGCCCTCGCCGTCCCCGCCCTGCCGGCGGCGCTCTCGGCCTGCCGCGAGCCGCCGCTGGCCGGCCAGGAGAACCCGACCTTCGACCACGAGACGATGAGCCACAAGCTGGCCGCCATCGCCGAACGCGCCCGGCCCGGCGACCTGGGCGTGGCGGTGCAGGACCTGACCACCGCCCAGCGCGCCGCGGTGGCCGGAGACCACCTCTTTCCCTTGGCCGGAATCTGGACGGCGGCGCTGGGCGCGGCGGTGCTGGCCGAGGTCGAGGCCAAGGCCCTGTCGCTGGGCGAGACGATCACCATTGAGGACGTCGACCTGTCGCCGCCGCCCAGCGGCGTGGCCGACGCCTGGCCCAGCCGGCGTCGCTGGACGGTCGAGGACCTGCTCAAGCGCGCCGTGGCCGGCGGCGACAACACCGCCGCCGACGTGCTAATGAAGCGGATCGGAGGGCCTGGCGCGGTCACCGCCTGGCTGGACCTGAAGAAGGTCGAGAACCTGCGGGTCGACCGCTACGCCCGCCAGCTGCTGCCCGAGCAGACGGGTACGCCGTCCTTCCGGGCCGATTGGCGCGGGCCGGCCTGGCGCAAGGCGGTTCTGGCCACGCCAGAGGCGACCCGGCGCGCGGCCTGGCGCGACTACCTGGCCGACGCGCACGACTCCACCACGCCCCTGGCCGCCGTGCGCTTCCTCGAGGCGCTTAACCAGAGCGAACTGACCAGCCAGGAGAACCGCCGCCGGCTGCTGCGGATGATGGAGGCCGCCGCGGGCGAGCGCCTGCGTCCCGCCCTGCCGGCCGGCGCGCGGCTGGCGGCGATCACCTCGGCGACGCCGTGGGACCTGGGCCAGGCGGCGGCCGACAACGTGCTGGCCATGGTCCGCCTCAAGGACGGCCGACGCTTCGCGCTGGCGATCTTCCTCAAGGCCTCGCCGCTGGAGGAAGCCGATCGCGACGCCCTGATGCTGGACGTCATGCGGACGGTGCTGCAGGCGGCCGAGAAGGCGAGATAGCGCCAAGCGAAAACCCCGCCCTTCGACAGGCTCAGGGTGAGGTTTTCTACCAAGTCACGCCCTGGTCCTCATCCTGAGCTTGTCGAAGGACGAGGACCACGCACCGCTCAGTGCGACGACGACAGCTTCATCAGAACCAGGCCGCTGACGATCAGCACCGCGGCGATCACGCGCATGACGCTGAGCTGCTCGCCCAGCACCGCCACGCCGACCACGAAGGCGCCGACCGCGCCGATGCCGGTCCAGATGGTGTAGGCCGTACCCAGCGGCAGCGACTTCATCGACAGCGACAAAAGGCCGAAGCTGGCGAACATGAAGATGATCGTGGCGATGCTCGGCCAGGGCTTCGAAAAGCCCTCCGAGGCCTTCATGAAGAAGGCCCAGACCACTTCCAGCAGACCAGCGATGATGAGGAATATCCAAGCCATGACGGCGTTCCCTTGCAAGAACGCCGGGCCGTCCCGGACTTAAACCCGCCTGGAGAAGGCGGTGGAGGACGTGGCCCCGCTCGGTTATGAGCCGTCAAATAGGCCCTAAGCGCTCAGCCTTCAAGCCTGGAGGCGATCTCGTGGGCGGCGACGCGGTGCCGCGCCGAGGCCAGGGCCTGGACCAGCAGGCCTGGATTGAGCGGCTTGGCCACGTGCAGGTCGGCCCCGGCCGCGTGGGCGGCGGCGACGTGCTCATCCA
Source organism: uncultured Caulobacter sp. (assembly GCA_966252285.1). Taxonomy (GTDB): domain Bacteria; phylum Pseudomonadota; class Alphaproteobacteria; order Caulobacterales; family Caulobacteraceae; genus Caulobacter. The sequence goes on from CBINOL010000032.1 coordinate 12,655, forward strand.
TGGCGTTGGCGGTCAGCATGATCACCAGGATCGGATCGGCGTCGGCCGCCGCCTCGCGGGCGCGCAGTTCGCGGGTGGCGGTCAGGCCGTCCATCACCGGCATCTGCATGTCCATCAGCACGGCGTCGAACGGCTGGGCCTCCAGCGCCCGCAGCGCCGCCTCGCCGTCCTCGACCATGGTCAGGTCGACCCCGAACGGCTCCAGCACGATCTCGACCACCTTGCGGTTGCCCGGATGGTCCTCGGCCACCAGCACCCGCATGCCCTCCAGCGACACCGGCCCCTCGTCGTCGGCATGGTCGTGGTCGAGGCTCTCGGTCGAGGGCTGCAGCGGCAGCTCGACGGTGAAGGTCGCCCCGCGCCCGACCACCGCCCGCGCGTCGATCGAGCCGCCCATCATCTCGGCCAGGGCCGCGCAGATCGACAGCCCCAGCCCGGTGCCGCCGAACTGGCGGGTGATCGACTGGTCGGCCTGGACGAAGCGCTTGAACAGGCGCTCGCGCACGGCGTCGTCGAAGCCGACGCCGGTATCGCTGATGCTGAAGCGCACCAGCTCGCCCACCTTCTCCACCGACAGGTCGACACCGCCGACGCTGGTGAACTTCACCGCGTTGCCCAGGAGGTTCGACAGGATCTGGCTGATGCGGCCGGCGTCGCCGTCGTATCGGCCGACGGTGTCCGGCGCCACCGACCACGAGAAGGCCAGGCCCTTGGCCTCGGCCGAGGCGCGGTGCAGTTCGGCCATGCCGGCCACCAGCCCCTCCAGATCGAAGGGCGCGAAGGTCAGCTGGAACTCGCCGGCCTCGATCTTGGAGACGTCGAGGATATCGCCCAGCACCTGCTCCAGCAGGCGACCCGACGAGGCCACCAGCGCGGCCAGTTCACGCCGGCGGGCCGGATCGTTCTCCTCGGCCAAGCGGTCGCCCACGGCGATGACCCCGTTCAGCGGCGTGCGCAGCTCGTGGCTCATATTGGCCAGGAACACCGACTTGGCCTGGTTGGCCTTTTCCAGCTCGCGGGTGCGCTCGGCGACCCGCACCTCCAGCGAGCGCAGCAGATCCTCGTGCACCTCGCGCTGCTTGCGTAGCGCGCGGGCCAGGGCGCCGATCTCGTCGCCGCGGGCCTCGATGCGGGCGGCCGCCTCGCCGTCGTCGGCGCGGTGGGCCTCGCCCAGGCCGCGCAGGGGCGCGACCACCTCGCGGGCCATCAGGCGGTAGAGCAGGAAGAGCTGGGCGACGACCCCGACCACCCCGAACAGCAGCACCCACGACGCCGTCTTAACCGCGTTCCAGACGATCTGGTCCGAACGGAAGGTCATCAGGAAGTACCAGTCGGGCTCCTTCATCCGCCCGTAGGCCACCACGCGGTCGCCGCTGCGATCGCGCAAGGCCCCGACGTCGCCGCCGTGCTTGCGGATCTGGGCGACGAGGTCGGCGACCCGCTCGCGCGATTGCACCTTGGCCAGCTGGGCGGCGTCGACCACGCCGTCGGCGGCCAAGCCCGGCGCGGCGATCAGTTCGCCGTCGGACGAGACGATCATGTTCTGCCCGCCCGGCAGCGCGTCGCCGACGGCCCGCAGCAGGAAGGAGTCAAGCGACAGGCTGGTGCCCCAGGCCCCCACATGCCGCTCGCCGATGTCGAACGGGGTCACGCAGGCCGCGTTCAGTCCGCGACCGCTGGGGTTGGAGATCAGCTTGCGCAGCTTGGTGCACTTCATCACCCGCTGCGGATTGTTGGCCGGCAGGGTGAGTTGGCTCATCTCCTCCTTGGCGATGTCCAGGCCGGGCGGCGCGTCCTGCCGGTAATAGAGCAGGCGGTCCTTGCGCTTGGGGCCGAACATCACCAGCCGGGTCTGCGGCGTGAAGAAGTAGAAATTGTCGTAGTGGCCGATCTCGGTCTCGCCGGCGTTGGCGACGACCTCCATGGCCGCCACCATCAGCGCCTTGTCCTCACGGGTCAGCTCGCGGGCCTGCGGCACGAAGCCGCCGATGCCGTAGACGTAGTGATTGCCCGTGCGGCCGCCGTCATAGAGGCGCGGCGCCGTGCGCCGGGTGCCGTCGCCGAACTCTGGGAACAACAGGTCGAACTGGTCGTCGATGTCGGGCTCGATCTCGCGCAGGCGGCGCATCAGGGCCAGGCTGGCGGCGTCATGCACCTTCACCAGGTCCGAGAACAGACGGTCCTCGGTCTTGACCCGCTCGCCGACATATTCGGCCAGGTGCCGCATCTGGGTCTCGGCGGCGCTCTGCTGCACGAAGTAGAAGGTCACGGCCGTGACGAGGCCGGTCACCGCGATCGACACCAGGGCGGCGAAGGCCAGCAGTCGGCGCGCGAGCGGCGACATCACCTCCGTATGACGCCACAAGTTGTCCAAACCCGCTCCCCACTCTCGTCCCCACGCGGGACGGCCAGCGCAGCTACAACCCATTAGGGCGGTGCGGGGTCCATGTCGCCTGCGGTGGAATGCCGCGCTCGACCATCGGACGTCGCACCACGCAGCCTTTCCCCAACGGCCGCAACAGTCTATAGGGCTCGCCGTCCGCGCCACGTTTCGGCCCTGTGCGCCGAGCGTCAGAGCGCGCCACCGCGAGAGGAAGACCCCGCAATGGCCAAGATCAAAGTCGCCAATCCCGTCGTCGACATGGACGGCGACGAAATGACCCGGATCATCTGGAAGCTCATCAAGGATAAGCTGATCTTCCCGTATCTGGACCTGGAACTGGACTACTACGACCTGTCGGTCGAGAACCGCGACGCCACCAACGACCAGGTGACGATCGACGCCGCCGAGGCGACCAAGAAGCACGGCGTGGCCGTGAAGTGCGCCACCATCACCCCCGATGAGCAGCGCGTCACCGAGTTCAACCTCAAGAAGATGTGGAAGTCGCCGAACGGCACGATCCGCAACATCCTGGGCGGCGTGATCTTCCGTGAACCGATCATCTGCCAGAACGTGCCGCGCCTGGTGCCGGGCTGGACCCAACCGATCATCGTCGGCCGTCACGCCTTCGGCGACCAGTACCGCGCCACCGACTTCAAGTTCCCCGGCAAGGGCACCCTGACGATCAAGTTCGTCGGCGAAGACGGCGAGACCATCGAGCACGAAGTCTACAAGGCTCCGGGTTCGGGCGTGGCCATGGCCATGTACAACATCGACGAGTCGATCCGCGAGTTCGCCCACGCCTCGTTCGCCTACGGCCTGAACCGCAAGTACCCGGTCTACCTGTCGACCAAGAACACGATCCTCAAGGCCTATGACGGCCGCTTCAAGGACCTGTTCCAGGAAGTCTACGACGAGCACTACGCCGAGCAGTTCAAGGCTCTGGGCATCCACTACGAACACCGCCTGATCGACGACATGGTCGCCTCGGCGCTGAAGTGGTCGGGCGGCTACGTCTGGGCCTGCAAGAACTACGACGGCGACGTGCAGTCGGACATCGTGGCTCAAGGCTTCGGCTCGCTGGGCCTGATGACCTCGGTGCTGATGACGCCGGACGGCAAGACCGTGGAAGCCGAAGCCGCCCACGGCACGGTGACCCGTCACTACCGCCAGCACCAGAAGGGCGAGTCGACCTCGACCAACTCGATCGCCTCGATCTTCGCCTGGACCCGTGGCCTGGCCCACCGCGCCAAGCTCGACGACAACCAGGAACTGGCCAAGTTCGCCGCCACCCTGGAAAAGGTCTGCATCGACACCGTCGAAAGCGGCTTCATGACCAAGGACCTGGCCCTGCTCGTCGGCGACAAGCAAGGCTGGCTGACCACTGAAGGCTTCCTCGACAAGATCGACGAGAACCTGCAGAAGGCCATGGCCGCCTAAGGCGACCGACCTTCCGGTAAGGACGAAGGCCCTCCCTCGCGGGAGGGCCTTTTTCTTTGGGCAGGCCTCAAAGCGGGGTGCTAAAGGCCCGCCCCACTCTCGAACTCAGAAAAGCCGGCGATGATCCAGCCCAGCGCGACCTTCAAAGACAACCTTCAGCAACTGCCGCCCATCGACGGCGTGGCGCGCGTCGACCTCGTCGACGCCGAAGGGACTGTGGTCGCCAGCATCGAGAACCAGCCGGGCAAGAAGGGCTCGGTCGCCGTCTATCAGTACCTGAAGCAGGCTTTCGGCGCCCTCGACGCCAAGGCCGCCGAGCACGGCCTGGCCGTCTTCGCCGAGCACACCGCCGACGCCCGCGAAAACCCCGGCGCGCATCCCAATGTCGACCGCCTGATCGCCATCGCCGACGGCGGCGCGCCGCTGGCCGTCGAGGTCGTCGCCGGCTGACGCCGACGCCGCCCCGTTAGCGCCCGTGGCCGCATCGGGGCGGCGCCCGCCACGATCCTGACGCGGCGCGGTGTTCATCTGGACGACGCGTCGGCGTTCCGGCGCCCGTGACGGACGCCCGATGCCACGACCGCTGATCGACCCTCCGCGACGCCGCCCCTCGCGCGCGACGAAGCTGGCGGCCGGCCTGTTCAGCGTCGGGGCCCACGCGGCCGTGCTCGCGGCCGTGATGCTGTCCCAGGGCGAGCCGCGTCCGCCCGAACCCGAGCCGTTCGCGGTCGATCTCGTCCAGCCGCCGCCCCCGCCTCCCCCGCCGCCGGAACCCAAGCCGCCCGCGCCGGAGCCTAAACCCGACTCCAAGCCCGCGCGGCCGCCCTCGCCCGCTCCGCCCAAGCCAGACCCGAAACCGCCGACCCGCACCGCCCGTCCGGCCCTGCGCCCGCCCGACGTCGAGCCCCTGCCCGCCACCCCCGCCGACACCACGATGATGGCCGCCGAACTGGGCGAGGCCGAACTGGCCGGCGCCACCACGGTCGGGACCGGATCGGGGAACGGCTCGGGCGACGGCGCCAGCTGCGACATGGTCCGCCGGCTGCAGGCGGCCCTGCGCCGCAATCCCCGCGTCCGCAGCGCCCTGGCCTCGGCCCACGGCGAGGCCGCCGCCTCCGGCAAGGCGGTGCTGATCTGGAACGGCAAGTGGCTGCAGAGCCCCAACCAGGTGGGCCGCGGCCTGGCCGGCGTGCGCGAGGCGATCATCATGGAGGTCGGCTTCGCGCCGGCCGCCTGCCGCGCCGACACCATGCGCGGCCTCGTCGTCGTCAGCCTGGCCGACGGGCCCGGCGCCCCGCGCCTGGCTCTGGGCGACGCCTCCTGGCGCTGGTCGGACCTGCTGTTCGCACCAGGAACCCGGCCGCCCTCTAGGGGATGACGACCTCGCCGCCCTCCTTGGCGAAGCGGCCGGGGCGCTGCTCCAGCAGGTCCAGCACCGCCTCTGACGGCCGGCACAGCGCCACCCCCTTGCGCGTGACCACGATCGGCCGGTTCACCAGGATAGGATCGGCGACCATGGCCTCGAGGATGCGCTCGTCGGACACGTCGGACGCCAGCAGGCCCAGCGCCTGCGCCGAGGTTCCCTTCTCTCGGATCAGCTCGCGCAGCGGCAGCCCGGCCCGCGCGGCGAGGTCAAGCAATTGCTCTCGCGTCCAGCCCGCTTGCAGGTATTCCACCACCGTCGGCGCATAGCCGGCCGCCTCGACCATGGCCACGACGTTGCGCGAGGTGCCGCAGGCGGGATTGTGGAAGATGGTGATCGGAAAGTCGGTCACGAGGCGGTCTCCGGTTTCAGCAGCCATCCGAACACCGCCGCCGCCAGTATCGCGCCGGCGGTCTGGGCAAGGATGAAGGCCGGCGCGCCGGCGGGCGCGATGCCGGCGAAGCTGTCGGTCATCGAACGGGCCAGCGTCACGGCGGGATTGGCGAACGAGGTCGAGGCCGTGAACCAGTAGGCGGCGGTGATGTAGAGGCCGACGGCCACGGGCGTGCTCCTGGGCTCGAACCGCGAGGTTGCCAGGATCGTCGCCAACAGCCCGAACGTCGCCACCAGCTCGGCGAACGCCTGGTCGAGACCGGTCCGCGCCTTGGTCGAGACCTGCAGGATCGCCTCGCCGAACATGGCGTGGGCGATCCAGACGCCAAGAACCGCGCCGATGACCTGCGCCAGCGGATATAAGGCCGCCTCCCGCCAGGACAGCTCCCGCCGCGACGCCGCCACCAAGGTGACCACCGGGTTGAAGTGCGCGCCCGAGATCGGACCGAATACGCCGATCAGCGCGACCAGCCCGGCGCCCGTGGCCAGGGTGTTGCCCAGCAGGGCGATGGCGACGTTACCGCCCGCCAGCCGCTCGCCCATGATCCCCGAGCCGACCACCACCGCCAGCAGCAGGGCCGTCCCCAGCCCTTCGGCGACCAGACGGCGGCGCAGATCGAAAGCGACCATGGTCATTTGGGCGCACAGGCCGGACCGCAGCCTTCGACGCGGGCCAGGACAGCGGTCAGGGGCGAGCAGATCTCCGGCGCGCCGTTGCAGCAGTCCTCCATCAGGAAGCCCAGAAGGCCGCTCATCGCGCCGTAGTCGGCCGAATAGATGATCGAGCGCCCCTCGCGCCGCGATGTGATCAGGCCGGCGTGCGCCAGGATGTTCAGATTGGCCGACAGGCTGTTGGGCAGCACGTCCAGCGTCCGTGCGATCTGGCCTGCCGCCACGCCCTGCGGCCCGGCCTTCACCAGCAGCCGAAAGATCGCCAGACGACCGTCGTGGCCCAGGGCCGAGAGCATGTTGACAGCGGACATCGATTCCATATTTCCATTGTTCTCGAAATATATGCCTTTGCATAGTCCCCGGAGCCTACCGTGAACGAGTTCCCCGCCCTCGACGCCCCGTTCCTCGCCAGGATCGACCAGCACCGTCTGGAGCCGTCACCCCGCGCGTCGCACTCGCCGCGCATTCTGCTGCTGTATGGATCGCTGCGCGAGCGCTCGTTCAGCCGGCTGCTGGTCGAGGAGGCCGCCCTCATCCTCCAGGCCCTGGGCTGCGAGACCCGGATCTTCGACCCGCGGGACCTGCCCCTGCCCGACGCCTCGGGACCCGATCACCCCAAGGTCCGCGAACTGCGCGACCTGTCGGAATGGTCGGAGGGCCAGGTCTGGTGCAGTCCCGAGCGGCACGGGGCGATCACGGGCGTGATCAAGTCGCAGATCGACTGGATCCCGCTGGAGATCGGCAGCGTGCGTCCCACCCAGGGCAAGACCCTGGCGGTCATGCAGGTCAGCGGCGGCTCGCAGTCGTTCAATGCGGTCAACACCCTGCGCCTGCTGGGCCGCTGGATGCGGATGATCACCATCCCCAACCAGTCGTCGGTCGCCATGGCCTACAAGGAGTTCGACGAGAACGACCGCATGAAGCCGTCCAGCTATTACGACCGCGTGGTCGACGTCATGGAGGAGCTGGTCAAGTTCACCCTGCTGACCCGCGACCGCGCCGACTACCTCGTCGACCGCTACAGCGAGCGCAAGGCGGGCGGCCGCATCGCCGAGCACGCGGCGCTGGCGGCCGAGGCCATGCGCCACGAGACGGCCTGACGGCTATCGCCGCGCCGGCGGTGCGTCGATGACGATGATCCCCGTCGCCGCCGCCTTCTCGGCCTCGGCGGGCTTCCAGTCGCCCCAGGCCTTGCCGGTTCGGCCCTGCTCGCGGCCCAGGTCGAACAGGCGGCGCATGGCGCCGTCGCTGAAGTCCAGGCTGTTGGCCTCGGCGTCGTCGGGTACGGCGGCGACGCGGAAGGCAAGGCCGTTGCGCTGGGCGAAGGCGGCGTTGGCGGCCAGGTGCGCGCGGGTCGAGGCCTTGCTGCCGCTGTCGTAGCTGCGCTTGAGGATCGCCGTCAGCTTGCCGGCGGTTACCGCGTCGCGCCGGCCCAGCTGGCCGTTGACCAGCACGTAGATCGAGCCGCCGCCAACCGCGCCCGTCGGACGGCTCCACAGGACGAGGCTCTCGGGCACCGCGAGGAACGGCGTGTTGACCCCGCCGTCGACATGCATCTCCTGGATGATCCGGCCGTCCTTGGCCCGCCCGGCGATCAGCACGGGCGGAAAGACCCCCGGAATGCTGGCCGAGGCGGTCAGCACGTCCTTGAACAGCTTCAGCCCCTGCTCGCCGCCCTGCTTGGCGATCAGGCCCATGTCCCAGATCACCGTCTCCTCGCTGTCGAGGTTGGTGGTCGCCACCAGCAGCCGCCGGCCCTTGTCGTGCTCGGCGGCGATGGCCGTCAGCAGTTGCGGCGTCACCGCCTTGTCGACCAGCTTGCGCAGGGCCGAACTGCTGTAGAGGCTGGGCGACGCGAAGGTGGCCAGTTGCCGCCAGGCCAGGATGTCCTTGGCCCCGCCGTCGGAGTAGGCGGCCGCCAGCTGTGGATCCCAGGACGAGCCGAGGAAGGCGAACGGCGCGGCCAGGGCTCCGGTGCTGACCCCCGTGACGATGCGGAAGTCGGGGCGCCGGCCGCTCTGCGTCCAGCCCACCAGCACGCCCGCGCCATAGGCCCCATTGGCCCCGCCGCCAGAAAGGGCGAGGATCGCCGTGGGCCCCTGCCCCTGCTCGCCCATGATCTGGCGCTCGAGCAGCCGCACCGGCGCTGCGTCGCTGGCGACGATGCGTGGATCGGCCGTGGGGATCACCGCGCCGGGCGCGACCCTGACCACGCCCTCGGGCGGCCGGGCCATCGTCCCGCAGCCGGCCAGCATCAAGGCGGCGCTCAGGGCCGCCGCACGAAGTATCGCGTTCACGCGCTCACCTTGGCGTCTGTCGAGATCCGACAGAGCCAGCAACGCGCGACTTGAATTCCGGTTGGCTCAGCTTGCCGTTACGGCAGGCGAAAAACGTCTAGTTTCCTTGGGTTTGCTTCGGCCAGGGGCCGACCATCTCGACCACGCGCCCCGCCCCCTCGGCGCCGCCAAGCGGCTCGGTGAAGGCCCGCGAGTCGATGAACTGCAGGCCCATCTGGCCGTCGCCCTGCCAGACCATGCGGGTCAGGTGGACCATGCGGCGAGCCGGATCGACCAGGTGCAGGATCTCCGGCGGCGCGGCGAACTCCGGCGCGGCGATGCGCGCGCCGCCCTTGGCGATGTCGATCAACCGGCAGCGCAGGGGCTCGCCGCCCACCACGAGGTAGGCTTTGCGCGAGGCGGGGTAGCGACGGTAGGCGCGCTTTTCCATTCCCTGGACTTCGATCTGGGTCATCGCGGCGATCCTAAACCCGACTCATTGAAAACAGCTGAGCAATCGTGCGGACGGCCTCCTCGGCCTCGGCGCGATCGGGCGTCTCGTCGTCGACGCCGTAACCGGACATCTCGTCGCCGACGGACTGCACGACGATCCCGTCCGGACGGGGCAGCACCGAGACCCGGCGATAGTAGAGGCCGTAGCGCACCTCCGGCTGCGGGGCGAGCCAGGCGATCTGGCCGCGCACCGGCACGATCGTCTCGTCCTTCCACAGCGCCCGGGCGCCGTAGCCGGTGCAGTTGACGACCACCGCCTCCTTCAGCCGCGCCAGGTCGGCGGGCGTCGCAAAGCTCATGGTCTCGATGCGGCCGCCCTCAAGCAGAAAGTCGCGGGTCAGCTGGTGGGCGAGATCGGCGACGTTGAACTGCATCTGCACGCCGCGCCGGGCGCGCAGGCCCTTGAACGGATGCTCGTCGGCGGCCAGGTCGCGCATGCCGGGCACGAGCCCCGCCAGGCGCTCGTGATAGTCGGCGAAGTGGACGGCGTTGACGGGCCGGGTTCCGCGCGGACCAGCCGGGCCGTCGTAGAGATTGTAGCGGTCGCTCCACGACACCGGCTCGCCGGGCAGGCCCAGCAGGGTCTGGTACTCGGCGTAGGAAGCGCGGGCCATCTTTTCCCACAGCGCGGGGAAGGCCGCGTCCACCTTGCCTTCGTCGGCGATGCGGCTGTCGGGCGACCAGGTGCCGGTGGCGCGGGCCGATCGGGTGTAGGGCGTGCGTTCCTTGGCGTAGATCGTCACCTTGGCGCCCGCCCGCTGCAGGGTCAGGGCCGTGGTCAGGCCGATGGCGCCGCAGCCGATGACGGCGACCTCGCGGGTTCCGCCCTCCAGCGCCCTGGCCACGGCGATCTGGGCCGAGCCCCACGACAGCGACCAGCCGCTGCCGCCATGGCCGTAGTTGTGGACCACGCGCTTGCCCGCCACGGTCTCGACGTCGAGGCGCGGCCCGGCGGCGCGGAAGGGCCGCAGGCACACCGTGATCTTGGTGATCCGGTCGATCTCCATCCGCAGGGGCGCCAGGGACGGCGTGACGAAGCCCGGCGTCGCGGCCGTCGCCAGGCGCGGTCCGCCGCTCGAGGCGCAGCCCGACAGCGCCGCCGCGCCCAGGCCGCCCAGTCCCGCCAGCACCGTGCGCCGGCTGTTCGTCGCCGCCATACGCCGCCTCCTCGAACCAGGCCGCGACCGTAGGTGGCGCCGGCCTTCAGGGGCAAGGCGAGAAGGTCCGCGATCCCCAGGAACCTCACCCAGCGCCGAAACTTCGCGCGGCGGTGTTCCGAAATGGCCTTCCTCGCCGCTCGCGCGGTCAGGCCAGCTTCGAGTGCTTCCGCGAATAGCCGAAGTAGATCACGCAGGCGGCCGCCACCCAGACGCCAAACAGGGCGAAGGTGTCCCACGGCAGGCCGATGATCAGGTAGCCGCAGAAGGCCACGCTGGCGATCGGCAGCACCGGATACAGCGGAACCTTGTAGCCGCGCGGCAGGTCGGGCCGGGTGCGGCGCAGGATGATCACCCCGGCCGAGACGATGGCGAAGGCGATCAGCGTGCCCATGCTGGTCAGGTTGACCAGCACGTCCAGCGGCACGAACGCGGCCAGGAAGGCGATGAAGGCCGCGACGATGGCGGTGTTCCAGGTCGGCACCCGGGTGCGCGGGTCGGTCTTCTGGAAGATGCGCGGCAGGAGGCCGTCGCGGCTCATGGCGAACAGGATCCGCGTCTGGCCGTACATGACCACCAGCGTGACGCTGAAGATCGAGATGATCGCGCCCAGGCACAGCACCAGCGAGGTCCAGCCCGCGCCGGTCAGGTTGCGCAGGATCACCGCCAGGCCCGCCTCCTGGCCGGCGAAAGCGGTCCAGGGCTGGGCGCCGACGGCGGCGATCGCCACCAGCACATAGACGCCGGTGACGATGAGCAAGGACAGCACCACGCCCAGTGGCAGGTTGCGGCGCGGGTTCTTGACCTCGTCGCCGGCGGTCGAGACCGCGTCGATGCCGATGTAGGAGAAGAAGATCGACGATGCCGCCGCCCCGATGCCCGCCACGCCCATGGGCGCGAACGGCGTCAGGTTCTCGGAGTTGAAGCCGGTGAAGGCGATGACCACGAAGAACAGCAGCACCAGCAGCTTGGCGACCACCAGCACGGCGTTGATCGTGGTCGACTCCTTGGCCCCGCGCAGCAGCAGCACCATGCACGAGCCCACCAGCACCACGGCCGGCAGGTTGAACACCCCGCCCGCCCCGGGCGGCTTGGCCAGGGCGTCGGGCAGGCGCCAGCCGAACAGGTCGACGAACAGCTCGTTCAGGTACTGACCCCAGCCCACGGCGATGGCCGAGGCCGATACGGCGTACTCGAGCAGCAGGCAGGCGCCGACGAGGAAGGCCACGAACTCGCCCAGCGTGGCGTAGGCGTAGGAGTAGGACGAGCCCGACACCGGGATGGTCGAGCCCAGCTCGGCGTAGCACAGGGCCGTCAGGGCCGCGGTGATGCCGGCGATGACGAACGAGACGATGACCGCCGGGCCGGCCAGCGGCACCGCCGTGGTCAGGGCCACGAAGATGCCCGTGCCGATGGTGGCGCCGACGCCCAGCATGGTCAGCTGGAACAGGCCGATCGAGCGCTCCAGTTGATGCGGCAGCTCGTTGGGATTGTCGTCGCCCTCGGCCGCGATCGCCCCGACGGGCTTGCAGCGGAAGAGATCGGCGATGCGCGAGCCGGCCATGGACGCTCCGGGAATTCCTCAGGGACGGCGAGGGCTTAAGGTCACGCCGTAAGCGGCGACCCCATAGAGCGCGACAGCCTTCGGGGAAAGCGGATTCCACTCAGCCAGCGTGACAGCCAAAAGTGGGAACCGGTTTTGGCGACCGTCACGCGCAGGACTTGGAACCCTTGACGCGCGAACGCCCTTGCAGAGGGGGCATGAATACCCATTCTAGGCGGCGTTAACCGTGCGGGGGCGCAATGACTTTGCAGAAGCGGATCTGGGACCTCTTGGTCCTGGCGATCTTCATATTCGCCGCCGCCTTCGCCACAGCGCCCTGGTTCGCCTTCCGCGCCCTGAAGGCCGCGGCCCAGTACGAGGACGTGCAGGCGCTGGGCGAGCTGGTCGACTTTCCGGTCGTGCGCCGCAGCCTGACCGGCCAATTGGACGAGGAAGCGCCCGCCGCCAAGCCCGAGGCCCCGTCGCTGTGGACCAACCCGATGGGCGTCTTCAAGCGCGCCATCGAGCCGATCGCCCCGCCAGAGCCCAAGGTCGACCGCTACCTCACCGTCCAGGGCCTGTCGGCGCTGACCCGCGGCTACGCCCCCGGCTCGGCCCCGCCACCGGCGGCTCGGCCCGAGACGGTGCTGGGCCGGATGCAGGCCGTGGTGCGCGGCCCCTATCCGACCATCGCCTACTGGGACCCCAACCGCGTGCGCATCGCCGTGCGCCGCCCGGGCGACAAGTCAAAGGCCACGATCTTCACCTTCCAGCGCCGCGAGCTGTTCGTCTGGAAACTGGTGCACATCCGCCTGCCGGCCGACGAGCGGTAGGATCCCGAGACCTCAACCCACGTAGGCGGCCCGCAGCTGGTGCAGCAGCTTGTTGGCCGCGCCCTTCGAGGCCTCGGGCCCGGCGTTGCTGGCCGCGATGATCGCCGCCCCGCGTCCCGGCGCCATCATGATCACCTCGTGCCACATGGTGTTGGAGCCCTCGTGGACCAGTAGCGGACCCTGGCTCCACGGCTGGCTGGGCACCACCAGCCAGCCCAGCGCATAGATCGCGTCGCCGACCGGCGTGGTCATGTGCTTGATGCTGTCGGCGCTGAGGAAGGCGTTGTCCTTGAGGAACACCCGCGCGAAGCGGGCGTGGTCGGCAAGGCTCATGTGCACCGTGCCGGCCGGCCCCAGGGCGGGCGGATTGTCGGACGGGCCGGCCGGATCCACCGGCGTGAACCCGCCGCCCGGCTTTGGCAGATGGCCCCAGGGCGCGGCGCCCTTCGGCGCGCCGAACCCGGCCGTGGTGATCCCCAGCGGCTTGAAGAGCTGGGCGTCGATCACCTGCTCCCAGGGCGTTCCGGTGATCGTCTCGATCGCCGAGCCGACCAGTATGTAGTTGAGGTTGGAGTACTCGTACTTGCCGGGCTTGGCGGTGGGCGGCGCGGCCAGGATCTGCGCGGCCAGCTCGGCCCGCTGCACGGTCAGCGGCCGCTTGTCGGCATGGGCCCGCGCCAGCCAGCCGCCGGCCATCACCGGCTTGTCGCTGATCCCCGACACGTGGCTCATCAGCCGCTCGACCGTGGTTTCGCTCCACGCCGGATCGAGCTTCACGCCCGGGAACAGCGACCCAAGGCTCGCCCCCCACTTGGCCTTGCCGGCCTCGACCAGCCGGGCGTAGACGGCCGAGGTCATGGCCTTGGTGTTGGAGCCGATGTGCCAAAGGTCCGAGCTTGCGACGAGGTCGGGCGCGTCCGCGCGGCGCACGCCGGCCTGCTTCTGCACGATCACCTTCTCGGGGTCGGTGAGCAGGCCCGCCACGGCCGGCGCGCCCGTCTGGGCCAGCACCGCCGCGGCATCCACCGTCGGCAGGGCCATGATCTGCCGGGCCAGCGCCGCCGACGGCGCGCTCCCGGCTACGGCGGCGAGGGTGAGCAGGCGACGACGATGCAGCATGGAAACGACCCTCACTTGCAATGAAGCGTCACTTCAACCGCATGCACCGGGCCACCGCAACTGAAAGTTCTGTAAGTAAGCAGATCAACGAGCGCCCTTCCCGCTCGCCCGGAACGCGCAAGCCCTTCCCCCAGGGTTGAGACTGATGAACCCTGCGCGTGATCCTGGAGAATCGATCGTGCGTATCCTCGGCGTTCTGGGCTGCATCGCCCTGCTGGTCCTGCCGGCCTGCGAGTCCAAGCCCAAGAAGCCCATGTCAGGCACGGTGTTCATGGACGAGTTCCACACCCTGTGCCCCCACGACATGCGGTCGGCCGACGAGGCCAGGAAGGCCTTCATCGCCGCGGGCGCCAAGGAGAGCCGGCCGATCGTCGGCGCCTTCGTCCAGACCCACGACCCGGCGCCGAACATGCCCGCCTTCACGCGCCTGGAGCGCGGCGACACCCAGTGGCGCTACGACAACGACTACGCCTTCCACATGGCCACGGTCGCCGAGACCCGTCTGCCGGGCGGCGGCATGGAGATCCGCTGCAAGGTTCAGGTCCCCACCGGCCAGGGCGAGTTCTTCGATTTCCTGGTGCAGTACGTCAGCGGCTCGCTGCCCGTGAACGTCGCCTTCGAGGACGGCGCGCGGATGCTGCTCTACAAGGACCAGCACGCCGCCGAGGGCGTCTCGGGCTATTACGTGCTGTGGCGCGGCCTGCCGCCCGGCGTGTGGGGCGCCAAGCCGAGCCTGTCGCTGATCTACGTGGTGCGCACCGGCCCGCCCCTGCCCGACCCCGTCACCTTCCTCGATCCGGCGACCACCGCGGTGGCGCGCATGGACCGCTATTGCGGCGACGCCGCCTACGAGGCGGTCGCGGCCAAGGTCGCCGAGGGCGGCAACGGCCGTCCCGATCCCGAAGCCGAGGGTTCGAAGTCGGCCGCACGCCTGGGCGAGCGCAAGTTCGACACGACCTGGATCATGACCGACGCCGACGAGTGGCGGCTGCACGCCTCGCGGGTGGTCAATCCCAAGGCCACGGTCGATGAATGCTCGGTGCGGATGGCCGGGATGGAGAGCGCCTCGGTCATCGGCGCCCTGATCGACGACAAGGGCCTGGTGCTGCACGCCGACAAGTCCTCGCGCACCAAGCGCACCCTGGAGTTCCGCGACGAGGCCCGCGACCGCATGATCCTCTACCAGGTCGAGGTCGGCCCCGACGATCCGATGAAGAGCCACGACCTGGTGGTGATGGACGGCGCGCTCAGCCTGCTGAAGGGCTACGGCAGGCTCTAGTCGCGCTCCTCGCAGAAGCGGATGCGGTTGCCGAAGGGGTCGTGCACCTGCAGCACGTCGCCCCACGGCTGCTCGTCGACGCCTGGCCGGCCATAGCCATAGTTCTTGCCGATCAGCTCGGCCTGATAGGCGTGGACGCCCTTCATCGGCACATAGACGGTCGAGCCGGGCGCGGCGTCGCCGTGATGCTCGGACAGGTGCAGGACGAGACCCGCCCGCTCGATCCCCATGTACAGCGGCATGCCCGGCTCGAAGCGGTGCTCGAACTGGACTTCGAAGCCGAGGAAATCGAGATAGAACTCCCGCGCCTTGCGCTCGTCGAAGCTGCGCAGGATCGGGACGGCGCGGTGAAATTGGATGGCCTCGCTCATGCCCCATCCTGCCGCCCTTTGCGCGAGCGGCGCAACGCCGTCGCCGAACCTTCGCGCGCTTCTGCCAGACATCCCCCAGCGCCGCTTTTGACCCCGGCGCGAAGGCGGTGCTATCCAGCGACCCGCGTTTTCCGCCGAGGCCCTCGCGCATGACCCTTCCCTCGCCCGCCAAGGCGTATCCGGCGTGATCGCCCTGACGCTGGAGGTGCTGGCGCGCGCCCTGCCGTTCTTCCTGCTGGTCGGGGCGGGCGTGACCCTGGCGCGGCTGATGCTGCTGGACGGCCGCATGGCCCAGGGGCTGTCGGCCTATGTCTACTGGATCGGCTTTCCGGCCCTGCTGGTGCATTCGCTCTCGCGCATGGGACGGCCCGACCATGACCTGACCCTGGGCCTTGCCGCCTATGCCGGCTGCCTGGCGGCGATCATGGCGCTGATGGTCGCCGTCGGCCTGGTCCTGCGCTGGAACCGGGGCGAGCGCGCCGGCGCGGCCATGGCCGCCGGTGTCGGCAACAGCGCCTTCCTGGGCCTGCCCGTGGCGGCCGCCGTGTTCGGACCCGAAGTGGCCCGCGTCGGTGCCGGCATGGTCGCCATCGACTTCGTGCTGGCCACGGCGCTGGGCGTCGCCCTGCTGGGCTGGGCCGGCGGGCGCTCGGTGTGGCGCTCGACCATGCAGGCGTTCCGCAACCCGATCGTCGCCGCCGCCCTGTTCGGCACGGCCCTGGCGCTGCTGGGCCTGCAGCTGCCCGGCGTGCTCGACCGCGCGGTCGGCGCGGCCGCCGCCTCGGGCAGCCCGGTGGCCCTGGTCGCGCTGGGCGTGGTATTGGGCCTGCCCGCCGAGGCCGACGCGGCCCCGCCGCGCTGGAGCCCGGTGGTCGTCGCCGCCATCGGCAAGCTGCTGATCCTACCGATCCTCGTCTGGTTCGCCGTGGGCCTGACGCCGGCGCCGCCGGCCTTCCACCTGGCCGCCACCCTGCTGGCGGCGACGCCGACGGCGGTCAACGTCTTCATCCAGACGAGGGCCTACGGCGTGTTCTCGCGCGGCGGCGCGCGCACCGTGGCCCTGACCACCGCCATCGCCTGCGTCACCCTGTCGGCCGTGGCGGTGTGGCTGAAGGCCTGAACGCCCCTCAGCCCACCATGAACATGACGTTGGCCGTCTCGGTGTCGCCCCATTCGGCGCAGTCGGACGTGCCCAGGATCGTGACCTGCTTGCCCAGCGAGTAGGCGGTCAGCAGGAACGACAGCTTGGCCTGTCCCTGCGGCGTCGCGGCCGAGAACACCCATACCGTGCTGGCCTGGGTCTGGCAGGCCGGCGGCGCCTCGCGGCCGCCCGAATGATGGAAGCTGACGATCCCCGCGCCATTGATGGCGATGTTGGAGATTGAGCCGGCCGTGGCGTTGCTCGCCGACGCGCTCGAGACCATCGCCATGGCCGCCAGGAAGACGGCGATACCGGGGAACTTCATTTACGATCTCCAGGCTGCACGAAATTGCGCGGCGCAACCTAGAGAACAGGTTCGCACACGTCCATGGCTCAGCTTGGCGCGCCGCGACTGTTTCGCCGCCCCAGCCGTGCGAACCACGGCTGGGTCGGATAGGCGATCGATCCGGCGACACTCAAGGCGATGGTCGTGCCCTTGCCCGCGGCGCTCTCGATGGCCAGCTGGGCGCCCATCTTGCCGGCCCGCTCGTGCATGCCGATCAGGCCGTAGTGGCCCTCGCGGCTGGCCCAGGCCATGCGGTTCGCGCCGATGCCCACCCCGTCGTCGCGGACCGTCACCTGCAGCTGGCGCACCCCGTACGAGACCTTGACCAGCACCTGATTGGCCTTGGCGTGGCGGGCGGCGTTGAACAGCGCCTCGCCGGCGATGCGGACAATCTCCTCCTGCACCAGCGGCTGCACCGGACGCGGCGTCCCCTCCGCGACCAGCTCGACCTTCACGCCCGTTTCGAACGGCTGCTCGGCCATCAGCTCGCGCAGCACGAGGTCGAGCCGCCGCACCTCGGCCCCGCGCAGGTCGCGCACCCGGTCGCGCCCCTCGACCAGCATCTGGTCGGCGCGGTCGAGGGCCTGATTGATCACGTCCTTGGCCGGCAGGTCGTCAGGGATCTGATAGGCCACCGACTGGAACCGCATGATCAGGCCCTGCACGCTCTGCAACAGGGTGTCGTGCAGCTCGCGGGCGATGCGCTCGCGCTCGGCGGCGCGCTGCTCCAGCCGGTCCTTGATCTGGGCCGCGACCCGTCGCAGGCGCAGGGCGTAGACGCCCCACAACGCCAGCGCCACGGCCAGCACGCAGGCGGCGCGGAACCACCAGGTCTCCACCAGGGTCGGCGGGATCTCGACGGTCAGGGTCGCGCCCTGCTCGTTCCACACGCCGTCGCTGTTGGCCGCCTTCACCCGGAAGTGGAAGGTCCCCGGGTGCAGGTTGTCGTAGATCACCTCGCGCCGGTCGCCCGCCTCGATCCAGTCGCCGTCGACGCCCTCCAGCCGATACCGGAAGCGCACGCGGTCGGGCGCGGGGAAGCTCAGGGCGGTGTAGTGGATGCGCAGGCTGGTCGTGCCGGCCGGCAGGCGCAGGGCGGCGGGGTCGCGGAAGCGCTGGTCCCCGACGCTGACCGAGCGGACCGCCACGGGCGGCGGCAAGGTGTTGACGCTCAGCCGGGCGGGATCGACGACGACGACGTTGCGGCGGGTCAGGATCCAGATCCGGCCGTCGCCGCCGGCGGCGATCTGCTGGCCCGGCGATTTCTGGACGAAGCTGTTGAGGCCGTCGCGGAAATCGAACACCCGTCTGGGCAGCGGCGCGCCCGGCCGATCCAGGGCCCTGTCGAGGTCGGCCGAGCGCATGCGCACCACGCCGGCGTCGCCGATCGTCCACGTGTCGCCGGCTGGGGTCTGGACCAGGCCGTTGACCGAAGCCAGCCACGGGTAGCGCTCGGCGTCGAGGCTGGCGGTCACCCCGCCGCGCAGCCTGGCGAAGCCCTGGCCGCCGCTGAGATAAAGCGCCTCGCGGCCCGGCAGCAGCCCCTCGATCTCGCCGATCGGCGCGCGCGCCTTGTGGATCGGCTCGAACGGCGCGCCCCCCTGCAGCGTCGGGGCGTTGCGGAACAGGATCGCCGCCCGGCCATCAGCCTGGAGCGCGGCGTTGGAGGCGATGCCGACACCACCCGGCCAGCGGCTCCAGACTCCGCCTTCCCGCCAGTAGAGACCCTTGTCGAGAGCGGCCATCCACAGGCGTCCGTTCTCGTCCTCGGCGCAGCCATAGGCGCTGGCCTCGGCCGGCTTGGCGAAGGTCTCGACCTTGCCGCCCCGCACCCGCAGCACCGTGTCGCGCAGCGTCACCCAAACGGCGTCGCCCGCCCCTGCACACAGCGAGCCCGCCGACCAGTCGGTCTTCAGGACGGGCTTGGGCGCCTGGCCCGGCGCGATGGCGTAGAGGGTGTGGGCGTCAGCGACCCACACCTTGCCGTCGGCCGTCGACGTCATCCGATAGCCGCGCGCGGAGTTGGGCGGGATGGCCTGCTCGACGGTCACCGCCGCCGGCCGCATCATATCCAGGCCCAGCTCGGTCCCGAACCAGATGTTGCCCTCACGGTCCTCGAACACGGCGTGGGTCTGGTCGGAGGTCAGGCCGTGCACGGCCTTGTAGGACTGGATGCGCAGGGCCCCGGCGTCGACGCTGCGGGCGGCCACGCCGGGCGCGGGGATATGGACGACGCCGTCGGTCCAGGTGGCGCCCCACAGGTCGCCCTTGCGGTCGAACAGGATCCGCGAGGCGCCCACCTCGTCGCGGCGCGGATAGGCCCGGGTCAGGGACGAGGCCGCCGGGGCCTCGCCGCGCAGCAGGCGGGTGCTGGTGGAGTCCGACAGCCAGAGGCGCCCCAGGGCGTCCTCGGCCAGGCTGGCCCGGCGGGCGACCTTGGCGCCGGTCGGCGAAAAGCGCGTCTCGCCCGGCGCGCGCCGCAGCACGGTGCTGGTCAGCACCAGCCACTGCACGCCGTCGCGATCGAAGAAGACCTGCCAGATCTCCTGCTCGGGCAGGCCCGCCTCGGGGCCGAACGCCTGCCAGCGGCCGTCATGCCAGCGGGCCAGGGTGGCGCGCTTGCGACCGCCCCGGGCGACCCAGATCCCGCCCTCGCGATCCTCGGCCAGGCTGGTGACCTCGCGCGAGGGATCGGGCATGCGCGCGTCGATCAGCCGGCCGTCGCGATAGACCGCCACGCCGCCGCTGCGGCCAAGGCCCACCCACAAGGCGCCCGAGCGTGCGCCCAGCACCTGCGAGACGTTCAGCCGCCCGGGCTTTGGCCCGTCGCGCTGGATCGGCTCGAAGGCCACCCCGTCGAAACGGAACAAGCCATCGACGCTGCCGATCCAAAGATAGCCGTCCTTCGACTGGCCGATGGTGTTGACCCGGCTGGGGGCCCCGCCCTCGATCGACCAGCTGACGCGCTTGTACTCGGCCAGGGGCTCGAGCGTCGGCGCGGCCGCCGCCGTTCCGGCCAGCGCCAGGGCGAGCGCCGCGCCCGCCAGTCCGCTCCGGAGCCCCCCCGCCCGGCTCAAAGGTCGATGATGCCGCGCTTGGCGGCCACGGTCACCGCGTGGGTCCGGTCGTTCACGTAGAGCTTGGCGAAGATGCTCTTGATGTTCGACTTGATGGTGTCTTCCGACAGGTTCAGCTCGCGCGCGATGTGCTTGTTGGAATTGCCGTTGGCGATCAGCTGCAGGACGGTGATCTCGCGGGCGTTCAGCGACTCGTCGATGGCGTGGATGGCGATGCGCTCGGCCACCTCGGCCTGCAGGTGGCGACGGCCGGCGTGAACGCCGCGGATGGCGTCCAGCAGGTCGCGGCGCAGGCTGCTCTTCAGCAGATAGCCCGCCGCGCCCGCCCGCAGCGCATGCAGGGCCTGGGCGTCGCCGGTGAAGGTGGTCAGCACGATGATCCGAGCCTCGGGGTGCGAGCGACGGATGGTCTCGATGGCCACCACGCCGTTGCCGGGCATCTGCAGGTCCATCAGGGTGATGTCGGGACGCAGCCGCTCCCAGCCGGCGATCGCCTCGTCGCCGGTGGCCGCTTCGCCGACCACCACCATGTCTGACTGGGTTTCGAGCACCGCGATCACCCCCTCGCGCAGCATGGGGTGGTCGTCGGCGATCAGCACGCGGATACGGTCGTCGCCGGCCTCGATGCTGGCGGGATGTTCATTCATTCGGCGACGTCCGGGGACCGGTCCTTGCGCATGGGACTCGTACGGTTGGCCTGTTCCGCAAGCCACGACCATACACGAAAGCGGCGCACGACTACCCTTTCGGGGCTTGACCCGGAAGGGTCGTTCGTCCGTTGGCCAGGGCCCAGTCGAGGGCGAAGTCGGCGACGTCCTCCCAGCCCGGTTCGTTGCACAGCCAGTGCGACCGGCCCGAGAAGCACTGCAGGTCGGTGCGCGAGGCGGCCCGGCGCTGGTGGCGGGCGGCGGCCGCGACCATGGCCGGCGGGGCCATGCGGTCCTGGTCGCCGGCGATCAGCAGCAGCGGCGGACGCCGGCGGGCCGCCCTCGCCGCGCCGCTCGCTGGCCCCAGCAGGGCCTGACGCACCACGCGGGCGGGCGCCGGAACCACCTGCTCGGCATAGGCCAGGCGACGCTCGTCCTCGGGCAGGGTCTGGGAGAAGAGCTCGGCGAACCCTTCGGGCGACAATGGCGCAGCGCCGCTCCAGCGCGTCAGCAGACGCCGCAGCGCCCAGGCCGCGCGCGGGCGCGCCAGCAGGCCCAGCGGCGGCGTCGAGGCGATGGCCACCCCGCAGGCGCCGCAGCCGCCGTCGAGCAGGCGCTGCACGATCAGCCCGCCCAGGCCGTGGCCGATCAGGATCGGCGGCTCGACCATCGCCACCGCGCGGGCGGCATGGGCCTCGACCACCGCCTCGAGCGTCAGCCGGCCCAGCAGGCGGGGCGACAGGCCGCGCAAGTCCTCGACCGGCGCGTCCAGCAGCGGCCAGGCCGGCGCGATCACCGTCATCCCTCGCGCCTCGTAGCGGGCCTTGAAGCGGTCCCAGGCGCGCGGCGTCAGCCAGGCGCCGTGGATAAGCATGACGGCGGCGGTCACTGGTCTTGTCTCTCCGTTCAGCCGACCGCGGCCGTCGGCCATTCGGCCTCGGTCTCGACGGCCTCGGACGCCCCGCCGCTCAGGCGGCGCCAGACGCTGGGCGACATGCCCTCGAAGCGGCGGAACATCCGGCAGAAGTGGGCCTGGTCCGACAAACCGCAGGCCAGGGCGATGGCCGCCAGGGAATCGCCGCTCTCCAGCATCATGGTCTTGGAGCGGGCGATGCGGCGGCGGTTCACATAGGCCTTGGGCGCGTCGCCGAAGCTGATGCGGAAGGCGCGCGAGAAGTGGCTGGGGCTGAGCCGGGCGGCGGCGGCCATCTCGGCGCTGGAGATCCGGCCGACCAGGCGCGCCTCCACCAGGGCCTTGATCCGCAGCACCTGCCAGGGCGCCAGCCCTCCGCGCTGCATGACCGGCGCGGCGAAAACCCTGGGCTCGGACGCCGGCGCGGCGTCGATCTGCGGCAGCAGGCGCACGGCCACGGCGATGCAGCGCTCGGCGTCGGCCGGGTCGGTGGCCAGGGCGTGGCGGGCCTGCATCAGCAGCAGGCGGATCTGGTCTCTGGCGGGCTCCGGGGCGGTGTCTGGGGCCGGTTCGGGAACGCGGGTCGATACGGTCTGGACTTGCATCGTCGCTCTCTTCGGCTGGTCTTCGGCGCGCCGGCGCGAGGCCGGCGTGTAGCCAAACTCGACCAAGGAGAGCCCTGCCGCCATTCCCGCCCGGGTGAACTTCGCCTACCCAGGCGGGTGAAGTGCGGAGCCCCGAATGGGAGCGCTACCCGCGCTGGCTGCGGGCTTCGGCCGAGAACAGCGACAGGAAGGCCAGCACGGCCGAGACCGAGAACGCCCACTGTCCGCCGAACGCGAAGGCCAGCGCGCCCAGGCCGCAGCCGGCCGCGAACAGGCCGACGGCCGCCGACAGCTTCCTGATCCGCGCCACCGAGGCGCCTCGATCGGGACCGCCGCCGCGGATAAGCTCGGCGACGTCGAGCATGATCTGGGTGGTCGAGCCGGTCATCAGGGTGGTCGGCGGCGCGGTCGGGATGTGCACCCGGTGAGCGGCGTTCTGGATGGCCATGGCGCAGACGAACAGCACCGCCACCAGGATCAGCTGCCAGCTGTCGCCCTTGGCGAACGGCGCCAGCAAGACGGCGGCCGCCGAGCCGGCGATCAGCAGCACGGTCTTGACCGCCAGCATGATCCGCAAGGTCGGCAGGTTGGCCGCCGCCAGCTTGAAGGTGACCAGCCGGCTGATCACCACCGCCGCGCAGAACACCGGCAGCACCAAGAGCTTGGCGATCGCCCCGTCCGCGCCATGGATCATGGCCGCGCCGAAGGTGACGAAGTTGCCGGTCACGTGGGCGACGAACACGCCCTGCAACGCCAGGAAGCCGACCGTGTCGAGATAGCCGCCGTTGAAGCTCATCAGCTGGGAAAGGCTCGGAAATCTCATGGTCACCATCCGTACTTGAGCTCGACGCCGAGATAGTCGCTGTCGTCCCGGCCAGAGGCGCGCAGGGCGCTTCCGGCTTCGTAATGGACGGCCTCGATGGTCCCGGTCAGGCTCGGGTTGAAAGCGTAGTCGGCCCGCAGGTGGGCGTAGGCCCCGGTCCAGCGTCCGCCGCGCCCGGCCGTGCCGGACAGGGGGATGAAGGGCTGGGCGTAGATCGCGTCGGTCGTCTCGCGTCGCCATTGACCCGCCAGGGCGGCGGTCACCGCCAGACCCTTGGCGGGCGTCACGGTCACCGACGGCTTGACGTGCACGAGGTTGGCGTAGCCGGTGTAGGCCGCGCGGGTGAAATAGGCGGCGTTGGGATAGAGCGGGTCGAAGGTCCCTACCCGCCCGTCGCCGGCCTTGTCGTCGCCGCTGGCCGTATCGACCTGGAAGCCCAGGCGCGGCTTCCAGGCCAGCGCCTTGAGCGTCCAGCCGATCCGGCCGCCGGCGGCCCAGGCCCGGGCGTCGCTGATCCCGACGTCGCCGCGCTGGACCATGGCTTCCAGGTCCCAGTCCAGAGCCCCGGCCGCGCCGAGATAGCGCAGGTCGTAGGCCTGGCGGTCCTCCTCGCCGACCGCGTCGACATAGCGGGCGGTCGAACGGGCGAACCGGGCGGCATAGGCCGAGACCGCGCCGCCGGGCGCCTTGCGCTCGACCCGGATCAGGTCGAGGCGCACATGGCCGCTGGAGGTGTCGTCGAACGCCTCGCCGTCATGGTACTGCACCGGCTGGCTGACGAAGCCGGCCAGCTTCCAGTCGCCGCGCGACCAGTCGGCCCAGACCGCGTCGAACGACTGGCGCACGCCGGGGCCGTCGCGGGCCGACAGGAACCGCTGCTGGTCGATCGGGAAGTCCTGGCGCCCGACCCGCACATTGGCCTTGCCGCCCCAGACCTCGGCTTCGTAGCCGACGAAGGCCAGGCGCAGGTCCAGGCGGTTCTGGTCGGCGGGGCCGACGTCGCGGCGGCCGAAGGCGCGCACGTCCTCGATCTGCACGAAGCCCTGCCAGCCGCCCTTGCGGGCGTCGGCGTGAACCTGCAGGCGCTGCGACAGGCTGGTGTCGGAAGGCTCGCCGCCGAAGCTCGCCGCATCGCCCGTCTCGATCCGCTCGCGCAGGGTCAGGCCGAGAGTCAGGGACGTGTCGGGCCGGTCTTCCTGCCAGCGGTTGACCTTGATCGCCGGACGCTCGGCCGCGATGGCCGGGGCCGCCGCGACGAGAACGAGCGCCGCGGCCGCCAGCGTCCTCATGACCGCTCTCGCGGTTGCAGGTCGTGCCAGGCCACCAGCAGGAAGCCGCCGATCAGGCCCAGGTGCTCGAAGAAGCTGTTGGTCGCGCCGAAGCGTTCGGGCGGGCCCATCTCCCAGAAGCGGTTGGCCATGAAGGTCGCGCCCAGGGTGAAGGCCGCCAGGGCCAGAGCCCCCAGCCAGCGCAGCCGGCCGGAGAGGATCATCAGCGAGGCGACGATCTCCAGCACGATGACCAGCACCGCGAAGGCCGCGGCGGGCGACAGGCCGAAATGATCCATCTCGGCCAGCGCGCCGGGGAAGTCGAAGGCCTTGGTCAGGCCGCCCTGGATATAGGCGGCGCAGAGGCCCAGCAGCGCGATCCAGCGCACCGCCGGCGCGAGGAAGCCCCCGCGCAGGCGTTGGACGGGCGTGCTCATCAGACCGCCCAGCACGCGCAGCCGAGCGCGCCCCAGAACGACTTCAGATCGGCGATCGGCAGGCTCTTGGTCCAGGCCGTGGCATGGTCGTGGCCGTGAACGCCGCAGCTGCTGGCGCAACCGCACGAGGCGGCGGCCTGGCGCTGCAGGGCCTTGTCGGCCTGCGGTTCGGCCCAGGCGGCGTAGCCGCCGAACACCCGCACCGGCGACCAGTCGGGCATGGCCGGCGGCACCTCGTTCTCGTCGAGCTTGGAGAAGTCGCCGGCGCCATAGACGATCTTGCCGCCGACCATGGTCAGGTCCGAGGTCATGTCGGCGATCTCGTCTTCCGGCACGCCGAAGAAGTCACGATCAGGCACGATCAGGTCGGCCAGCTGGCCTTCCACGATGCGGCCCTTCTTGCCCTCCTCGTTGGAGAACCAGGTGACGTTCTCGGTCCACATGCGAAGCGCGCTTTCGCGGTCGAGGCAGTTGCGCTGCGAATAGAGGCGCGTGCCGCCGACGGTCTTGCCGGTGATCATCCAGGCCAGCGAAACCCACGGATTGTACGAAGCCACGCGCGTCGCATCCGTGCCGGCCGAGACCTTCAGGCCCTTCTCCAGCATCTTGGCGATCGGCGGCGTCGCCTCGGCGGCGGCCGGGCCGTAGCGCTCGAGGAAGTATTCGCCCTGATAGGCCATGCGGTGCTGCACGGCGACGCCCCCGCCCAGGGCGGCGATGCGGTCGATCGACTTCTCCGAGATCGTCTCGGCGTGGTCGAAGAACCAGTTCAGGCCTTCGAGGGGCACGTCCTTGTTGACCTTCTCGAACACGTCCAGCGCCCGGTCGATGGTCTCGTCATAGGTGGCGTGCATCCGCCAGGGCCAGCGGTTCTGGGCCAGGATGGTGACGACCTCTTCGAGCTCGCCTTCCATCTGCGGCGGCATGTCGGGGCGCGGCTGGCGGAAGTCCTCGAAGTCGGCGGCCGAGAACACCAGCATCTCGCCCGCGCCGTTGTGGCGGAAATAGTCGTCGCCCTGCTTGTACTTCGACGTCTTCGTCCAGTTCAGGAAGTCGTCCTTCTCGCCCTTGGGCTTCTGGGTGAAGAGATTGTAGGCCAGACGGATGGTCAGCTGGTTCTCGTCGGCCAGCTTCTGGATGACCTCGTAGTCGTCCGGATAGTTCTGGAAGCCGCCGCCGGCGTCGATCGCCCCGGTCACGCCCAGGCGGTTCAGCTCGCGCATGAAATGACGGGTCGAGTTGACCTGGTAGTCGAAGGGCAGCTTGGGCCCCTTGGCCAGGGTGGCGTAGAGGATCTGGGCGTTCGGCTTGGCCAGCAGCAGGCCCGTGGGGTTGCCCTGGCTGTCGCGGATGATCTGGCCGCCGGGCGGTTCGGGCGTGTCGCGGTCGTAGCCGATGACGCGCAGGGCGGCCGCGTTCAGCAGCGCGCGGTCATAGAGGTGCAGGATGAACACCGGGGTGTCGGGGGCCACCGCGTTCAGTTCCTCGATGGTCGGCAGACGCTTTTCGACGAACTGGTGCTCGGTGAAGCCGCCCACCACGCGCACCCATTGCGGCGGCGGAGTGATGGCCACCTGGCGCTTGAGCATGTTCATGGCGTCGGCCAGCGAGCGCACGCCGTCCCAGCGCAGCTCCATGTTGAAGTTCAGGCCGCCGCGGATGATGTGCAGGTGGTTGTCGATCAGGCCCGGCAGCACACGGCGGCCCTTCAGGTCGACGACCTTGGTGTTCGGACCGGCCAGGGCCATGACCTCGGACTCGGTCCCGACGGCGGCGAAGCGTCCGTCGGTGACGGCCACGGCCTCGGCGTTCGGATTGCTGCGGTCCAGGGTGGTGAAGCGGCCGTTGCGCAGGATCAGGTCGGGCGAGGTCATGGGCGGAACTCCGGGGGAAACTTGGGGAAACTCGGGTCGTCAGGCCTTGGGGGCGGCCGGGGGCTCGTTGTCGGCCAGTTCGGTCGGCTTCTGGCCGCAGGGCAGCGGACCGAACATGTGCGGCCCCACCTGGTGCTTCAGCCACGAGACCGCAGCCGGCTTGCGGGCCATCCAGCCCTTGACCAGCGGCGGGACCTGCTCGCCGAGCAGTATGCCGAACAGGCCGACGAGGGCCACCACCGGCGGCGCGGGCGAGCGCACCTGCAAGAGGCCGTAGAACACGCCGACCGCGAGGCCGGCGGCGAGCGACAGGATGTAGATCTTCATCATGGGGACGCCTTGCAGGGGCGCGCAGCGCCGGCCCGGCAACGAGCCGGCGCTGCGCGGGCTGGTTAGCCTTCGTGGGCGTTGAACATCGACTTGGCGTAGATGATGCCCAGGCCGTAGCCGCCGCCGTGCACCTTGGCGATGCCGGTGGTCATGTCGTAGGTCTCGGTGCGGGCCCAGTCGCGCTGCATTTCCAGCAGGTACTGCAGGGCGGTGATCGGACGGGCGCCGGCCTGGATCATGCGCTCGACGGCGCGCTCGTGAGCCTCGGCCGAGACGTCGCCGCAGGCGTCGGTGATCACGTAGACCTCATAGCCCTGGGCCAGGGCCGACAGCGCCGGGCCGACGATGCAGACGCTGGTCCACAGGCCGGCCAGCACGATGCGGTCCTTGCCGAT
>CBINOL010000033.1:0-39772 GCA_966252285.1 uncultured Caulobacter sp.
CCGGCGAGCGCCTGGACGGCGCCGACTATCGCGACGACATCCTGCGGCTGCTGTTCGTCTGCTGCCATCCAGACCTGCCGGCCACCCAGCAGATCGCCCTGGCGCTGCGTATCGTCTCGGGCCTGTCGGTGCGCCAGATCGCCCGCGCCTTCCTGGTCGGCGAAAGCGCCATGGAGCAGCGGATCACCCGCGCCAAGGCCCGCGTGGCCAAGGGCGACACCCCCTTCGAGGCCCCCAGCCCCACCGAGCGCGCCGAGCGGCTGCTGACGGTGATGGCCATGGTCTATCTGGTGTTCAACGAGGGCTATTCGGCCGGCGGCGACGAGGCCGACGCGCGCCGGCCGCTGTGCCACGAGGCCCTGCGGCTGTCTCGCCTGCTACTGGGCCTGTTTCCCGCCGAGCCGGAGGTCATGGGCCTGACCGCGCTGATGCTGCTGCAGCACGCCCGGACACCGGCCCGGCTGGACGCCGACGGCCTGATCGTGCTGCTCGAGGACCAGGACCGCAGCCTCTGGCACGCGGCGATGATCACCGAAGGCCTGGCCCTGATCGACAAGGCCATGCGCCATCGTCGGCCCGGCCCATACCAGGTGCAGGCCGCCATCGCCGCCCTCCACGCCCGGGCCGAACACGCCGAGGACACCGACTGGGCCCAGATCGATCACCTCTACGCGGCGCTGGAGCGCATGACCCCCTCCCCGGTCGTCAGCCTCAACCGCGCCGTGGCGGTCTCGAAGGTCGCCGGCCCACAGGCCGCCCTGGACATGATCGCGCCGCTGGAGGAGCGCCTGGCCGGCTACTTTCATTTCCATGGCCTGCGGGGCGCGCTGAACCTGCAGCTGGGCCGCGACGAGGCCGCCCGCGAGGCCTTCCATCAGGCCATCGCCCTGGCCGGCGGCGCCGCCGAGGCCGCTCATATCCGCCAGCATCTGGACCGGCTGCAGGCCGAGGGTGAGAAAAATCGCGCGGCGGTGTCGGAAGGCTGAGCCGTCGCACGTCCTTGTGGCGAACGGCCCGCTGCGGGCCATGCTCCAGGGAGCCGTCCGATGTTGAAGATCCTCGCCGCCGTCGTCGTGCTGGCCGTGGCCGGCCTGCTGGTCGCCGCCGCCCTCCGTCCGCCCACCTTCCGGGTCGAGCGATCGGTGCTGATCAACGCTCCGCCCGAGGCGGTGCTGGCCCACGTGGCCGACTTCAAGGCCTGGCGCGCCTGGTCGCCCTACGAGACGCTCGACGCCGACCTGTCGCGCACCTATGGCGGGGCCGAGCGAGGCGTCGGCGCGACCTATGCCTGGGCCGGCAAGAAGGCCGGGACCGGCCGCATGCGCATCGTCTCGGCGACCGGGCGCGAGGTCGCCATCGCCCTGGACTTCGAAAAGCCCTTCAAGGCCAGCAACACCGCCGCCTTCACCGCCGAGCCGGCCGGTGAGGCCACCCGCGTCACCTGGGCGATGTCGGGGCCCGCGCCCTACGTCTCGCGGCTGATGGGCCTGGTTTTCAACATGGACAAGATGATCGGCCGCGATTTCGAGACGGGTCTGTCCAATCTGAAATCCGTCGCCGAGCGTAACTAGGATCCCCTGCCCCACGAGCTTTAGAGGAAACCCGCATGGCCCGCTTCCTTCTGCTGAAGTTCGAACCCGCCCCGGCGGCGCGGACCTCGCCCGCCGCCGTTGATCGCAAGGACGACACCGGCGACGCGCGGTCGGCTACGGCGAGAAAAGCTGCGCCCGCCCGCAAACGAGATGGTGAGCACCATACGCATCACTAGACGGAACAAGCTGACGACGACTTCAGAAAAACTGGGGCGATCGAATCCATACCAATCCAGTAGTAATTCATCAGCGCCGTCTTCCTCCCCTTTGGCGGCGCCGAGGCGAGCGCCGCCCCGCCAGGACGATACCGATGGCTCCGGTGTCCTGGTCTGGTCCTTCGGGGGAAGGATCGGGGCGGCGCTCGCCCTTGACCCCGCCCCGCGACGCCCCACCTGAAAGCGCGTTAGGCCCCGCGAAGATTGACTTTGCGGCGATTGCGCCTATTTATCCGCACCTTCGGAGCAGGTCTGGCGAATCCGCGCCGCCCGCTCGCCCAAGCACGGGCGGCTCCGAGTCCAGACCAGCGTGACATGACCGAATTTTCCGACCTCGGGCTTTCGCCCACGACCCTTCAGGCGGTCGCCGACACCGGCTATACGACCGCCACCCCGATCCAGGCCCAGGCGATCCCCGTCGCCCTCGCCGGCCAGGACGTCCTGGGCATCGCCCAGACCGGCACCGGCAAGACCGCCGCCTTCACCCTGCCCCTGATCGACAAGCTCGCCTCGGGCCGCGCCAAGGCCCGCATGCCGCGCGCCCTGGTCATCGCGCCGACCCGCGAACTGGCCGACCAGGTCGCCTCCAGCTTCGAGAAGTACGCCAAGGGCACCAAGCTCTCGTGGGCGCTGCTGATCGGCGGCGTCTCGTTCGGCGACCAGGAAAAGAAGCTCGACCGCGGCGTCGACGTGCTGATCGCCACCCCGGGCCGCCTGCTCGACCACTTCGAGCGCGGCAAGCTCTTGATGACCGGCGTGCAGTTCCTGGTGGTCGACGAAGCCGACCGCATGCTCGACATGGGCTTCATCCCCGACATCGAGCGCATCTTCAAGCTGACCCCGCCGAAGAAGCAGACCCTGTTCTTCTCGGCGACCATGCCGCCGGAAATCACGCGCCTGACCAAGCAGTTCCTGCGCGATCCGGTCCGCATCGAAGTGGCCAAGCCGGCCACCACCAACGCCAACATCACCCAGCGCCTGATCAAGGTTCCGACCTCCGATCCCAAGGCCAAGCGCCTGGCCCTGCGCACGGTGATCGAAAAGGCCGCGCCGGAAACCGGCATCGTCTTCTGCAACCGCAAGACCGAAGTCGACATCGTCGCCAAGTCGCTGAAGGTGCACGGCTTCGACGCCGCCGCCATCCACGGCGACCTCGACCAGAGCCAGCGCATGAAGACCCTGGCCGACTTCCGCTCGGGCGCGCTGAAGATCCTGGTGGCCTCCGACGTCGCCGCGCGCGGCCTCGACATCCCGGCCGTCAGCCACGTCTTCAACTACGACGTCCCGCACCACGCCGACGACTACGTGCACCGCATCGGCCGCACCGGTCGCGCCGGCCGCACGGGCGAGGCCTACATGCTGGTCACTCCGGCCGACGACAAGGGCTTCGACAAGGTCATCAAGCTGATCGGCCAGACGCCCGAGGAAGAGGTTCTCGAGGTCGACTACACCAACGCCGTCACCGTGCCGCGCGAAGGCGACCGCCGTCGCGGCCGCGGCGAGCGTCCGGGCCGTGAGCGCGGCGAACGCAGCGAACGTGGCGGTCGCGGCCGCCGCGAGCGCGCCGAGGCGGCTCCGGAAGCCGAGGTCGTCGAAACCGTCGCCGTCGAGGCTCCGGCCGAAGCGCCCGCCGCCGAGCGCCCGGAACGCGAGCGCAAGCCGCGTCGTGAGCGCTCGCGCGACCGCGCCGCCGCCCAGACCGCCGAAGCCGGTCCGGTGGTCGAGGAAGCCGCCCCCGTCGCCCGCCCCTCGCGCGAGCGTCCGCCGATGCCGGTCCGCGGCGTTCAGCCGGTTCGCGGCCGCGAGGACGACGACGATCGTCGCGTGGTCGGCTTCGGCAACGACATCCCCGCCTTCCTGCTCCGCGCCCCGCCGAAGCTGGCCAAGGTCGAGGACTGATCGACCAGGACTGACGAGCGCCCCAAAAGGGCGTAGATTGGCCGGCGTGCTCCCACGGAGCCGCCGGCTTTTTCTTGGCCGACAGCCGTGTCGCCCTAAGGCGGCTCCGCGCGTTTTTCCCGAAGACTTCGGAAGGAACCGCCATGGCCGACTTCATGCCGCAGCAATCTGATCCCGACCTGCTGGTGCACGAGCGCACCTACCACGCCTTCAGCGTCTTCGTGCGCTGGTCGATCGTCGGCGTCGCCGTCGCCCTGACGGTGCTGACCTTGTGGTTCGCCACGCCGGCCGGCTTCATCGGCGGCGCGATCGCCGGGATCGTGCTGGGCGTCGCCGGCTACTTCGCGGTCATCCGCCACGAACAACACCAACCGCTGGATCTGTGGACCGAGGGACGCTGAGCCCGCCGGCGCGCCTCACAAGGCCGCGTCGATGTACTCCAGAAGATCGTCGAGCGGCGGCTCATAGGCGAAACGGAACCCGCGGCGGGCCCGAGCCATCCACGACGCCGTCCTCGGATCGCCGGGCGAGGGGCAGACATAGCCGCGCCACTCGACGCCGACCTGCCGGCAGGCCGCCCACAGCCATTGGCTGGTGAAGTTGGCCGGCTGGATTTCGATCGCCCGAGCCCCGGGAGGCTGGAACATGGCGTTGGCCAGGGCTGCGCCGGAGGCGCCCACCACGACCTCAGCGTCGCACATCAGCGCCACCTGCGCCTTCGCATCCAGCCGCTCGGGCCGCACGATCGTGAACCCGCGTTCGCGCAACGCCCGCTCTAGCCTGGCCTCGTTGACCATCACCCGCATCGACTGGCTGCGGCGAGACAGATAGACCCGCCGCGGGCCGCCGGATCGCGACGGCAAGCCGCCCCTCACCCGCTCGGCCACGCGACGCACCACATCGGTGGGAGCGTGCAGGAAATGGTCCATGCAGGTGGCGTAGACGGCCTGGCCCAGCCGCACCTTGGGCGCGGACACCTCGATCACGCCGCAATCGGGAAACGCCGTCCGCAGCAGCTGCCGCTGCCAGCCGCGCAAGCGCGGCGCCAGCACCGGCGCGCCATCGGTGAAGCCCTGCTCCACGGCCGCCAGCATCGACGGCATGGCGTCGAGCAGGAAGTGCCCGTAGTTGAAGCCGCCGCCCCAGGGCATGAACACGACGCCGCGATCGAAAGACCGCGCCGCCGGACGGCTCGCCAGGCCAGCCAGCGGCGCCAGATCGGGCCAGCGGTGCAGAGCCTCGCCGGCCGCCGCCCGCGGAACCCGCCCCTCGGCCCCGGCCAGCACGCCCCAGGCGGGAAACCAGTCGACATCCCGAACATGACAGAGCGCGGGATCGCCCGGAGCCGGCGGTCTGTCCGCCGAGAACGGCCAGGTCCCGGTGAGATCCCTGACCATGCAGGGCGGCGCGTCCTGGGCGCCCGCTTCAGGAAGCGGCGACCACCCCTCCTCGCCCCCGCCCAGGAACGCACGCCGAAGCATCGCCATGTCCTGCCGCGGCAGAACCTGGCGTTCGTCGACGATGTCGAGGGCGGCGAACTGAGCCATGGCTCCCTAAAGCCGATGATTCTCGTACGCCGACCACAAGCCCGCTGGGACTATCGCTTGATCTGGCCCGCCAGGTACTTGCGGATGCCTTCCCCGTACGGCGGCCGCAGGGCCAGCATCGGGCCGATGTCCTTCTTCAGCTGATGGAACACCGCCTTGCGGTGGCTGAACTCGCGGAAGCCGTCGTGGCCGTGATAGGCGCCCATGCCGGCCGGGCCGACGCCGCCGAACGGCAGGTCCTCCTGGGCGACGTGGAAGATCACGTCGTTGACGGTGGCCCCGCCGCTGGTCGTGGCGGCCAGCACCCGCTCGCGCTCGTCCTCGTCGGTTCCGAACCAGTAGAGCGCCAGGGGGCGGTCACGGCCGTTGACGTAGTCGATGGCGTCCTCGATGCGGTCATAGGCCTTCACGGGCAGCAGCGGGCCGAAGATCTCCTCCTGCATCACCGCCATGTCGTCGGTGGGCTTGAGGATCAGGGTCGGCGGGATCTTGCGGTGCTGCTGCTGGGAGAAATCCTCGCCGGCCGGGTTCAGCTCGACCACCTTGCCGCCCTTGGCCCTGGCGTCGTCGACATAGTCCTTGACCCGATCGTAGTGCCGCTGGGCCACCAGGGCGGTGTAGTCGCCGTTGTCGCGCAGGGTCGGGAAGCTCTTCGCCACCGCCGCGCGGGCGGCCTCAACGAAGCGGTCGACGTCCTCGGCGGGGGCCAGCACGTAGTCGGGCGCCAGGCAGATCTGGCCGGCGTTCAGCGTCTTTCCGGCCATCACCCGCGCCGCGGCGGTTTCCAGGTCGGCGCCGCGCGACAGGATCACCGGGCTCTTGCCGCCCAGTTCCAGGGTCACCGGCACCAGGTTCTCGGCCGCCGCCCGCATCACGTGCCTGGCCACCGAGGTCGCGCCCGTGAACAGCAGGTGATCGAAGGCCAGCCCCGCGAAGGCCTGGCCGATCTCGGGCCCGCCGGTGACCACGGCGATCTCGTCCTCGTCGAACGCCTTGGCGAACATCGCCTTCAGCAGTTCGGACGTCGCGGGCGTATATTCCGACGGCTTGATCATGGCCCGGTTGCCGGCCGACAGCACCCCGGCCAGCGGCGCGAAGGTCAGGTTGACCGGGAAGTTCCAGGGACTGATCACGCCCACCACGCCCTTGGGCTGCCAGCGCACCTCGGCCTTGGCCCCGAACAGGCCCAGCAGCGCCGGCGTCGTGCGGCGCTTTTCGGTCTTCATCCATTTGCGCACGTGGTCGCGGGCGTGCTTGAGCGGACCGATAGAGCCGGCGACGTCGGTCAAGGCCGTGGCGTCCTTCGAGCGCACGCCGAAGTCGTCGCTGACCGCCTGGGCGATCTGCGCCTCGTGGTCGACCAGCAAGGCGATGCAGCGGTTCAGCCAGTCGATCCGGCGCTCGACCGGCGGCGCGCCGTCGCGCAGGTGCGCGGCCTTCTGCCGCTGCAGAAGGATTTCGAGGCCGGCCTTGGCGGCCTCGTGGCCGAGATTGGCGGGGGCGTTCATGCGGCGTCTCTCCCGAAAACGGCCTCTCGGCTCATCTTATCAGCGTTCAGAATGCTTTGGAGTTGTGACGGGCGCAAGCACCCCCGCGCAGCCTTAACCGCTCGTTTGAACTCTCGTGCCTATGCTCGCCGCGCAAGCGATCGGTCTGGGAGAAGCCCGGATCGGCGGGGGAATGAATGATGTCGGACGTCGAGACCACTCTGCGCGGGCCGGAAGCCTACAAGATCGCCCGTCGGGCCCTCGATCTGATGGAACGTCACCAGATCTGGCCGACCGCGCTGAACTTCGAACTCTGGACCCACTACGTGGCCGATCCCGACGGCGCCCTGGCGCGCGAGATCACCCGCCTGATCTCGATGGGCGAGCCCATCACCGAGATGCTGAGCGAGGAGCTCGCCGCGGCCTACCTGCCGAAGGCTCGCCTCAACGAACAGATCCGCGACGCCGGCGACCTGCTCTCCAAGGAGCTGGAGTCGGTCTCCAAGGCCATCCAGAACGCCCAGAAGACCAACGCCGCCTTCGGCAAGACCCTGGCCGGGGTCTCCAAGGACCTCGACGCCCCGACCGGCGTCGAAGGCATCAAGGCCGTGGTCTCCAGCCTGGCCGACGCCACCCGCCGCGTGGCTAAGGAGAACAAGGCCCTCGAGACCCGCCTGGCCGAGTCCACCGCCGAGGTCGACCGCCTGCGCGAGCACCTCGAGCAGGTGCGCCGCGACGCCACCACCGACGGCCTGACCAACCTCGCCAACCGCAAGGCCTTCGACGAAGAGCTCGAGCGCGCCTGCGCCGAGGCCGACGAGGCCGGTTCGGCCATCTGCCTGGCCGTGCTCGACATCGACCACTTCAAGGGCTTCAACGACACCTGGGGCCACCAGACCGGCGACCAGGTGATCCGCTACGTCGCCAGCGTCATCGGCCGCGTCGCCGCCCTGCCCCGCTTCGCCGCGCGTTACGGCGGCGAAGAGTTCGCGATGATCTTCCCAGGCGAAGCCGCCGCCATCGTCGGCGCCACGCTGGAAGAGATCCGCGTCGAGGTTTCCTCGCGCATGCTCAAGCGCCGCTCCACCAACGAGGACCTGGGCGCCATCACGCTGTCGTCGGGCTTCGCCGAGCGTCGCAAGGGCGAGACCGGCCATTCGGTCATGGAACGCGCCGACGCGGCGCTCTACGCCTCCAAGCGCAGCGGCCGCAATCGCGTCACCGCCGCGGAAACCCAATCGGAATCGGCCAACGCCGCCTGAGGGATACCCGTTCTTCTCCAGAGAACCGGGTTTGAGAGAGCCGTCGGCGCTTCTGGCGCCGGCGGCTCTTGCGTTCCGCAGGGACAGTCGCGCCTAGCTGGCGTCCAGGCGCGTAAAGACGCCCGGAGGACCTGACCCGATGGCTTACGACAAGATCCGGCTGGAAACCCAAGACGGCGTGGCAGTCGTCACCCTGTCCGACCCCGCCACCCTCAACGCCGCCAGCCCCGAGGTCGCCCGCGAACTGGCCCAGGCGTTCGGCGCGATCGCCGCCGGGCAGGTCCAGGCCCGGGCGGTGATCCTGACCGGCGAAGGGCGCGGCTTCTGCTCGGGCGCCAATCTTTCGGCGGGCGCGACCGCGGGCCGCCCCATGGACCCCGACGGCAAGCCCGACGCCGGCGCGGCGCTGGAAAGCGTCTACAATCCGCTGGTCACCCTGCTGCGCGACTTCCCGCTGCCGATCGTCACCGCCGTCAACGGCCCGGCCGCCGGCATTGGCTGCTCGCTTGCCCTGCTCGGCGACATCGTGGTGGCGGCCGACAGCGCCTACTTTCTGCAGGCCTTCCGCCGCATCGGCCTCGTGCCCGACGGCGGCTCGACCTATCTGCTGCCGCGCCTGGTCGGCAAGGCCCGGGCCATGGAGATGATGCTGCTGGGCGACAAGATCCCGGCCGCCACGGCGCTGGACTGGGGCCTGATCAACCGCTGCGTTCCCGACGCCGAGCTGATGCCCAAGGCCCTCGAGCTGGCCCGCGCCCTGGCCGACGGCCCCGCCTCGCTCGGCGAGATCCGCCGCCTGGTCTGGAACAGCCTCGACGCCGACTGGATCGGCCAGCTGCACGCCGAACGCCACGCCCAGCGCGCCAGCGGCAAGACCGAAGACTTCATCGAAGGCGTCAGCGCCTTCCTGCAGAAACGCCCGGCCGCCTTCAAAGGCCGGTGATAGACTGCGGCGATGAACGTGCTTTTCGTCTGCAGCCAGAACAAGCTTCGCAGCCCCACCGCCGAGCAGGTGTTTTCGCGCTGGCCGGGGATCGAGGTCGACTCTGCCGGCCTCAACAACGACGCCGAAAATCCTGTGACGCCCGAGAACGTCGCCTGGGCCGACATGATCTTCGTCATGGAGAAGACGCATCGGAACAAACTGTCGAAGAAGTACCGCAAGCATCTTCGCGCCAGGGTGGTATGCCTCGGTATTCCCGACGAGTACGACTTCATGGACGAAGCCCTGGTGGCGCTGCTCCAGGCGCGCGTCCCGCCGTTCTTGCCCTCGGCGCGTTGAAGGGCGAGCCCCCAAGAAGAAGGGGCGACCGCCGATGCGATCGCCCCATTATGTTTCTTGATTAGATAGCTGATTTTAATGGAAAATCAGTACGGCTTGTAACTCTTTTCCTCGACGATGTCCGAGCCCGTCAGCGCGTTGATCTGGCGCTTCACGGCCGCGCGCTTGTCGTTGTCCTTGTAGACGCGACGGGCCAGTTCGACGAACTCCGGCCCGAAGGTCTGGTTGCGCTCGCAGGCGCGCTTGCCGTCCTCGATGTCCCACAGGGCGGCGTTGATGGCGGTCAGTTCCACCGTCAGGGCGTCGAGTTCGGCGCTCGGCGTCAGGGCGCCTGCGGCGATGCCTTCCAGCAGGGCCAGCTCCTTGCGGACATTGGCCTCCTTGGCCGCGTCGCCGATGCGCTCGGCCTTCACGCGCAGGATGGTGATCTTGTCGACGAGCTCGCCGGCGGAGATGGGGGCGAGGATGGACATCAGGAAACTCCGGCGATCAGGGTGTCGAGGGCGACCTTCACCGCCTGGGGCGGCAGGGCGGCCATGCCCTCTCCGTAGTCCTCGGCGCACAGCATCTCAAGGCGCTGCGCGGCGGGCTTGAACTTCACGGCCTTGCGGCGATTGAGCTGCAGCGACAGCAGCGGCGCGCCGCCGGCGGCCAGCATGTGCCCCGGTCCGGCGTCGTTGGCGACGGCGGCCGAGAGCCGGGCGGCCAGGGCGATGGCCAGGATCGGCCCCTTCACGCCCGCATAGCCGTCGGTGCGATCGGCCTCGGGAAACAGCGCGCCAGGAACCTCGGCGCGGGCGATCGCCGCGTCGGCGGCCTCGTCCGGACCGAAGAAGAACACCGGCGAGCGCCCGGCGGCCTGCTGGGCGCGGGCCAGATCGAGATAGCTTTCCAGCGGCCAGCGCTTTTCCTGCCCGCCGGCGCCCGGCGCCAGGCCGACATAGGTCGGACCATCCGGCAGCAGCACGGCGGCGGCGGCCGTGGCGTCGGTTTCGGTCAGGGCCAGGGGCCGGAGCGCGCCCCGCCCGTCCGTGGCCAGGGCCAACAGCCGCGCCAGGCGATCGACCACGGCCGGCGGCCAGTCGGGCTTGCGGGCCTGCATGGCGGCCGAGACGAACCGCCCCCTGACCGCGCGGCGGGCCACCAGGCTGCGACGCAGGTTCTCCTGGGTGTCGATCACCAGGTCGAAAGTCCGGCCGCCGAACGGCCTGACCCACGGCAGCACGTCCAGCGCGGCCGCGCCGGTGACGCCGTCCTTGAGGATCTCGTCGACATAGCCGGCCACCACCCGCTTCAGCGGGCCGTCATAGACCGTGGTCCCCTTGGCCGCGCACCAGGTGATGCGCGCCTCGGGAAAGGCCGCGCGCAGGCCGGCGATGAAAGGCAGCTTGATCAGGCCGTCGCCGATCACCTCGCCCATCGAATAGATCAGAACCGTCTGGACCATGGCCGTGCATGGCCGCGCCCGCGCCGCCCGTCAATCGCCGGAACGGTATGTGAGCATTTACTTGCAAGCATCGCGAATTGCGGTAACGTGGATCTCATGAGCGCCAAGCCCCGCATCGAACGCGCCGCCCTCGAGGTCTTCGCCGCCCATGGCGTCGACGGCGCCACGACCAAGCTGATCGCCGCCCGCGCCGAGGTCTCGGAGGGCGCGATCTATCGCCACTGGAAGAGCAAGGACGAACTGGCCATCGGCCTGTTCATGGCCGCCCACAAGCGCCTGTCCGACCTGATCGAGACCGAGGCCGGCGCCGTGCACGGCGTCGCCGCCAAGGCCGCCGCCCTGGTCAAGGCCTACTGCACGGCCGCCGACGAGGACTGGACCCTGTTCTCGTTCCACCTGCTGCAGCTGCACCACTTCCTGCCCTACTACCAGGACGACGGCCGCGATCCGGTCACCCTGGTCGAGACCATCATCAAGTACGCCATGCTGAAGATGGAG
Source organism: uncultured Caulobacter sp. (assembly GCA_966252285.1). Lineage (GTDB taxonomy): Bacteria > Pseudomonadota > Alphaproteobacteria > Caulobacterales > Caulobacteraceae > Caulobacter. Next base: position 11,230 of record CBINOL010000033.1, read on the forward strand.
CTGCCGCCGGGCGATCCGCGCGTGGTGGCCGCCATGGCCATCGGGGTGATCACCCAGACCGCCCAGAACAAGGCCTACGGCCGCCTGGGCGACGACGCCCTTTCGGCCCATGCGCCGCTGATGACGGCGGCCGTCCAGGCCGTGCTCAAGGCCCGCTGACCCCCAAAACCCGCCACAAGCCCTTCAAAGGACCAAGCGATGCGCAGCGCGCTGTTCAACGCCTACTATTGGGTTCTGTCGATCTTCTACGGCCTGTCCGCCGCGCTTTCGGCGCTGCTGCCGGGCCGCCGCCCGGTGACCTTCGCCCTGCGGCTCTATTCCAAGCGCATGCTGTGGGCGCTGCGCGTCTTCGCCGGGATCCAGGTCGAGCTGAAGGGCCAGGAAAACCTGCCCCAGGGCGCCTTCATCATCGCCGCCAAGCACCACAGCTGGGGCGACGGCTTCGTGATGTTCGCCAATGTCGACAACCTTTCCTTCGTCACCGGCGACCACCTGGAGAAGTTCCCTCTGCTGGGGAACATCCTCAAGAAGTTCGGCGCCATCGTCGTCGACAGCTGCGGCGGCCCCGAGGCGCGCGCCGCCCTGTCCAAGAGCGCCGCCCAGGTCGCCGCGGAAGGCCGCCGCATCCTGATCTATCCGGAGGGCCACCTGGCCGCCCCGGGCGAGCGCTTCCGCTACCGCACCGGCGTCTATCACATGAGCCAGGATTTCGGCCTGCCGGTGGTGCCCGTGGCCACCAACCTCGGCTGCTTCTGGAAGCAGCAGGAGGCCAAGAAGACCCCCGGCCGCGCCACGGTCGAGTTCTTGCCCGCCCTGCCCCAGGGCCTGCAGAAGACCGAGTTCATGAAGCTGCTGGAAAACACGGTCGAGAGCCGCACCAACGAACTGATCGCGGAGGCCACGGGCCAGCCGGTGAAGGCCTCGGTGCTGGTCGATCCGCCCAGGAAGAAGCCGGCCGAAGCCGAGCCCTTGTCGGCGTAACCCGATGCGCTTCGCCGTCCTCATGGTCCTGACCTATGCGACGGCGCTGACTTCGGCGGCTCTGCAGCTGGCCGCGACACAGGGACCGTCGGCCCACGACATCTGGGGCGACGGGGATCCGCTGCTCCTGGCGCTGTCGCACGCCGCGCGCCTGGCCTGGCTGCTGTCGATGGTCGCGGCGGCGGTCATGCTGAAATCACGCGTGCTTTGGGCCGCGCCGAGCGTCCTGCCCGCCCTGCTGCCTTGGACCGGTTTCGCCGCGCTGGTGCTGGCCTGCTCGACAGGCTCTTCCAGCTGCTTCTAGGGAGACGAACGTGCTGCCCAACCTGCTGACCGCGCTGCGCCTGCTGGCCCTGCCCTTCCTGGTCTGGGCGGTGCTGGTCGACGCCGGCTGGATCGCCCTGGCGCTGTTCCTCGCCGCCGGCCTGACCGACGTCCTCGACGGCTGGGTCGCCCGTCGCTTCGGACTGACCTCGACCTTCGGCGCGATGTTCGACCTGCTGGCCGACCGGATGCTGACCCTGGTCAGCCTCGGCGCCCTGATGGCCGCCGACGCGTTCCCGGGCGCCTGGATCGCCGTTCCGCTGGTGCTGATCGGTCGCAACCTTGTGGTCGCCGGCTTGCAGCAGGCTTTGCCCGGCCGGGACTTCAACTACCCGCCGATCGAGTATCCCAAGATCGCTCTGAACTTCCTGGGCGTGTCGCTGCTGCTGGCGCCGGTCGACGCGCAGATGGCGGGGCTATGGATGCTGGCGGCCAGCGCAGCGTTGTCGATCGTGACCATGGCGCTCTATGCGCGACGCGCGGCGCCGCACTTCGTCGGCGCCGTAAACCTCGACTAGCCGCGACGACCAGCCGCCTTCAACGCGATGCGATGATCCCGACCAGCAGCGCGATTGGGGCCAGAGGCGCGCAGCAGCCCCACGTCGTCAGCACTCGAGAGCGACGGGCGCCACCCAGGAAACAACAGACGGCGCCGCCCATCGCGACGAAAGGCGTCAGGAGCAGCGCCCAGGTCAAGGCCGCCCCATGCCGGGCGTTCTCGTCGACGGCCGGAACCAGCAGCATGGAGAAGGTCAGCGCCGGCAAGCTGAATAGAAGCCAAAAGCCGCCGACAACGATCGCCACCCCGCGCCAAAGCTGGCTGCCTCCAGCAGGTGTCCTGGTCAATGGGCTGCTCTCTCCATGATCGTGGACCTGACGTCCAGCGATCAGGCCTCTTCAGGCGCCTCGGGCGCGGGCTGGATCGTGACGCTCTCGCCACACCCACAAGCATCGGTCTCGTTCGGATTGTGGAACACGAACTTCGACGACAGCTTGGTGATCTCGTAGTCGATCTCGGTGCCGATCAGGAACAGCACGGCCTTCGGTTCGATCAGGATGGTGACGCCCTTGTCCTCGACGACCTCGTCGATGGGGCCCTTCTCCTTGGCGTACTCGAAGACGTATTCCTGGCCCGCGCAGCCGCCGTTCTTCACGCCCACGCGCAAGCCCGCATAAGGCTGATCCGCCCTATCCATGATCTCCTTCACGCGCGCGGCGGCGGCGTCGGTCAGGGTGACGACCTTGGGGCGCGGGCGACGCGGACGGGGGCTGACGGCGGCTTCCATGGCGGGCTCCTGCCTTAGAACATGTTCAGCTGCAGCTTGGCCTCGTCGCTCATGCGCGAGGCGTCCCACGGCGGATCGAAGGTCAGGTCGACATTGCACGACCGGATGCCCTCGATCTCCATGACGGCGTCCTTGACCCAGCCGGGCATGTCGCCGGCCACCGGGCAGCCCGGAGCGGTCAGGGTCATGTCGATGGCCACGTCCTTGTCGTCGCTGACATCGACCTTGTAGATCAGGCCGAGCTCGTAGATGTCGACCGGGATTTCCGGGTCGTACACCGTCTTCAGCTTCTCGATCAGCTGGTCGGTCAGGCGGTTCAGCTCGTCCTGGGACAGGGCCGTCGCGGCGGGGGCTTGGTCGGTCATCGGCTCAACTGAAGAAGCTACGGGCCTTGTCCAGCGCGTCCACGAACGCGTCGGCCTCGGCAGGCGTATTATATAGGGCGAAGGAAGCGCGAGCGCTCGACGTCACCCCGACCCTTTCCATCAGGGGCTCGGCGCAGTGCGTGCCGGCGCGCACGGCCACGCCGTAGCGGTCCAGCACCTGGGCCACGTCGTGGGCGTGGGCGCCCTCGACGACGAAGCTCATCACCGCGCCCTTGCCCGGCGCCGTACCCAGGATCCGCACGCCGTTGACGCCTTCGAGCCGGGCCGCGACACGCTCGTACAGCGCGTGCTCGTGGGCCAGGGCCGCGTCGCGGTCGATGGTGTTGAGCCACTCGATGGCCGCGCCCAGGCCGACGGCTTCCAGGATCGCGGGCGTGCCGGCCTCGAAGCGGTGCGGCGGGTCGGCATAGGTGATCTTGTCCAGCGAAACCGAACCGATCATCTCGCCGCCGCCCTGGTACGGCGGCAGGGCGGCCAGGCGCTCGGCCTTGCCGTACAGCACGCCGATGCCGGTGGGGCCATAGAGCTTGTGGCCGCTGAAGACGTAGAAATCGACGTCCAGCGCTTTGACGTCGACCTTGGTGTGGACGATGCCCTGGCAGCCGTCGAGCAGCACCGGCGCGCCGGCGTCGTGGGCCAGGCGCACGATCGCAGCCACGTCGTTGACCGTGCCCAGCACGTTCGACATGTGGGTGACGGCGACCATCTTCGTCTTGTCCGACAGCAGGCCCTGGAAGGCCTCCATGTCGAGCCGGCCGTCGTCGAGCACCGGAATGAACTTCAAGACGACGCCATAGCGTTCGCGCAGGAAGTGCCAGGGCACGATGTTGGCGTGGTGCTCCATCTCCGAAAGCACGATTTCGTCGCCGGCCTTCAGCGAACGGCCAAAGGTGTCGGCCACCAGGTTCACAGCCTCGGTGGCGCTCTTGGTGTAGACGATCTCATTGACGTCGGCGTTGATGAAGCGCGCGATGGTTTCACGCGCCTTTTCATAGGCTTCCGTCGTTTCGTTGGCGAGCGTGTGCAGGCCGCGATGGACGTTGGCGTACGAGGTGCGGGCCAGGCCCGTCATGGCGTCCAGCACCGCGTCGGGCTTCTGGGCGCTGGCGGCGCTGTCCAGATAGATCAGCGGCTTGCCGTGCACGGTGCGCGACAGGATCGGGAACTGGGCGCGGATGGCCTCGAGGTCGAAGGTCACGCTCATTCACTGCGTCCCAGTTGCTTGGCGACCCAGGCGGCGGCGATCTGGCGGGCGCCGTCGTGCTCGATGCGCTCGACCACCTCGCCGACGAAGGCCTGCGTCAGCATCGCCCGGGCTTCCAGCTCGGGAATGCCGCGCTGGCGGGCATAGAACACCGCTTCCTCGTCCAGGGCGCCGATCGTGTTGCCGTGGGCGCAGGAAACGTCGTCGGCGAAGATCAGCAGTTCCGGCTTGGCGTCGATCTCGGCCTTGTCCGACAGGATCAGGGCGTGGTGGCCCATCCGCGCGTCGGTCTGGTCGGCGCCTTCGGCGACAATGATGCGCCCCTGGAACACGCCGCGGGCCTGGTCGGCGACCATGCCCTTGGTCAGCTGGCTGGTGACGCCGTCGACGCCGCCATGGGTGACCACGGTGGTCTGGTCGGCGTGGCGCTGGGCGCTCAGCAGGTAGATCCCGTCCAGGCGCACCTGGGCGTGGGCGCCCGGATGGGCGACCTGGGTCTCGATCCGCTGGCGACGCGCGCCGCCGGTCAGGACCGTCTGGTTGAAGGTCGCGCCGGCGGCCAGGCCGACACGGGCGGTGACGACGTTGACGGCCTCGGCCTCGTCCTCGACCAGCACGATGCGGGTCAGGCTCGCGCCCTCGCCGACGGCGATGTCGAGCGCGACGTCGGTGACGTAGCCGGCCGCGCGGCCCTCGTGGCTTTCCAGCAGGGTCAGGCTCGCGCCCGGCTCGACCACCAGGGCGTAGGACGCGCCTTGCGAGGCCTTGTCGGTCGCCGCGACGAAGCGCAGGCCCATGACCCCGCCCTGCCCGCTGGTGGCCACGTGGCGGCCGTTGACGAACAGGATCTCGCCATCGGTCAGGCCGGTGAACGGACCGGCCGGAACCTCGCCGTCGAACTTCGGCGCGGCCTCCGGCAGCACGCGGATCAGGCCGCGCAGGTCGGTCCAGCGCCAGTCCTCGTCGCGGCGCGACGGCAGCGCGGTGACGTCGCCGGTCTTGAGTGCGGTGGCCAGGCTCATCAGGCGGCGGCCCCGACGTACTTGTCGTAGCCCTCGGCTTCCAGCTGCAGGGCCAGCTCCGGGCCGCCCGAGGCGACGATGCGGCCGGCGGCCAGCACGTGCACGCGGTCGGGTTTGATGTAGTCGAGCAGGCGCTGATAGTGGGTGATCACCAGCATGCCGCGCTCGGGGCTGCGCAGGGCGTTGACGCCTTCCGACACGATCTTCAGGGCGTCGATGTCGAGCCCTGAGTCCGTCTCGTCGAGGATCAGGAACTTCGGCGACAGCATCGCCATCTGGAAGATTTCCATCCGCTTCTTCTCGCCGCCCGAGAAGCCGACGTTCAGGCCGCGCTTGAGCATCTCGAAGTCGATCTTCAGCGAGGCGGCCTTTTCCTTGGCCAGCTTCAGGAAGGCAGGCGCAGCGATCTCGTCCTCGCCGCGAGCGCGGCGCTGGGCGTTCACGGCGGTGCGGATGAAGGTCAGGGCCGGCACGCCCGGAATCTCCAGCGGATACTGGAACGACAGGAAGACGCCCTTGGCGGCGCGTTCGTTCGGCTCCAGCTCCAGCAGGTCCTCGCCGTTCAGGCTGGCCGAGCCTTCGGTCACTTCATAGCCGCCGCGGCCGCTCAGCACGTAGGACAGCGTCGACTTGCCGGCGCCGTTCGGACCCATGATGGCGTGCACCTCGCCGGCCGGCACCTCAAGCGTGACGCCCTTCAGGATCGGCTTGTCTTCGACGCGGGCGTGGAGGTTGTTGATCGAAAGCATTTAACCGACGGATCCTTCGAGAGAAATCGCCACGAGCTTCTGGGCCTCGACGGCGAACTCCATGGGCAGTTGTTGCAGCACGTCGCGGACGAAGCCGTTGACCAGCAGGGCCACGGCTTCCTCCTGCGAAAGCCCGCGCTGCTGGCAGTAGAACAGCTGGTCGTCCGACAGGCGCGTCGTCGTGGCCTCGTGCTCGAACACCGACTGGCCGTTGCGGGCCTCGATGTAAGGCACGGTGTGAGCCGCGCAGGTCTTGCCGATGAGCAAGGAGTCGCACTGGGTGAAGTTGCGCGCGCCCTTGGCCTTGGGGTGGGCCGAAACCAGGCCGCGATAGGTGCTGGTCGACTTGCCGGCGCTGATGCCCTTGGCGACGATCCGCGACTTCGTATTGGCGCCCAGGTGGATCATCTTGGTGCCGGTGTCGGCCTGCTGATGACCGTTGGTCACGGCGATCGAGTAGAACTCGCCGGAGGACCCTTCCCCACGCAAAACGCAGGACGGATACTTCCAGGTGATGGCCGAGCCGGTCTCGACCTGGGTCCACGACACCTTCGAACGATCCCCGCGGCAGTCGGCGCGCTTGGTGACGAAGTTGTAGATGCCGCCCTTGCCGGTCTCCGGGTCGCCCGGATACCAGTTTTGGACGGTCGAGTACTTGATCTCGGCGTCGTCCAGCAGGACGAGCTCGACCACGGCCGCGTGCAGCTGGTTCTCGTCGCGCATCGGGGCCGTGCAGCCTTCGAGGTACGAGACGTAGGCGCCCTTGTCGGCGATGATCAGGGTGCGCTCGAACTGGCCGGAATCCTTGGCGTTGATCCGGAAGTAGGTCGACAGCTCCATCGGGCAGCGCACGCCCGGCGGCACGTAGACGAACGAGCCGTCCGAGAACACCGCGCTGTTGAGGCAGGCGAAATAGTTGTCCGAGGTCGGCACGACGCTGCCCAGGTACTGCTTGACCAGTTCCGGGTGCTCGCGGATCGCCTCGCTCATCGAGCAGAAGATGACGCCGGCCTGGGCCAGTTCCTTCTTGAAGGTCGTCACCACCGACACGCTATCGAACACCGCGTCCACCGCGTAACGGGGCGCGCCTTCGACGCCGGCCAGCACGGCCTGCTCCTTCAGCGGGATGCCCAGCTTCTCGTAGACGGCCAGCAGCTCGGGATCGACCTCGTCCAGGCTCTTGGGCCCTTCCTTGGTCTTCGGCGCGGCGTAGTAGTAGGTGTCCTGGTAGTCGATCTTGGGATAGCTGACCTTGGCCCAGTCCGGCTCTTCCAGCTCGAGCCAGCGGCGATAGGCCTCAAGACGCCATTCCAGCATCCACGCCGGCTCGTCCTTCTTGGCCGAGATGAAGCGCACGATGTCCTCGGAGAGGCCCTTGGGGGCGAACTCCTGGTCGATATCGGTCGTAAAGCCGTGCTCGTACTTCTCGAGCGCTGCGACGGTGTCGATCGTTTCCTTGACCGCGGCCATCAAGCCACCTCCCGGCGTCGTGCGCCGATACGCTTCCAGGCGGCGAGCCAGGCTTCGCCGCACACAATCCAATCCGCTTCCGTGCTCGCCCAGCCGCCGCTGACACGCAGCGCGAACGGGGCGAGATCGGTACGGCCCATGGCCTCGACCACGCGACTGGCCTTGACCTTGCCCGACGAGCAGGCGCTGCCGGCGCTGACCATCACCCCGGCGAGATCCAGGTTCATGACCTGGACCTGCGAGGCGAAGCCTTCGGCGGCGAGACACAGGGTCTGAGGCAGGCGTTCCGCGCCCTCCCCGAGCACCACGCCGCCAGCGTCCTTGACCCGCTGGGCCAAGGCGTCGCGCCAAATGCCCTGATCGCCCGCCTGGGGCAAGTCCCGCAGGGCGGCGACCGCGGCCGCGCCGAAGCCGGCGACGCCCGCGACATTCTCGGTGCCCGCACGGCGGCCACGCTCCTGGCCGCCGCCATGCTGGCGACGCACCACATTGGCCCGCGTGCCGGCGACCAGAGCGCCGACGCCCTGCGGGCCGCCGATCTTGTGGGCCGACAGCGCCAGGGTGTCTGCGCCGAGGGCGGTAAAATCGATGGCGATCTTGCCGCCCGCCTGCACGGCGTCGACATGTAAGAGGCCGTCGGCCGCGCGCACGATCGCGCTGGCTTCGGCCACCGGCTGGATGACGCCCGTCTCGTTGTTGGCCAGCATCAGGCAGACCAGCGTCCGCCCCTCGCCCGCCAGCAGGCCGGGAAGCTTGGAAAGGTCGGCCACGCCGTGTGCGTCGACCGGCAGCACCGCGACGGAAACGCCGCTGGCGGCGGCCGTCTCGACCACGGCGTCATGCTCGATGGCGCTGACCACCAGGCGCTTCACGCCCGAGGCCACGGCGCTGTCGATGGCCAGGGCGTTGGCCTCGGTGCCGCCGCTGACGAAAGTGACCGAGCCGGCGACCACGCCGACCAGTTCACCCACCTGCTTGCGCGCGGTCTCGACCACGTCGCGGGCGGCGCGGCCGAAGGCGTGCACCGAGCTGGGATTTCCGGCCAGGTCGAAGGCGCGCAGTACCGCTTCACGCGCCTCGGGGCGGATCGGGGCGGTGGCGTTGTAGTCCAGATAGATGGCGGGCTTGCTGGTCACGCCGCGACCTTCGCCTCCGGCCGCAGACGCCCTTCCAGCACGTCGGCGATGGTCACCGAGGCCAGGTACGAATGGATCTGCCGGCCCATTTCCTCCCAGAGGTCGTGGGTCAGGCACTTGGCGCCGCCGGCCATGCAGCCCTTGTGGCCGCTCTTGCCGACGCCGCAGCGCGTGGCGCGCAGAGGCTCGTCCACGGCCATGACGATGTCGGAGATGCGGGTGGCGCGGGCCTCGGCCGCCAGGCGATAGCCGCCGCCGGGCCCGCGGGCGCTGACCACCAGGCCCTTGCGGCGCAGGCGGGCGAAAAGCTGTTCGAGATAGGAAAGCGAGATCTGCTGCCGGGCGGCGATCTCGGCCAGGGCCACCGCGCGCCCCTCCGCCTCGTCCTGCTTGCGGGCGAGGTCGGTCATGGCCATCACGGCGTAACGTCCCTTCGTGCTCAGGCGCATCCGGCGCTCTCCCTTGCAGATTCCCCGCGCAACCGCATTTGCGTATGCTACAAGCCGCGACTTCGCGCCGCGCCCGGCAAGGGCGCTTCGCGCGATGCGGATTTAGGAAGACCAAGCGCGGCGGTCAAGTATTCCATGCGCCCTTCGTGGCGAATGGAGCGGCCCCCGACGCCCCAACTCGTGACGGGGATCTGAATGCCTGACGTTATTTTGACTGGCGCCGCGGGCCGTATCGAAGGCCGCTACTCGCCGGGCAAGACCGACAATGCGCCGATCGCGCTGATCCTGCACCCGCACCCCAAGGCCGGCGGCCACATGAATCACCCGGTGTCGGTGCAGCTGTACCACCTGTTCATGAAGCGCGGTTTCGCGACCCTGCGCTTCAACTTCCGCGGCGTCGGCCGCAGCCAGGGCGAGTTCGACAGCGGCATCGGCGAGCTGGCCGACGCGGCCACCGCGCTCGACTGGCTGCAGGCCAACAACCCGGCCGCCGCCCAGACCTGGGTCGCCGGCTACAGCTTCGGCGCCTATATCGGCATGCAGCTGCTGATGCGCCGCCCGGAAACCGACGGCTTCATCTCGGTGTCGCCGCCGACCAACATGTACGACTTCAGCTTCCTGGCCCCCTGCCCGGCCTCGGGCCTGATCCTCACCGGCGGCGCCGACACCGTCGTGCCGCCCGTCGAGGTCGAGCGCGTGGTCTCCAAGCTGCGCACCCAGAAGGGCATCGTCATCGACTACGAAGTCATCGACAAGGCCACCCACTTCTGGGCCGAGCACCTGCCCTTCGTCGAACAGACGGTCGGCGGCTACATCGACAAGCGCCTGGAAGCCAACCCGATCCCGTAGGGGTCGGCGCCATCCCGGCTTCGAAGAGCCCGCTCTCGGCGACGAGGGCGGGCTTTTTGCTTTCCGGGCGGAGCCTATCCTTCGCAACTGCGAGACAGCCTCGCCGCAAAGTTCTAAGACCGCAGGTATCGCTATCAGCGGAGATCGCCGGCCATGCACTACGACATCGTGATCGTCGGCGGCGGCGCGGGCGGACTGGAGCTCGCCGCGCAGCTGGGCCGCAAGCTCGGCCGCCGCGCGGGCAAGGAGCGGATCCTGCTGATCGACCGCTCCGGCTTCCATATCTGGAAGCCCAGCCTGCACGAAGTGGCCGCCGGCACGCTCGACGTTCACCAGGAAGGCCTCTCCTACCCGATCCTCGGCCGCGCCAACCACTTCAGCTTCCACCTGGGCGAGCTGTCGGGCCTGGATCCCGTCGCCAAGCGCCTGACGCTGAAGGCCATCACCACCAAGGACGGCGCAGTGCTGGTGCCCGAGCGCTCGATCACCTTCACCTGGGGCGTGATCGCCATCGGCAGCGGCTCCAACCTGTTCGGCACGCCAGGGGCCGAAACCGCCCACCTGCTGGAGCGCACCGAGGACGCCGAGGCCTTCCACACCCGCCTGCTGGCCGCCTTCATGAAGGCCTCGTTCGCGCCCGAGCGGACCATGGGCGTGGCCATCGTCGGCGGCGGGGCCACGGGCGTAGAACTGTCGGCCGAACTGCTGGAAGCCCATCGCGAACTGCTGGAAAGCCTGGGCGTCGAGCAGCGCTTCCGCCTCGACATCACCATCGTCGAGGCCGCCCCGCGCATCCTGGGCGGCCTGCCCGAAAAGACCTCGGCCCAGGCGACCGTGGCCCTGGAGCGCAAGGGCGTGCGCGTGCGCACCGGCGCCAAGGTCATCGCCGTCCACCCCGACCGTCTGGAGACCAGCGTCGGCGACGTTCCCGCCGACCTGATCGTCTGGGCCGCCGGCGTGAAGGCCGCCGACAGCAATGTCGAGCTGGGCCTGGAGACCAACCGCCTCAACCAGTTCGTGGTCGACGACCACCTGGAGACCTCCGCGCCGGGCATCTGGGCCCTGGGCGACTGCGCCGCCTGCCCGTGGAAGGACGGCAAGCTCGTGCCCGCCCGCGCCCAGGCCGCCCACCAGCAGGCCAGCTACCTGGCCAAGGTGCTGCTGGCCCGCCTGCGCCAGGCGCGGGTGGAAGAACCCTATGTCTACAAGGACTTCGGCTCGCTGGTGTCGCTGGGCGAGAACAAGGGCGTCGGCGCCCTGATGGGCGGCCTCGGCGGCCCCAACTTCTTCATCGAGGGCCTGGTGGCCAAGTGGTTCTACGTATCGCTGCACCTGGCCCACCACAAGGCCATCCTCGGCGTCGGCAAGACCATCACCCTTGCGCTCGCGCGGCTGCTGCAGCAGCGCGTGGCGGGGCGGCTGAAGCTGCACTAAAGATCCTCCCCCTGAAGGGGGAGGTGTCGCGGAGCGACGGAGGGGGATGTGATTGCTCCCGCCGCCGCCTTCACCAAGTTCGGAAGGGACTTCCCCCTCCGGCCCTTCGGGCCACCTCCCCCTCCAGAGGGAGGGTCTCAAGGCCTAACGATCCGCCCCCCCGTCATCGGCGCCTTGACCCCCGTCGTCCCCGGGAAGCTGATCGGCAGCCCCCGCGCCGTACGCGCCGCCAGATAGGCAAACGCCTCGGCCTCGATCGCATCCCCCCGCCAGCCGTATTCCTCGGCCGCCTTCACCGGCACCGGAACCCGCTGCGCCAACGCCGCCATGATCTGCGGGTTATGCCGCCCGCCACCGCAGACGATCAGGGCGCTGGGCGGAGCGTCGTTCTTGTCAAAGGCCTTGAAAACCGCTGCGGCGGTGAACGCGACCAGGGTCGCGGCCGCGTCTTCCGCCGACAGGTGGGCCACCGCATCCAGCGAGAAATCATAGCGGTCCAGCGACTTGGGCGCGGGCGCTGCGAAATAGGCGCTGGCCAAGAGGGCGTTCAGCGCCGCCTCGTCCACCTGTCCCGCCGCCGCCAGCCTGCCGCCCTCGTCGAAGCGACCAAGCCCGCGTTCCTGCAGCATCAGGTCGATCATGCCGTTGCCGGGGCCGGTGTCGAAGGCCAGCAGGGTTCCGTCCGCGCCGATCAGGGTGATGTTGGCCACCCCGCCGATGTTCAGCGCGGCCACCGGCGCCGCCAGGCCGGAGGCGCGGGCTCGGGCCTCGTGATAGATCGGCGCCAGCGGCGCGCCCTCCCCGCCGGCCGCCACGTCGGCGGTGCGGAAGTCGAAGGCCACCGGCCGGCCGGTCAGCTTAGCCAGCCGCTCGGCGTCGAGCAGTTGCACCGTCCGCCCAACCCGCTCGGCGGTCGGCCGCTCGTGCAGCACCGTCTGGCCGTGCACGCCCAAGAGGTCGAAGTCGCTCCAGGAAAGGCCGTGCTCGGCCAGGAAGCTCTCGGCGGCGTGGAAGTGCTCCTCGGCCACCTCATGGCGGGCATAGGCGAGGATCGCCGGCTCCGGCTCACCGCGTTTCCAGGCCAGGGCCTGGCGCGTGGTCTCCAGCAGCAGCGCGCGGGTCTCCTCGCGCAGCTTGCGCTCGCCCGCGGGGCCAAAGCCCTGGATCGCCTCGCCGTCGGTGTCGAGCACCGCCATGTCGACCGCGTCGAGCGAGGTGCCGGTCATGAATCCGAGAATGCGCATGGTTGCGTTGACTGCCACGCCCCGTGTCGGGTAGCTAGGCCCCATGATCGCCAAGGCCCTCCAAACCCGAGCCTATTACCGCCCGCTGATCTAGCGGGCGAACGACTGGTCATGTCGACGCACCGCCACCTGGCCGGCGATGCGTCCTTCTCCCTTCAAGACGACGTCTCCGGCGCACAGCCTTCAAGGAGACTATCGATGAAACCCTCGCCACAGACCGCCCCGCCCGTGCTAGACGCGCGGACCAGCGATACAGAGAGTCGAGCCATGTCCGCGCCGCAGAGCTTCAAGTCCGAATTCCTCAAGACCCTGCAGGCCCGCGGCTACATCCACCAGATCACGCACCCGGACGAACTGGACGCGGCCGCCGCCGGCGGCGTCGTCACGGCCTACATCGGCTTCGACGCCACCGCGCCCAGCCTGCACGTGGGCTCTCTGATCCAGATCATGATGCTGCGCCGCCTGCAGCAGGCCGGGCACAAGCCGATCGTCCTGATGGGCGGCGGCACGACCAAGGTCGGCGATCCGACCGGCAAGGACGAGAGCCGCAAGCTGCTGTCCGACGCCGACATCCAGGCCAACATCGCCGGCATCAAGCAGGTGTTCGCCAAGTTCCTGACCTTCGGCGACGGGCCCACCGACGCCATCATGGTCGACAATGACGAGTGGCTGTCGAAGTTCGGCTACGTGCAGTTCCTGCGCGACTACGGCGTGCACTTCACGGTCAACCGGATGCTGGCCTTCGACTCGGTCAAGCTGCGGCTCGAGCGCGAGCAGCCGATGACCTTCCTCGAATTCAACTACATGTTGATGCAGGCCACCGACTTCCTGGAGCTGAACCGCAAGTACGGCTGCGTGCTGCAGATGGGCGGCTCGGACCAGTGGGGCAACATCCTCAACGGCGTCGAACTGACCCGCCGCGTCGACCAGAAGGCCGCCTTCGGCCTGACCACGCCTCTGCTGGCCACGGCCTCGGGCGCCAAGATGGGCAAGACCATGTCGGGCGCCGTCTGGCTCAACGCTGAGCAGCTGTCGCCGTACGACTACTGGCAGTTCTGGCGCAACACCGAGGACGCCGACGTGGGCCGCTTCCTGAAGCTGTTCACCGACCTGCCGCTGGACAAGATCGCCGAGCTGGAGGCCCTGCCGGGCGCCCAGATCAACGACGCCAAGAAGGTGCTGGCCGACGAGGCCACCCGCATGGCCCACGGAGAGGACGCCGCCAAGGCCGCCCGCGACGCCGCCGAAAAGGCCTTCGAACAGGGCGCGCTGTCGGCCGACCTGCCGACGGTCGAGGTGGCCGCCTCGGTCCTGGCCGAGGGCGTGGCGCTGGCCGTGCTGGCCACCGACATCGGCCTCACCGCCTCGCGTGGCGAAGCCCGTCGCCTGGCCCAGGGCGGCGGCCTGCGCCTGAACGACGCTCAGGAAAAGGACGGCGACCGCTTGGTGACCAACGCCGACCTGATCGACGGCGTGGTCAAGCTGAGCCAGGGCAAGAAGAAGATCGTGCTCGTCAAACCGGTCTGATCTAACCGCGAAGCCAAATAGGCTTCGTCATCCCGGAAAGCGCGCAGCGCTTATCCGGGACCCAGGGGCGGTGCGCACGGCCCCTGGGTCCCGGCTCTCCGCTTCGCTGCGGCCGGGATGACGCGCCTTATGCAATAAGATGTTGGAGAAAGTTCGATGCTGAACCCCGGCGACAAGGCCCCCGACTTCGACCTGCCCACCGACACCGGCCGCGTCAGCCTGGCCGGCCTGAAGGGCAAGAACGTCGTGCTCTACTTCTACCCGAAGGACGACACGACCGGCTGCACCTCGCAGGCCCTGCAGTTCTCGGCCGAGGTCGAGGAGTTCGCCAAGGCCGGCGCGGTGGTGATCGGCGTCTCCAAGGACAGCGCCGCCAGCCACGGCAAGTTTCGCAAGAAGCACGACCTGACCGTCGAACTCGGCTCCGACACCCTGGGCGAAACCGTCGAGGCCTACGGCTCGTGGGTCGAGAAAAGCATGTACGGCCGCAAGTACATGGGCATCGATCGCTCCACCTTCCTGATCGACGGGCAAGGCGTCGTCCGCGAAATCTGGCGCAAGGTCAAAGTGCCCAACCACGTCAAGGCCGTGCTGAAGGCGGCGCAGGCGCTCAAGAGCTAGCAATCGCGCCCCGCTGGACTACCATCACGGCCTCGGCTCGGAGACGCCCAGTGCGCACCAAGGTGCTGACCGTTGAAGTTCCCGCCCCGCTGGCCGATCAGATCGGCCGGCTGGCCGTACGCCAGGACCGGTCGCAGGATACCGTGGTGCGCGAGGCCTTGGCCGCCTGGGCAGAACGCGAGGAACGCTTCCACGCCTTGACCCTCGAGGGTTTGGCCGACGTCGACGCCGGCCGTCTCGTCGAGCAATCGGCGATGGAAGCCTGGGCCGACAGCCTCGACAACGACGCCAACAAGCGCTGATGCGTCTGATCTGGACGGGCAAGGCCGCGTCCGATCTCGCGCGGCTTCACGCCTTTCTGGCCGAAGTGAACCCACGCGCGGCGGCTCGGACGGCTCGCGAGCTGGTCGCGGCGCCCAGACGACTGCTCAACACACCAAGGCTTGGCGAGCGCCTGGAGGCGTTCACGCCCCGCGAAGTGCGCCGGCTCATCGTCGGCGGCTACGAGCTCCGCTACGAACTCACGGAGACCACGATCTTCGTGCTGCGGGTCTGGCACACCCTGGAAGACCGCTAGCCCAGCCTCACTGTGGCGCCGGCGCCGCAAAGCCTCGCTTTTCGGCCACTTCTCCCGTGTCGCGTGTAGCCAGCCCGTTCATGTCGGGTTAATCGACGAAGGTTCATGGTCGAAACTTGGCCATCCGCGCCTTCGCAGGTGCGAAGAGTCTTGCGCATTTCCGCTTTCTCGTTGCATATCCCCCAGACCTTGAAAACTGGGGGGTTTCCTGGGCATGGCGATCGCGCATTTTCAACGCCTGCGTAAGACCCTCGAAGGTCTGTTTCCGGAACGTCATCTGTATGTCCGCTCGGGCGGCGAGATGCGCGGCTACGTGCTGTCCACGGGCAAGCAGATGGCCTGCGCGGCCGGCGTCGGCGCCGCTGCCCTCTGGATGGGCGTGTGCACCGCGGCCATGCTGGTCAACACCGTGGCTGTCAGCAACACCGACCAGGTCGTCCTCAAGCAGAAGGCCTATTACGAGCGCCTCAACGCCGACCGCCAGGCGCGCCTGAACAGCGCCGTCGCCCAGCTGTCGGCCACCAGCGGCTCGCTCGACGAGCTGGCCCTGTCGGTCGAGAAGCGCCACGCGGCTCTGGCCCTGCTGGTCAGCGACTTCAAGGGCGCGCCCGGCGCCGCCCAGGCCCTGGCCGTCAACAAGCCGACCCTGGCGGACGCCTCGCCCGTCGAGCGCATCCAGGCCACCCGCATGGACCAGGAGCGCCTGATCGACGCCGCCGAGGGCTTCGCCAAGAGCCGCGCCGAGCGCCTGCGCCTGGCCATGCGCATGGCCGGTCTCGACGCCGGCAGCTTCACCGGCCGCGGCGCCTCGCTGGGCGGCCCGCTGATCGAGGCCAAGGATCCCCGCGCCCTGGCCGCCGTGCTCGACGTCGACGAGGAATTCGCCGCCCGCATCCATCGCGCCGCCAGCGACATGTCGGACATGCGCAGCCTAGGCGCGGCGACCCAGCGCCTGCCGTTCAACCGCCCGACCGCCAATCCGGCCCTGTCGAGCAGCTACGGCGTGCGCTTCGATCCGTTTACGCACCGCCCGGCCTTCCATTCGGGCCTGGATTTCCCCGGCGCCTTCTACACGCCGATCATGGCCACCGCCCCGGGCGTCATCTCGTTCACCGGCGTGCGCTCGGGCTACGGCAACACCGTCGAGATCGACCACGGCGGCGGCTTCAAGACCCGCTACGCGCACCTGCAGGGCATCGCGGTGCGCGTGGGCCAGCGCGTGGTGATCGGTCAGCGCGTCGGCGCCATGGGCTCCACCGGCCGCTCCACCGGCCCGCACCTCCACTACGAGGTCTGGGTCAATGGTCGAGCCCAGAACCCCAACCGCTTCCTCAAGGCAGGCGAGTATGTTCAGCAAGCCGGCTAAGGGGTCCAAGACCCCCGTCCAGATCGAGCCCCTGCCCCTTCCGGCCGCGGCGCCCGCCGACCAGGTCCGCAAGGCCCCGCCGCGCGTGGCCTCGCTGATCTCCTCGGACATCACCATCGAGGGCGGCGTCAGCGGCGACGGCGAGCTTCAGATCGACGGCGTGGTGCGCGGCGACGTCCGCGTCGGCCGCCTGACCGTCGGCGAGACCGGCCATGTCGAGGGCGGCGTCTACGCCGAGGCCGTCGAGATCCGCGGCCGCGTTGTCGGCGCGATCACCGCCAAGCAGGTCCGCCTCTACGGCACGGCCTATGTCGACGGCGACATCACCCACGAACAGCTGGCCATGGAAACCGGCGCCTTCTTCCAGGGCCGCAGCCTGAAGTTCCAGCGCCAGGCCCCGCCGCAGGCCGCCCCCGTGGCCGTCGCGCCGGCCCCAAGCGCCGACCTGACCCTGACGGCCAAGCCGGTCGGCTGAGGCCTACCCAAATCTCCCGTCATTCCCGCCCTTGTGGCGGGAAACCCTGTTTCCGTTTGAACGCGAGGCGCAAGCGGCATGCGCGGCATGCCGCCCCATCCGCCCTTGCGGCTGACAGAGAGGTTCCCGCCACAAGGGCGGGAATGACGGGAGAAAAGGGGCGACGAAGGCACCTAGCCCACAAACGAAAAACGCCCCGGATCGATCCGGGGCGTTCGTCGTTTCAGGCGTCGCCGAAAGGCCTCAGCCCTCTGCGTCCCGCGTCGCGCCGACCCGCTGGGCCAGCGAGGCGCCCATGAAGGCGTCCAGATCGCCGTCCAGCACGCCGGCGGTGTCGGAGGTCTCGACGTTGGTCCGCAGATCCTTGACCATCTGGTACGGCTGCAGGACGTACGACCGGATCTGGTGACCCCAGCCGATGTCGGTCTTCTGGTCGTGCAGCGCCTGCTGGGCGGCTTCACGCTTCTGAAGTTCGGCTTCGTACATCCGGGCGCGCAGCATCTTCCAGGCCTCGTCGCGGTTCTGGTGCTGCGAACGGCCGGCCTGGCAGGCCACCACGATCCCGGTCGGAATGTGCGTCAGACGCACGGCCGAGTCGGTCTTGTTGATGTGCTGACCGCCGGCGCCCGAGGCGCGGTAGGTGTCGGTGCGCACGTCGGACGGGTTGATGTCGATCTCGATGGTGTCGTCGATGACCGGATAGACCCAGGCCGAGGCGAACGAGGTGTGACGCCGGGCGCTGCTGTCATAGGGGCTGATGCGCACCAGACGGTGCACGCCGGCCTCGGTCTTCAGCCACCCGTAGGCGTTCGCGCCCTTCACCAGCAGCGTGGCCGACTTGATGCCGGCCTGGTCGCCGTCGGTCTCTTCCACCAGCTCAGTCGTCATGCCGTGGGCGTTGGCCCAGCGGGTGTACATCCGCAGCAGGATGCCCGCCCAGTCGCACGACTCGGTGCCGCCGGCGCCCGAGTTGATTTCGATATAGGCGTCGTTGCCGTCGGCCTCGCCCGACAGCAGGGCCTCGAGTTCGGCGCGGGCGGCGCGTTCCTTGATGGCCTTCAGCTGGGCGCGGGCGTCGTTCAGCGAGTCCTCGTCGGACTCCATGTCGGCCAGCTCGGCATATTCCAGCGCGTCCTTGACGTCGCGTTCGATGCTCTGCACCGCCTCGACCTTGGCGGCCAGGTTGGCGCGCTCGCGCGACACGGCCTGGGCCTCGGACGGACGGTCCCACAGCGTCGGGTCTTCGACCCGCGCGTTCAGTTCATCGAGTTTTCTAAGGGCGACATCCCAGTCAAAGACGCCTCCTGAGCAGTCCAACGGACTGCTCGATGTCGGCCGCGGCGGCCTCGACATCCGGTCTCATCACGTAGCTCCGTGACACAAAGTAAGGGCGCGGGACATAGCCCGCGCCCGGAGTCGGCGCAACCGCGCCGCATGGCTATCGTCAGTAAAGTCCGCTGATGTCGGGCTGCTTCGGCTGCGGCCTGGGCTGCTCGGACGGAGAAGGCTGGCCGGTCGGCTGACCGTTGGGCCAGGCGTCGCCGTAGGAGATCGGTCCGCCGGTCGGAGACGGCGCGGCGACCTTGGGCTCGGTGCCGGGGCGGAAGGCCTCGCGGATGCCGCGCACCATGGCGAACTTGGCCGTCTTCGGCGGCTTGAAGTCGGTCTTGGGCTTGTCCTTCAGCGCCACCTTCATGAAGTCGATGAACACCGGCACGGCGTCCTGCGAGCCGGTTTCGCCAGCCCCCAGCGAGCGGTTGTCGTCGAAGCCGACGAACACGCCGACGATCAGGTCGGGCGAATAGCCGATGAACCAGGCGCTGCGGTACTCGTTGGTGGTGCCGGTCTTGCCGGCCAGCGGATAGCCCAGCTGGCTGACCGAGGCGGCCGTGCCGCGCTGGACCACGCCCTGCAGCATCGAGGTGATCTGGTAGGCCGTGACCGGATCCATCACCTGCTCGCCCGGCGCGGTGACGCGCGGGCTCTCGTCGCCGTTGAAGCCGGCGGTGCAGCGCGGACAGTCGCGCTTGTCGGCGCGGAAGATCACCTTGCCCTCGCGGTCCTGCACCAGCTCGATCAGATGCGGCTCGATACGGCGGCCGCCGTTGGCGAACGGCGCATAGGCGGCCGTGATCTTGAACGGCGTGGTTTCGCCGGCCCCGAGCGCCATGGCCAGCACGGGCGCCATGTCGCGCGTCACGCCGGTCTTCTTGGACATCTCGATGATCTTCTTCATGCCCACGCCCTGAGCCAGGCGCACGGTCATGGCGTTGACCGACCGCTCCAGGCCCTTGCGCAGCGGCAGGGCGCCGTAGAACTTCTTCTCGTAGTTCTCCGGGCTCCAGTCCTGGCCGTTGGCGCCCTTGAAGGTGATGGCGCTGTCCAGGATCACGCTGGCGGGCGTGTAGCCGTTCTCCAGCGCCGTGGCGTAGACGAACGGCTTGAACGACGAACCGGGCTGGCGCATCGCCTGGGTCGCCCGATTGAAGTTGGACAGCGAGAACGAATAGCCGCCCACCAGGGCCACGACGCGGCCGGTATAGGGCTCGATGGCCACCAGGGCGCCGTTGACCGCCGGCACCTGCTTGAGGCGATAGGACGAGGTTCCCGCCACGTGCTCGACAAACACCAGGTCGCCGACCTTCAGGCCCTTGCCGGCCTTGGCCCAGGCGATGTCTTCACCGGTGAGGCTGCCCTCCCCTTCGTCCTTGACCAGGCGCACGCCGCCGCCGGCCGAGGTGACCACGGCCGCGCGCCAGCCGCGACGCTCCGAGGGCGGACGCTTGGCCTGGGCGGCCTTCTCCCAGCCCTCGTCCAGGCTCTCGACATGGCCCCAGGCCCCGCGCCAGCCGTGGCGACGGTCGTACTTTTCCAGCCCGTCCATCAGCGAGGCCCGCGCCGCCGTCTGCAGCGTCGGGTCCAGCGTGGTGCGCATGTAGTAGCCGCCCTCGCTGATCCGGTCGCCCAGCGTGGCCATGCCGCGCTGACGCACCTCCTCGACGAAGTAGTCGGCGTCGGCGTAGGCCGCGCGCTTGGGCGCCGGCTGCACCACCAGGTCCTCGGCCTTGGCCTTCTCGGCCTCCGCGCGGCTGACCCAGCCCAGGTCGGCCATCTGGTCGAGGATCCAGTTGCGGCGAGCGATCGCTTTGCCCTTGTTGCGGATCGGGTGGTAGTTGTCCGGCCCCTTGGGCAGCGCGGCCAGATAGGCGGCTTCCGACAGCGAAAGCTCGGGCAGCGACTTGCCGAAATAGTTGTAGGCGGCCGCGCCGACCCCGAACGAGCGATAGCCCAGCCAGATCTCGTTGAGATAGAGCTCGAGGATCTGCTGCTTGTCGAGCGACTGCTCCAGGCGGCGCGCCAGGATCGCTTCCTTGAACTTGCGGCCCACGGTGGCGTCGCTGGTCAAGAGGACGTTCTTGGCCACCTGCTGGGTGATGGTCGAACCGCCTTCCAGGCGACGTCCGCGCATGGCGTTGCCGACGTTCTTGAGCATGGCGCGCGAAAAGCCGCCCACGTCGACGCCGCCGTGCTTGAAGAAATTGCGGTCCTCGGCGGCCATGAAGGCCTGGGCCAGTTGCGGCGGGATCTGGTCGTAGGGCACGAAGATCCGGCGCTCTTTCGAGTATTCGCCGATCAGGGTGCCGTCCCAGGCATAGACCCGCGTCGCCGTCGGCGGACGATAGTCCTGCAACTCGCCGGCGTCGGGCATGTCGTGGAACAGCCACGCGGCATAGATGGCGATGGCGAAACCCGCCACCGCGATCGTCGACAGCACCGCGACGCCGGCTATGGCGATCCATCTTTCGGCGGGCTTCAAGTCCACACGGCCTCCGTCGAACGGCGCAACACGCGCACGCTCAAATCATCCAGAGGATGGCTGTAACCCGCATCGGGCGAGGCGCCAACGCCCCTGCCCTCTGCTAAGCCCCACCCGGACGGCGCCGGTCGGCCCCGAACGAACACCAAACATCGTCATCCCGGCCGAAGCGTAGCGCAGAGCCGGGACCCAGGGGCCGCCGCGTTGCGTCGGCGACCGCGAGGGCGAATGAATCGAACGCAGCGCCCGGTCCCCTGGGTCCCGGATAGCCTCTGCGAGGCTTCCGGGATGACGAAAGATGTTATGATACTGATAGAATTGGACTTCTATCGAGGCCCAATGACGCTCCGACGAGAAAACCGCCTCAGCGAGCGCTGATCCGGGTCTGGGCCGCGAAGTAGGTTTCGATCGAGCTGGCCACGGCGTTCATCAGCCGCTCGCGGCCGGCCGGGCTCTTCAGCAGCTTCTCGTCCTCGACATTGGTCATGAAGCCCATCTCGAGCAGCACGGCCGGCACGTCCGGGGCCAAAAGCACGATGAAGCCGGCGTCGCGGTGGCTGCGGCGCAGCAGGACGGTCTCGTCGCCCACCTTTTCCAGCAGGGTCTCGGCGAAGGCGGCCGAACGGTTCTTGGTGGCGCGCTGCGACAGGTCCAGCAGGATCTGGCCCACGGCGCGGTCGCGGCCCGGCAAGCTGGCCTTCATCAGCCAGTCGTCCTTTTCCAGCACCCGGGCGGCGCGCTCGGCGCCCTTTTCCGACAGGGTGTAGACGCTGGCGCCGCGGGTGCCGACGTCGGGCCCCGAGTCGGCGTGAAGCGAGATGAACAGGTCCGCGTCGGCGCGACGGGCGATCTGCACGCGCGATTCCAGCGGGATGAAGGTGTCGGTGTCGCGGGTCAGCACGACGATGAAGCGGCCGGACTTCTCCAGCTTGGTCTTCAGCGCCTTGGCCGCGGCCAGGGTGACGTCCTTCTCGTTGGTGTTGGCGCCGGCCGAGCCGGGATCCTTGCCGCCGTGGCCGGCGTCGATGACGATCGTCTTCTTCAGCTTAAGCGTCGCGGGCTTGGCCGGGGTCGAGACGGTGGTCGGACGCATCACGGCGGCGCCGGCCGAAGCCGGATCGGCGGCGGCCAGGTCGATCACATAGCGGAAGGCGGTCGCGCCGTCGGCCGGCGGCAGCAGGAAGCGGCGCTTGACCACGGCCTTGGAGGAAAGATCCAGCGACAGGCGCGCGCCGCCGGCGGCCTCGTCGATGACCCAGCGGTCGACCAGGCCATGGCCCGCGCCCTGCAGGTCGCCGGAAACGGTGACGTTGGGCAGGCCCACCACGACCCGGCTGGCCGCGGCGCCGTCGCCGATCAGCTTGCCCACGGCCGCGCGGTCCAGGTCGATGACGACTCGGGTCTCGGCGCGGTCGCCGCCGAAGCGCACCTTCTGAACGCCGGCGGCCGGCGCGGGGCCCTGAACGGTCGCGACGGCCACACCGGCGAGCGCCAGGGCGCCGACGATCAAAGCCGCCTTCGCCCAACCCGTTCTCGCTGCTCCGATGACGACCTTACGCATTACCGCCCAGCCAATGGCGTTACCTGAAAAACCAATGACGGATATCGCCCGGGGCCGGTAGAGAAACCGTTAAGGAAACCGTCGACTTCATCAATTTCGTCGGTTGCTCCACGGCGCTTTTCATTTGTCTTCCGATGTTGCTAAAGTGGCGCCGTGCGCGGAGCGACGTCGTCAGACATGGCGCTTTGCGTGAGCGGTTCCCAAATGTCGGACGCGTCCATAGCGCCCCTCATGCCGGACCGCCGGACTTTGGAGTTTGCGGGCGATGGTCGGCGCGGGGCGGATGTCTCGACGGCCAAAGCCCAAAAGGGCCCGCGTCGGGCCCTGGCCGTTCCCGGCGACGACGCGTCATCCGATCCGCGCCACCCGGCGCGTCAAAGGAAACAAACGAAACCCCATGGGCTGCGCCGCACCCGATCGCCTCTGGCAACCGCCCTTCGAACTTCGCTCCGGCGAAGTCGCGGTCTGCGATGCGCGCGCCCTCCTTTCATATCGGTGCCCGGGCCTCGCGCCCGCCGCGCGCCGTGGAGATTCCCTGTATGTCGAAGAAGATGTTGATCGACGCCGCCCACGCCGAAGAGACGCGTGTGGTGGTCGTGGACGGTTCGCGGGTTGAAGAATTCGATTTCGAGAGCCAGACCCGCAAACAACTTCGTGGAAATATCTATCTCGCCAAGGTGACCCGCGTTGAACCCAGCCTCCAGGCTGCGTTCATCGAGTACGGCGGCAACCGCCACGGTTTCCTCGCCTTCAACGAGATCCACCCGGACTACTACCAGATCCCGGTCGCCGACCGCGAAGCGCTGATGCGCGATGATTCGCACGACGACGAGGACGACACCCCGATCTCGCGCCGCGCCACCGGCGGCGAGGACGAGGACGACGCCAACGATCACGCCATCGACGACGAAGAAGACGACGTCGAAGAGGAACTGGCGCGCCGCAAGCGTCGCCTGATGCGCAAGTACAAGATCCAGGAAGTGATCCGCCGCCGGCAGATCATGCTGGTTCAGGTCGTCAAGGAAGAGCGCGGCAACAAGGGCGCGGCTCTCACCACCTACCTGTCGCTGGCCGGTCGCTACGGCGTCCTGATGCCCAACACCGCCCGCGGCGGCGGCATCAGCCGCAAGATCACGGCCGTGACCGACCGCAAGCGTCTCAAGAGCGTCGTGCAGAGCCTGGACGTGCCGCAGGGCATGGGCCTGATCGTCCGCACGGCCGGCGCCAAGCGCACCAAGGCCGAGGTCAAGCGCGACTACGAATACCTGCTGCGTCTGTGGGAGAACATCCGCGACAACACGCTGCACTCGGTCGCCCCGGCGCTGATCTACGAGGAAGAAGACCTCGTCAAACGCGCCATCCGCGACATGTACGACAAGGACCTGGACGGCATCTGGGTCGAGGGCGAGGCCGGCTACCGCGAAGCACGCGACTTCATGCGCATGCTGATGCCCAGCCAGGCCAAGAAGGTCTTCCCGTACCGCGAAGCCACGCCGCTGTTCGTCAAGAACCGCATCGAGGACCACCTGGCGCAGATCTACTCGCCGGTCGTCCCGCTGCGTTCGGGCGGCTATCTGGTGATCAACCAGACCGAGGCTCTCGTCGCCATCGACGTCAACTCGGGCAAGGCCACGCGCGAGCGCAACATCGAGGCCACGGCCCTCAAGACCAACATCGAGGCGGCTGAGGAAGCCGCCCGCCAGCTGCGCCTGCGCGACCTGGCCGGCCTGATCGTCATCGACTTCATCGACATGGATGAAGCCAAGAACAACCGCACGGTCGAGAAGGTCCTCAAGGACGCCCTCAAGGACGACCGCGCCCGCATCCAGATGGGCAAGATCTCGGGCTTCGGCCTGATGGAGATCAGCCGCCAGCGTCGCCGCACCGGCGTGCTGGAAGGCACCACCCACGTCTGCGAGCACTGTGAAGGCACTGGCCGCGTCCGCTCGGTCGAATCGAGCGCCCTGGCCGCCCTGCGCGGCGTCGAGGTCGAGGCCCTGAAGGGCAGCGGCGCCGTGACCCTGAAAGTCAGCCGCGCCGTCGGCATCTACATCCTCAACGAAAAGCGCGGCTACCTGCAGCGCCTGCAGCTGAACCACGGCGTGTTCGTCACCGTGCTGGTCGACGACGGCCTGCGTCAGGCCGAGCATGAGATCGAGCGCACCGAGCTGGGCGATCGCATCGCCCCGCCGGCCATCGCCTACGAGCCCGATCCGGTGTTCGACGAGGTCTTCGACGACGAGGACGAAGACGAGGAAGAAGAAATCGTCTCCGACGAAGGCGACGAGGACGAAGACGAGGACGAAGCGCCGCGCAAGGCTCGCTCGGACGACGATCGCGGCGGTCGCCGCAACAAGCGTCGTCGTCGCGGCCGTCGCGACGAGGAAGCCGCCGACGAGGCTTCGGAAGACGGCGAAGGCGCCGAGTTCGACGCTGAAGGCGACGCCGACGGCGACGACGAGGATTCGCGCCGCCGCCGCCGCCGCCGTGGCCGTCGCGGCGGTCGCCGCGGGGGTCGCGAGGACGGCGATCGCGCCGCCGACGTCTATGTCTGGAACCGTCCGCGCGTTCCGTTCGGCGACAACCCCTATGTCTGGCACGATCCGGAGGCCCTCGAAGCCCGTGGCGGCGAAGGCCGTCGCGATCGCGGCGAGCGCCAGGACCGCAGCGACCGCGCCGAACGCCAGGAGCGCCCGGAAGCCGCCGAACGTCCGGAACGCAGCGAGCGTCCCGAGCGCTCGGAGCGTCGTGAACGCCGTCGCGGCGGTCGCGACCGCCAGCCGGCCGCCGAGACCCCGATCGCCCCGGTCGCGGTCGAGGACGTCGCCCCGCTGGTGCTCGAGCCGCCGGTGATCGAGGGCCCGCCCGCCGACGTGTGGGTCGAGCTGCCGACGCCGGAAGAAGCCGCCCCGGCCAAGAAGCCGCGCCGCTCGCGCAGCCGCAGCCGCAAGGCCGCCGCCGAGACCGAGGTCGAAGCGACCGAAGCCGTCGAGGTTGTCGAAGTCGCCGCCGAGCCGGACGTCGAACCGACCCCCGAGGTCGTCGCCGACGCTACGCCGATCGTCGCGGCCGACGTCGAGATCGCTCCGGAACCGGCGCCCGAGCCGGTGGTCGAAACCCCGGTCGAGCCCGAGCCCGCGCCCGTCGCGGCCGAGCCCGATCCGAACGAGATCGGCGCCCCGCCGGCCCAGCCCAAGCGCGGCTGGTGGCGTCGCGGCTGATCCGACCGCAAAGGACCGCGGCGGCGCCATGGCGTCGCCGCGGTTCGCGCCTATATCCCCTCCTAGACAAGCCACGCCCTAGCGATTTCCAGCCGCGCTTCCCGCGCGCTAGACTGCCGGACGGCGCGGGGGCGCGACCAGGAGACCATCGATGACGTCCCGCAAGAGGACCGTCGGCAAGACGTTCGGCGCCGGCCTTTCCGCCCTCGCCCTGCTGGCCTCCGCAGCCGCCCCGATCGCGGCCAACGCCCAGGGCCTGTCGCTGATCCGCGACACCGAGATCGAAGAGATCCTGCACCGCGATTCCGACCCGATCTACGCGGCGGCGGGCCTGGATCCCAAGACGGTCCGCATCCTGCTGGTCGGCGACAAGGAACTGAACGCCTTCGCCACCCAGGGCCTGATGATGGGCCTCAACACCGGTCTGATCCTGCAGACCGAAACCCCCAATCAGCTGAAGGGCGTCATCGCCCACGAAACCGGCCACCTCGCCGGCGCCCACCCGCTGCGCTCCGACGAGATGATGAAGGCCGGCCTCAAGCCGATGATCCTGACCATGGGCCTCGGCGTCCTGGCGGCGCTCGCCGGCGCCCCCGACGCCGGCGCGGTGCTGATGGGCAACGCCAGCTATTTCGGCACGCTCGGCGCGCTGGGCTACAGCCGCGAGCAGGAGTCCCGCGCCGACCAGGCCGGCGCCAACTTCCTGGAGGCCACCGGCCAGTCGGGCCGCGGCCTCGTCGAGTTCTTCGACAACTTCCGCTACCAGGAGGTCTTCGACCAGTCGCGGCGCTTTGCGTATTTCCGCAGCCACCCGCTGTCGTCCGACCGCATCGAGGCCCTGCGGGCCAAGGTCGAGCGCCTGCCGCACTACGACGCCGTCGACAGCCCCGACGAACTGGCCGAGCACGAGATCATGAAGGCCAAGCTGGAGGGGTTCATCAATCCCCAGACGGCCCTGATCAAGTACCGCGAGACCGACCGCAGCTTCCCGGCCCGCTACGCCCGCTCGATCGCCTACTACCAGATGAAGGAGCCCGACCGGGCCCTGAAGATCCTCGACGACCTGATCGCCGAGAACGACAAGAACCCCTACCTCTGGGAGCTCAAGGGCCAGATCCTGTTCGAGTTCAACCGCGTGGCCCAGGCCGAGGAGCCCCAGCGCCGCTCGGTGGCGCTCAAGCCCGACGCGGCCCTGCTGCGCATCAATCTGGGCCAGACCCTGATCGGCCTCGACGACCCCAAGAAGATCGAGGAAGGCATCGGCGAGCTGAAGCGCGCCCTGATCAACGAGGGCGACAACGCCGTCGCCTGGCGCCTGATGGCCCAGGCCTACGACAAGCAGGGCAAGGACGGCGAGGCCCGCCTGGCCACCGCCGAGCAGTACTTCAACCTGGGCGCCGTGCAGGAAGCCCGGGTGTTCGCCATGCGCGCCCGAGAGCTCCTGAAGAAGGACACGCCCGACTGGCGGCGCGCCACCGACATCGTGCTGGCCTCCCGTCCCAGCGACCAGGACCTCAAGGCCCTGGCCAAGGAAGGCCTGACGGCGTCCAATCCCTGATCGCCGATTCCCCCCGAGACCGAGCTGAGACCGAGATCCGAATGCCCCTTCGCCGCCCCCTCGCCCTGGCCGCCGCCGCCCTCGTCCTGACGACCGGCATGGCCGCCTGCAGCCAGCCCAAGAGCGACGAGGAATTCGGCAAGAAGGTCCGCGCCTATCTGCTGGAGAACCCCGAGGTCCTGCTCGAGGTCAGCGCCAAGCTGCAGGAAAAGCAGATGGCCCAGGCCGCCTCCAAGTCGCAGGGCGCGATCGCCAAGCATCGCCAGGCCATCGAGCGCGATCCGCGCGACTTCGTGGCCAACCCGAACGGCACGATCACGGTCACCGAGTTCTTCGACTACAAGTGCGGCTACTGCAAGATCGCCGCGCCGCAGGTGCTCGAGATCATCGAGAAGAACCCCGACATCCGCTTCGTCTTCAAGGAGTTCGTGATCTTCGGCCGCGATTCCGAGCTGGCCGCCCGCATGGCGATCGGCGCCCAGGCCCAGGGCAAGACCCTGCCCGTCTACAAGGGCATGATGACCGAGAAGAGCCTGGATGAGGCCGCCATCGCCCGTATCGCCAAGGCCGCCGGCGTCGACGTCGAGAAGGCCCGCGCCGACGGCGCCAGCGCCGCCGTCACCCAGCAGCTGCAGGACGTCCAGGGCCTGGCCCAGGCGCTGCACATCGAAGGCACGCCCGCCTTCATCGTCGGCGACAAGATGATCCCCGGCGCCGACATGCAGGCCCTGAAGCTGGCCATCGAGGAAGCCCGCATCGCGGCCAAGAAGAAGGGCTGACGTTCCGGCCGACCGGGCGGCAAGGATCGCCCGGCGGTTGAAACGGCGCGGCAAGCTTTGCCGCGCCCGACGCCCCCGCGCCGCGACACGACGTCGCAACATATTGATATCTTTGGAAACCGCCGTGCCAGCCCCGCTTGCACGGCGTTTGCTTTGCACCTCCCGCCAGATCAGCGGCGGGAGTTCTCATGCTTGTCTCCGGTTCCAATCCCTGGGCGACGATGTCCACGTCGTCGATCGATCGCGTCAACGGCGCGGCCTCGACCTTCGCCCCGGCGTCGTCGGGTGTCGGCGGCGCCTCGGCCCGCCAGGAACTCTATGACTACGCCGCCAAGTCTCCCGCCGAGAAGATGCGCGCGGCCATCCTCGGCAAGCTCGGCCTCACCGAGGAAGACGTCGCGGCGATGGATTCCAAGGAACGCGAGAAGCTCGAGGCCAAGATCAAGCAGATGATCAAGGACGAGGTCACCCAGCAGGCCGAGGAAAAGAAGGGCGTGCTGGTCGACT
>CBINOL010000034.1:0-39480 GCA_966252285.1 uncultured Caulobacter sp.
CGCCTGATCAACATGGTTGCTCACCCGACCTCCCTCCGGGAGGCCACCCTCTCCCACAAGGGGAGAGGGACTTGGAATGTTGATCCCCGCCCGCCTTGGTGGGATGTAGACCCCATGCCGCACGACCATCCGGGCCACGATCACGACCACGATCATCATGATCACGACCATGGGCACGCCCACGGTCACTCGCATGGCCATGGTCACCATCATCACGGCCACGGGCACAGCCACGGACATCACGGCCATAGCCACGCCCCCGCCGACTTCGGGCGTGCCTTCGCCATCGGCACCGCGCTGAACCTGGCCTTCGTGGCGGCCGAGGCCGCCGCCGGCTTCTTCACCGGCTCGCTGGCCCTGCTGGCCGACGCCGGCCACAATCTGTCGGACGTGCTGGGCCTGCTGCTGGCCTGGGGCGCGGCGGTGCTGGCCAAGCGCGCACCGACCGGCCGTCGCACCTACGGCCTGCGCAAGGGCACCATCCTGGCCTCGCTGACCAATGCGGCCTTGCTGCTGGTGGCGGTCGGCGCCATCGCCTGGGAGGCCGTGCGCCGCTTCGCCGATCCGCAGCCGGTGCAGACCGGCCCGGTGATGATCGTCGCGGCCATCGGCATCGCCATCAACACCGCCACGGCCCTGATGTTCATGAAGGGCAGCAAGGACGACCTCAATGTCCGGGGCGCCTTCCTGCACATGGCCGCCGACGCCGCCGTCTCGGCCGGCGTGGTGATCGCGGCCCTGGCCATGTGGGCCACCGGCTGGCTGTGGCTGGATCCGGTGGTCAGCCTGGCCATCGTCGTGGTCATCGTGCTGGGCACCTGGGGCCTGCTGCGCGACTCCCTGGACCTGGCTCTGGACGCCGCCCCGCGCGGCATCGATCCCAAGGCCGTGGCCGACTGGCTGGCCGCCCAGCCGGGCGTCGCCGAGGTGCACGACCTGCACATCTGGGCCATGAGCACCACCGAGACGGCGATGACCGCCCACCTGGTGCGCCCCGACGAGATCGACCACGACCAGTTCCTGCATGACGTCTGCGGGCAGTTGTCCAAGCGCTTCAACATCGGCCACTCGACCATCCAGATCGAGCGCGGCGGTCACGCCCACCCCTGCGCCCTGGCCGCCGAAGGCAGCGTGTGAGCCTGCCCTTCTCCCTGGCCCTCTATCGCGCCGCGACCACGGCCCTGACGCCGATCGCGCCGACCCTGCTGCGGGGCCGCGCGGCCAAGGGCAAGGAGGATCCGGCCCGCCTCAACGAGCGCCTGGGCCGCCCCGCAACCCCGCGCCCGCCCGGCGTGCTGGTCTGGCTGCACGGCGCCAGCGTCGGCGAAAGCCTGTCGATCCTGCCGCTGGTCGAGCGCCTGCGCGCCGAACGGCCCGACGCGAGCGTGCTGGTCACCTCCGGCACGGTCACCTCGGCCGAACTCCTGGCCAAGCGCCTGCCGCCGGGCGCCATCCACCAGTACCTGCCGGTCGACACGCCCAGCGGCGCGGCCCGCTTCCTCGACCACTGGCGGCCGGACCTGGCCGTCTTCGTCGAGAGCGAGCTGTGGCCCAACCTGCTGCTGGGGGCCAAGGACCGCGGCGCCAAGCTGGCCCTGGTCTCGGCCAAGCTGTCCGACAAGAGCTATCGCAGCTGGCAGACGCGCCCGCTGGCGGCCGCCTGGCTGTTCGCGGGCTTTGATCTGATCCTGGCCCAGGACGGCCGCGCCGCCGACCGCTTCGCGAGCCTCGGCGGGACCGTCGCGGGCGAGGCCGACCTCAAGTTCGGCTCGCCGCCCCTGCCGGTGGACGAGGCCGAGTACGCCCGCCTGCGCTTCCAGCTGAACGACCGGCCGCTGCTGCTGGCCGCCAGCACCCACCCCGGCGAGGACGAGATCGTGCTCGACGCCGTGGCCGGCTTCCACCTGGCCCCGCGGCTGGTGATCGTTCCGCGCCACCCGGCGCGCGGCGAGGCGATCCTGGAGATGGCCAAGGCGCGGGGTCTCGAGGCCGTGCGCCGCAGCCAGGCCCCCAACACGATCGCCGAGGTGATCGTCGCCGACACCCTGGGCGAGATGGGCCTGTGGTACCGCCTGGCCGACCTGGCCCTGGTCTGCGGCAGCCTGGTTCCCGGGATCGGCGGCCACAATCCGTTGGAGCCCGCGCGGCTGGACTGCCCGATCGTCTCGGGTCCGCACGTGGAGAACTGGCTGACCGCCTATGGCGACCTGACCGCCGTCGAGGGCTGCGCCCATGCCGACGCCTCGGTGCTGGGCCAGCGATTGTCGGCCATGCTGGAGACGCCCGAGCGGCTGAAGGCCCAGGCCGCCCGCGCCAGGGCCTTCGTCGAGACCCGCGACGCCGCCGCACGGGCCGGCCTGTCGCGCATCCTCGAACTCGTACCGCCCAACCTTCAGCAAGGGGTTTCCGCATGAAGCTCTCGACCCCCCGCTGGTGGTATCGCCGCGAGGGCGGCCCCGCCCCGCTGACCCGGGCCCTGCTGACCCCGCTGTCGTGGATCTGGGCCGCCGCCACCGCCCGCCGCATCGCCAGGGCGACCCCGGCCGATCCGGGCGCGCCGGTGATCTGCGTCGGCAACCTCACCGCCGGCGGCGTCGGCAAGACCCCGATCGTGCGCGAGCTCCTGCTGGTGCTGAACAACGGCGGCGTGGCGGCCCATGGCCTGTCGCGCGGCTATGGCGGCTCGCTGAAGGGACCGCTGCGCGTCGATCCTGCCCGCCACAAGGCCGGCGAGGTCGGCGACGAGCCGCTGATGCTGGCCCAGGACTTCCCGATCTGGGTGTCGCGCGACCGCGTGGCCGGCGCGACCGCCGCCGCGGCCGCCGGGGCCCAGGTCATCGTCATGGACGACGGCCACCAGAACCCGGACCTGGCCAAGACCCTGTCGCTGGTGGTGGTCGACGGCGAGACCCGCGACGACGAGTGGCCGTTCGGCGACGGCCGGGTGTTTCCCGCCGGCCCGATGCGCGAGCCCCTGGCCGTGGGCCTGGCGCGCGCCGATGCGGTGATCGTGCTGCTGCCGGCGGACCTGCCGCAGGCCGATCCGCAGCTTCTGGCCCAGCTGGCCTCCAAGCCGGTGCTGATCGCCCGGCTGGAGCCGGCCGCCCCCCCGCCCGGCGGGCCGCAGGTCGGCTTCGCCGGCGTCGGCAAGCCCTGGAAGGTCGAGCGCGCCCTGCAGGCCGCCGGCTGCGACCTCGTCGACTTCGCCCCGTTTCCTGATCACGGGACCTATAGCGAAGACACCCTGCGGAGCCTCGCCGAGCGCGCCCGCGACCTCGGCGCCAGCCTGATCACGACGGAGAAGGACTGGATCCGCCTGTCGCCGGCCTGGCGCGAACGCGTCGCCGCCTGGCCCGTGCGAGCTCGGTTCGAGGATGAAGAGGCGCTGGCGCGGGTGCTGGCGGGGTTGGCCTGATCCTGGGAGGCTCCCTTCCCCCTTGATGGGGGAAGGGTCGGGGATGGGGGTGAGACGGCGGTTCAGCCGGCAAGCCCGCAATCACCCCCACCCAACCCTCCCCCATCAAGGGGGAGGGCTTATTTGACCACCACCCCGCCCTTGATCACCGTCTCCACCTTCTGGAGCACGGACACGTCCGCCAGCGGGTCGCCCGAAACGGCCACCAGGTCGGCGGCCTTGCCCGGGGCCAGCGAGCCGATCTCGGCCGAAACGCCCAGGTGGTCGGCGGCGTTGACGGTGGCGGCGCGGATGGCGTCCAGCGGCGACAGGCCCGCGCGGTTCAACAGCACGAACTCGTAGGCGTTGTCGCCGTGGGCGCTGACGCCGCTGTCGGTGCCGAAGGCGATCTTGACGCCGCCGGCGTTGGCGCGGCGGGCCATGTCCAGCATCTTGGGGCCGGCTTCCAGGGCCTTGGCGGTCTGGGCCGGCGTGAAGAAGTTGCCCGGGCTGGCGGCGATGCGGGCCACGTAGTCGCCGGCCATCAGGGTGGGCACCAGATAGGCGCCGTTCTTCTTGAAGAGCGCGATGCTCTCGTTGTCGAGATAGGTGCCGTGCTCGATGGAGTCGCCGCCGGCCTTGAGGAAGGCGTTGATGCCGTCGACGCCGTGAGCATGGGCGGTGACGCGGCGGCCCATGCGGTGGGCGCTCTCGACGATGGCGGCCAGTTCGCCGTCGCTGAACTGCTGGGAAAGGCCCGCGGCGGTGTTGGACAGCACGCCGCCGGTGGCGGTGATCTTGATGATGTCGGCGCCGCGCCAGACCTGCTCGCGCACCGCGCGGCGGCAGTCGTCGGCGCCCGAGCACACCGATTCCGGCCGCAGCACGTGCATGACCTCCTCGCTGTAGCCGTTGACGTCGCCGTGGCCGCCGTGGATCGACACGGCCGAGCCGGCGGCGATGATCCGCGGGCCCACGACGTCGCCGCGCTTGATGCCGGCGCGCAGGGCGAAGATGGCGGCGTTCTCGGCCCCCAGGTCGGCCACGGTGGTGAAGCCGGCCATCAGGGTCTTGCGGGCGTAGCCGGCGCCGACCATGGCCTGGTCGGCCGACGACTGCGTCACCTCGTCGAGGCGCGAGGTCGGGCCCTGCTGGCCGGTCAGGTGCACGTGGCTGTCGATGAAGCCGGGCAGCACGAAGCGGTCCTTCAGATCGACCACCACCCCGCCGGGCTCGGACACATAGCCGTCGGCGATCCGCACCACCTTGCCGTCCTGCAGCACCACCGTCTTGGCGGTCTCGACCTTGCCGGCGGCCGGGTCGGCCAGCAGCTTGCCGGCCTGGACGAAGGTCAGCGGGCTTCCCGCCCCATTGGCCGCTTGAGCCGCGGCGAACGACAGGGCGGCGGCCGCGACGCCGAGCGCGGCGGCGGCCAGGAAACGGATACGCATGGAAAGGCCCCTCTGAACGATCTCGCCCCTCCCCAGGGGCGTTTGCGGCAGGATGGCGGGGCGCGGGAGACGCGTCACGCCATTTTCTTTGGCGAGGGGGGCCGCTTTTACACCGTAAAATCCCCGCGAAAGCGGGGACCCAGGTGTTTTATCGTCGAGCGCCGCGCGTTTCAGAAAAAGCCTGGGTCCCCGCTTTCGCAGGGATTTTACGGAAGAAGGGTCAGGCCCCCGCCTTCTGCGCGAACATCCACGCCCCCTTGGCCAGCACCGGCACCCGGGCCTCCATCAGCTGGGCGTGGGCGCTGGCGGCGGTGCCGTCGCGCACCCGACCGACGATGCCCTGGCAGATGCCGGCCAGGCGGAAGAGGTTGTAGCTGAAGTACCAGTCCAGCTGCGGCAGGCCTTGACGCCCCGTGGCGGCGCAGTAGCGGGCCACGGCCTCCTCGATGGTGGGGATGCCGTAGGCGGTCAGGTCGGTGATCTCGGCCAGGCCCCCGCGCTGGTCGGACGGCATCACCCAGTTCATCAGGAAGTAGGTGAAGTCGGCCAGCGGATTGCCCAGGGTCGACAGCTCCCAGTCCAGCACCGCGATCACCTTCGGCTCGGTGGGATGCAGGATCATGTTGTCGAGGCGGTAGTCGCCGTGGACGATCGAGGTCTGGTCGTCGGCCGGCGCGCTGGCCGGCAGCCAGTCGATCAGCCGGTCCATCTCGTCGATCCTGGTCGTCTCGCTGGCGCGGTACTGCTTGGTCCAGCGGTCGATCTGGCGGGTGAAGTAGTTGCCGGGCTTGCCGTAGTCGGCCAGGCCCACGGCGGCGTAGTCGACATTGTGCAGCGCCGCCAGGGTGTCGATCTGGGCCTCGTAGATCGCCCGGCGCTCGGGCGGCGCGTAGTCGGGCAGCGTGCCGTCCCACAGGATGCGGCCCTCGACGTTGTCCATCACGTAGAAGATCGTGCCGATCACCCCCTCGTCCATGCAGAGGGCGTAGGGCTTGGCGACCGGGAACTTCGCCTGGTGCAGGCCCGAGATCACCTTGAACTCGCGGTCGACGGCGTGGGCGCTGGGCAACAGCTTGCCGGGCGGCTTGCGGCGCAGGACGTAGCGCTTGCCCGGCGTCACCAGCTGGTAGGTGGGATTGCTCTGCCCGCCCTTGAACTGGCGCACCTCCAGCGGGCCGGCATAGCCCTCGACATTCTGCTCAAGCCACGCGGCCAGGGCGGCCTCGTCGATCGCATGGCGCGGATCGACCGGCTTGGTGCCCGAATTCAGCTCCTGAGCGGACGGCTCGGCCACGGCGCTTCACTCCCAACGTTTGTTTGAATGGGAGTTTAAAGACGGGAGCGCAGGTGGCAAGCGCCTTGGCTAGGAACGTGGCCGCCGCTGCGCATTGACTAACGCCGAGCGGCATTTTCTCAGCGAACCAACAAACCTCAATCGCTCGCCCTCACTCATAGAACGATATCGATCTATCGTGGCGGTATATGAGTGCACATCGATAATTATGGCTTTCAGATACAAAAGCCGGGGCCGCTCCTCGACAGGAAACAATTCAGATTTCAGTTCGAGTACTTGATTGTACAGCGCATCGGCCATCCACCCCATATCGACTGAAGAGGACTCAGTGGTCGCATAGGGTGGGGAGGAGGCCAGATTAATCGCATCATCTGAAAGATCGATCGCGATCTGAACCGCTACCTCTAACTGAGCCTTAGCGTCCTTCCTCGCCAAACGCCGCATATGCGCGGGTAACCACACGTCCCTTATGATTGTCACCAGGCCAAGAACTACCAGCCCAAATGTCGCGAAAGCATACGCCCATTGAGCGTTCGCTGCTGATCGAGCCAACGCCAATGGGTCCATCGCTATCCAGTCCTCAATGCTGGCTGAGCGCCCGCCAGCCGATGTCGCTGCGGTAGAAGCCGCCTTCGAGCGACACGGTGCCCAGGGCGGCGTAGGCCACGTCGCGGGCCTCGTGCAGGGTCGCGCCCAGGGCGCAGACGTTGAGCACCCGGCCGCCCGACGCGACGAGACGGCCGTCGGCGTCGCGGGTCGTACCGGCGTGGAAGATCTCGGCCTCGTGGCCGTAGTCGGCCTCGGCGCCCTGGATCAGGCCGCCGGTCTTGGGGGCGTCGGGATAGCCTTCGGCGGCCAGCACCACGCAGATCGCCGCCTCGTCGCGCCACTTGGGCGGCTCGGCGTCGGCCAGCTGACCTAGCGCCGCGGCCAGCAGGGTCGGGACGATGTCGCTTTCCAGGCGCAGCATCAGCACCTGACATTCGGGGTCGCCGAAGCGGGCGTTGTATTCGACGAGCTTGGGGCCCGTCGGCGTCAGCATCAGGCCGGCATAGAGCACGCCCACATAGGGATTGCCCTCGGCGGCCATGCCCTCGACGGTCGGCACGATCAGTTCGCGCCAGGCCTGCTCGACCAGGGCGTCGGTCAGCACCGGCGGGGGCGAATAGGTGCCCATGCCGCCGGTGTTGGGACCCTCGTCGCCGTCATAGGCGCGCTTGTGGTCCTGGGCCGCGCCGAACAGCACGGCGGTCTTGCCGTCGCACACCGCGAAGAGGGAGGCCTCCTCGCCGTGCATGAACTCCTCGATGACCACCCGGGCGCCGGCCGAGCCGAAGCGGCCGCCCAGCATGTCGACCACCGCGGCGTCGGCCGCCGCGCGGTCCGGAGCGATGACCACGCCCTTGCCGGCGGCCAGGCCGTCGGCCTTGATCACGAACGGCGCTTCCAGGGTGTCGAGGAAGGCGCCCGCGGACGCCGCGTCCTCGAACACGCCGTAGGCGGCGGTCGGCAGGTCGTGGCGCTTGCAGAAGTCCTTGGTGAAGGCCTTGGAGGTTTCCAGCTGGGCGGCGCGCTGGCTGCCGCCAAAGCACGGGATGCCGATCTCGGCGAGCTTGTCGGCCAGGCCGACCTCGAGCGCCGACTCCGGACCGACCACCACCAAGTCCGCGCCGATCTCCTGGGCCAGGGCCACGAGACCGTCGGCGTCGGTGGCCTTGACCGGCTTGAGCTCGGCGACGGCCGCGATGCCCGGATTGCCCGGGGCGGCGACGAGGCGGCCGCACAGCGGCGATTGCGCGATCTTCCAGGCCAGGGCGTGCTCGCGCCCGCCGGACCCGACGAGGAGGATGGTCAGCTTTTCCATGAGCCGGGGATGTCGCGCGGGCCGGGGCGCGGGTCAAGCATCCGCTGCGTCTGATCGTCCATCACCCATCCTGCGACGCTTGGCCCGATTGCCAGCCGCCCCGCGCGCGGGCCTTTTGTGTGCAAATTCGCGTGTCCGGGGCAGGACGCGCGCCACGGGGCAACCTTCGAGACACATGGCCAAGGACGACCATCATCTTCCGCGCGACCCGGCGGCCGCGACGGACGCCGCTTCCCATCCGGCCAAGGCCCTGCACTCCTGGGCCTTCCTCGACGCCGTGGTCGAGAGCGTGCCGGCCATGCTGGTGGTCAAGAACGGCCGCGACGGCCGCTTCGTGCTGGTCAACCGCACGGGCGAGGAACTGCTGGGCGTGCCGCGCGAGGCCCTGATCGGCCGCAACGACGCCGACTTCTTCCCGCCCGAGCAGGCGGCCTTCTTCGCCGAGATGGACGCCAAGGTGCTGGCCAGCGACCGCCTGTGGGTGATCGACGAGGAGCCGCTGAAGACCCCGCACAACGGCGACCGCTGGCTGCAGACCAAGAAGATCGCCATCCCCGGCGAGGGCGACGAGAAGCTGCTGCTGATCATCAGCGAGGACATCACCGAGCGGAAGAAGTCGGCGATCGCGCTGGAGGCCGCGCTGGAGCGGGCACGCGCCGCCAGCGTCGCCAAGTCCGAGTTCCTGGCCAATATGAGCCACGAGATCCGCACGCCCCTGAACGGCGTGCTGGGCATGGCCCAGGTGCTGGCCCAGACCGAGCTGACCCCGCGCCAGCGCGAGATGATGGACGTGATCCTCAGCTCCGGCCGCACCCTGAACGCCCTGCTCAGCGGCATTCT
Source organism: uncultured Caulobacter sp. (assembly GCA_966252285.1). Taxonomy (GTDB): domain Bacteria; phylum Pseudomonadota; class Alphaproteobacteria; order Caulobacterales; family Caulobacteraceae; genus Caulobacter. Next base: position 8,844 of record CBINOL010000034.1, read on the forward strand.
GGATCTGGCCAAGATCGAGGCCGGCGAGGTCGAGCTGGAAGCCGCGCCCTTCGACCTGCGCGCGGCGGTGACCGCCTGCGCCGCCACCTTCGAGGGCCTGGCCCACCAGAAGGGCCTGTCCTTCTCGCTGGATTTCGACGAGCCCTTCCAGCAGCGGGTCACCGGCGACGCGCTGAAGTTCGGCCAGATCGTCAACAACCTGATCAGCAACGCGGTGAAGTTCACCAGCGAGGGCTGCGTCCGCGTCCATGCCGGCACGACGCCCGTCGAGGGAGCCGACGACGGCGCGGTGCTGCTGACCCTGACCGTCGAGGACACCGGCGAGGGCTTCACGCCCGAGGTGCAGGCCAGCCTGTTCGAGCGCTTCGTGCAGGGCGACGGCTCGATCACCCGCCGGTTCGGCGGTTCGGGCCTGGGGCTGTCGATCGCCCAGCGGTTCGCCAAGCTGATGGGCGGCGACATCGCCTGCGTCTCGACGCCCGGCGAAGGCGCCCGCTTCACGATGACCGTCCGCCTGGCCCCGGCCGCCCCGGAAACCCCGGCGCCAGCCCGGCGCGCGCCCAAGGCCGCCGCGCCCGGGCGCCTGCGGGTGCTGCTGGCCGAGGATCATCCGGCCAACCAGCGGGTGGTGGAGCTGATGCTCGACGGCGTCGCCGACGTGGTCGTCACCGAGGACGGCGAGGCGGCGCTGCGCGCCTACCAGGAGCAGGACTTCGACCTCGTCCTGATGGACACCCAGATGCCGGTGATGGACGGGCTGACGGCGATCCAGGAAATCCGCCAGCGCGAGCGCGCCTGCGGCCGCGTGCGCATCCCGATCATCTCACTGACCGCCAACGCCATGCCCCACCAGGTGGAGGCGTGCCTCGCGGCCGGCGCCGACCTGCACCTGGCCAAGCCGGTCACCGTCTCGGCGCTGTTCGACGCCATAGCTCAGGCCTGCGAACTGGCGGCGGAGGGGGTTTAGGCGGGAAGCCACGACCGGAACATCCAAGCCCCGCAGACCGATCGCTGCGCCTCCTGGCGACCTCAGCCGCCGGGAGCCTCGCCATGTCAGACGCCTATCCGCAGGGGCGCACCGCCCTGCTGTTCGTGGACCCCTACAACGACTTCCTGGCCGACGGCGGCAAGCTGTGGCCGCGCGTGGCGGCGACCAAGGGGGCCGAGGGACTGCACGCCCGGCTGGCGGCCGTGACGGCGGCGGCGCGGGCGGCGGGCCTGCCGGTGTTCATCGTGCCCCACCACCGCTTCGCCCTGGGCGACCTGGACGGCTGGAAGCATCCCTCGCCCTATCTGCAGGGCAGCGCCCGGGCCATGGTGTTCGAGAAGGACGGCTGGGGCGGCCAGTGGCACCCCGACTTCGCGCCCCTGCCCGGCGACGTGATCGTCACCGAGCACTGGGGCTCCAGCGGCTTCGCCAACACCGACCTCGACTATCGCCTCAAGCAGCGCGAGATCACCCACGTGATCCTGATCGGCCTGGTGGCCAACACCTGCATCGAGGGCACCGGCCGCTTCGCCTCGGAGCTGGGCTATCACGTCACCCTGGTGACCGACGCCACGGCGGCCTTCACCGACGAGGCCCTGCACGCCGCCCACGCCATCAACGCCCCGACCTACGCCCACGCCATCCTGACGGCCGAGGCGGTGACGGCGGCGCTGGGCGGCTAGCCTGCTTCTGGGACGAAAACCTCGTCCTTCGACAAGCTCAGGATGAGGTTTTTCCACCGCCGCGCCTAGATCGGTCCTCACCCTGAGCCTGTCGAAGGGCGAGGACCACGCACGACGTCAGCGCTTCCGCGCCGCCACGCTGAACCGGGCCGGCGCCGGGGTCGGGGCCTTGGCCTGGCGCAGTTCGCCGCGCGCCTGGCGGACGATCTCCCAGCCGCCCTGCAGGGCCAGCAACGCCATCACCGCGGCCACCAGAAGGTCGGGCCAGCGCGAATTCGTGCCAAACACGCCCAGCGCCGCCAGCATCACCGCCACGTTGCCGATGGCGTCATTGCGCGAGCAGATCCACACCGAGCGCATGTTGGCGTCGCCGGTGCGGAAGCCGTAGAGCATGATCGCCACGGCGACGTTGGCCACCAGGGCGGCCAGGCCCAGGGCGCCCATCACCGGCGCCTCGGGCGTGCGGCCCTCGAACACGCCCCACAGGGTGGCGCCGCTGACCCAGGCCCCGAACACCAGCATGGTCGCGCCCTTCAGCATCGCCGCCCGGGCCCGCCAGGCCAGGGCCATGCCGGCCACGCCCAGGCTGATGGCGTAGTTGGCCGCGTCGCCGAGAAAGTCGAGGCTGTCGGCCTGCAGCGCCGCCGAGCCCGACAACAGGCCCGCGCTTCCCTCGACCAGGAACATGCCGCCGTTGACCACCATGGCGATCCACAGCGCCAGACGCCAGCGCCCCGCCGGCGGGGCGCTCTCAGGCTTACAAAGATCGTCGCCGCAGCAGCCGGACATCTGGACCTCCATCGAGAAGGCCCCATCTCTGCACCCTGTAGTCGCTACAGGGTCAAGAGCATGTCGACGCTATCCATCTCGACGCTATCCATCGGGGACCTCGCCCGCCGCACCGGCGTGCCGGTCGAGACCATCCGCTACTACGAGCGCATGGGCCTGTTGCCCAAGCCGCCGCGCACGGAAGGCAACTACCGCGCCTACGAGGCCGGCCACGAACGGCGGCTGGCCTTCGTCAAGCGCTCGCGCGATCTCGGCTTCGGGCTCGACGCCATCAGGGCTTTGCTGGATCTCGCCGACGGCGCCGACCGCCCCTGCGGCGAGGTCGACGCCCTGGCCCGCGACCAGCTGGCCGAGGTCGAGCGCAAGATCGCCGACCTGACGGCCATGCGCGCCGAACTGCAGGACATGCTGGGCCACTGCCGCAACGACACGGTGGCCGATTGCGAGATCATCGGGCGGCTGCGGGGGAAATAATTGGCCCTCTTTCTTTGAGAGAGGGAGGGGCCCGCCGCGCAGCGGCGGGAGGGTGAGAGGTTTCACCGCCAGCCAGGCAACCTCAGACCGTTCCTCTATCGTCATCCCGGCCGCAGCGTAGCGGAGAGCCGGGACCCAGAGACACCGCACTGCGTCGGCCCCTGGATCCCGGATAAGCGCTACGCGCTTTCCGGGATGACGGGCGCTTTAGGGGCCGCGCCCACTCCGGTGAGTTTGTTACCTCTCACCCTCCCATGGCTTCGCCATGGGCCCCTCCCTCTCTCTCAGAGAGAGGGGTTTTTCAGGCCGCCTCGACGTCCAGCGAGTAGCCGGCCGAGCGGACGGTGCGGATCGGGTCGGCTTCGGTGGAGCCGTTCAGGGCCTTGCGCAGGCGGCCGATGTGGACGTCGACCGTGCGGGCCTCGACATAGACGTCCGAGCCCCAGACGGCGTCCAGCAGCTGTTCGCGGCTGAACACCCGGCCCGGGTGCTGCATCAGATAGTCGAGCAGGCGGAACTCGGTCGGGCCAAGGTGCACTTCCTTGCCCTGGCGCTTCACGCGGTGGGCGACCCGGTCGATGACGATGTCGCCGACCGTGATGCGGTCGTCGGCCAGGGCCGGGCGGATGCGGCGCATCACGGCGCGGACCCGGGCGGTCAGCTCGACCATCGAGAACGGCTTGACCACATAGTCGTCGGCGCCGGTGTCGAGGCCGCGGATGCGGTCGCTTTCCTCGCCGCGCGCCGTCAGCATGATGATCGGCACGTTGCGGGTGTCGGTGCGGCCGCGCAGGCGGCGGCAGACCTCGATGCCCGAGACCTTGGGCAGCATCCAGTCGAGGATCACCAGGTCCGGCGCGCGCTCGCTGGCCAGGGTCAGGGCTTCCTCGCCGTCGGAGGCGACCGCGACCTGGTAGCCTTCCTTGTCGAGATTGTAGTGAAGCAGGGTGGCCAGGGCGTCCTCGTCCTCGACCACCAGAACGTACGGAGTCACTTCTAAAGGCCTCCCGAAAGCTTACTGAGCGACGACGTCGAGCTTGGGACGCTGGGAGATGATCTCCTCGCCCGTCAGCTCGAAATGGATGATCTCGGCGATGTTGGTGGCGTGGTCGCCGATCCGCTCGAGGTTCTTGGCGACGAACAGCAGGTGCGTGCACGCGTTGATCGTGCGCGGATCGCCCATCATGTAGGTCAGCAGTTCGCGGAAGATCGAGTTGTAGTGCTCGTCGACTTCCTCGTCGCTGCTCCACACGTTGATGGCGCGCTGCAGGTCCGAGGCGGTGTAGGCGTCGAGCACGTCCTTGAGACGGCTTTGCACCAGGCGGCCCATGCGCTCGATCGAGCGGGTCAGGGCGCTCATCGGCTCGGCCTCGGTCAGGATCAGGGCGCGCTTGCCGATGTTCTTGGCCATGTCGCCGCAGCGCTCGAGGCTCATCGAGATCTTCAGGGCGGCGACGGCGTGGCGCAGGTCCACGGCCATCGGCTGGCGCAGGGCGATCAGGCGGAAGGCCTTGCGCTCGATCTCGGTCTGCAGCGTGTCGAGGCGCTCGTCGCGGCCGACCACCAGCTGGGCCAGCGGCGCGTCGCGGCGGGCGATGCAGTCGACGGCGTCGGCGACCTGGGCCTCGGCGAGGCCGCCCATGCGGGTGACCTCGGCGGTCAGGTGGTTCAGCTCTTCGCCGTAGGATTTGACGGTATGTTCGGTCATGTCCTGGTTCCCCTTCCGCTTAGCCGAAGCGGCCGGTGATGTAGTCCTGGGTGCGGCTGTCGCGAGGATTGGTGAACATCTCCTCGGTCGGACCGCTCTCGACCAGCTTGCCCAGGTGGAAGAAGGCCGTCTTCTGCGAGACGCGGGCGGCCTGGGCCATCGAGTGGGTGACGATGACGATGCAGAACTGGCTGCGCAGCTCGTCGATCAGCTCTTCGATCTTGGCCGTGGCGATCGGGTCCAGCGCCGAGCAGGGCTCGTCCATCAGGATCACTTCGGGCGAGACGGCGATGGCGCGGGCGATCACCAGGCGCTGCTGCTGGCCGCCCGACAGGCCGGTGCCGGGCTGGTGCAGGCGGTCGGCGACCTCGTTCCACAGGCCGGCCTTCTTGAGGCTGCTCTCGACGATGCTTTCCAGCTCGTCCTTGCGCGTGGCCAGGCCGTGGATTTTCGGGCCGTAGGCGACGTTCTCGAAGATGGTCTTGGGGAACGGGTTGGGCTTCTGGAACACCATGCCGACGCGCGAGCGCAGCACCACCGGGTCGACGCTCTTGGCGTTGACGTCGGCGCCGTCGATCTCGATCGAGCCCAGCACGCGGGCCGACGGGATGGTGTCGTTCATCCGGTTGATGCAGCGCAGGAAGGTCGACTTGCCGCAGCCCGACGGGCCGATGAAGGCGGTGACCGACTTGGCCGGGATGTCGAGGTTGACGTCGAACAGCGCCTGCTTCTCGCCGTAGAAGACTTTGACGTCGCGGGCGCGGATCTTGAAGTCGCGGCTCTCGACCACGCCATGGCCCTGGGGCACGGCGGTGTGGATGACGGGCGCGGCGACGGAAGCGTCGCGGTTCTGGGTCGGCATGGCGTGTCCCTGGACGAGGGCGTGAGCTTTGGGATGGGTGAAGGTCATCGGGATCCTACCACCGGCGTTCGAAGCGGCGGCGCAGGATGACGGCCGCGGCGTTCATGACGATCATGAAGATCAGAAGGACGAGAATGGCCGCGGCGGTGCGCTCGTGGAAGGCCCGCTCCGAAGCGTTCTCCCAGATGAACACCTGCACCGGCAGCACGGTCGAGGCGCCGGTGAAGCCCTCCGGCACGCCCGGCACGAACGAGACCATGCCGATCATCAGCAGGGGCGCGGTCTCGCCGAGCGCATGCGCCAGAGACAGGATGGCGCCGGTCATCACGCCCGGCATGGCCAGCGGCAGCACGTGGTGGAACACGGTCTGGGCCTTGGAGGCGCCGACGCCGAGGGCGGCTTCGCGGATCGAGGGCGGCACGGCCTTCAGCGCCGAGCGGGTGGCGATGATCACGGTGGGCAGGGCCATCAGGGCCAGCACCAGACCGCCGACCAGCGGCGATGAGCGCGGCACGTGCAGCCAGTTGATGAACAAGGCCAGGCCCAGCAGGCCGTAGACGATCGAGGGGACGGCCGCGAGGTTGTTGATGTTGACCTCGATGACGTCGGTCCAGCGGTTCTTCGGCGCGAACTCTTCCAGGTAGACGGCGGCCAGCACGCCGACCGGCACCGCGATCAGGGCGGTGATGATCAGCATCAGGGCCGAGCCGACCACCGCGCCCAGCACGCCGGCCTGTTCGGGCTCGGTCGAGTCGGACTTGGTGAAGAAGCCGAAGTTGAAGCCGCCCTTGACGGTGCCGTCCTTCTCCAGCTGGTCCAGCCAAGCCAGTTGCTGGTTGTCGAGCTTGCGGTCTTCCTCAGGCGTAGAGCGCTTGATCTCGCCCTTGAAGTAGAGGTCGGCGTCGGCCTTGACCGGGCCGGTGACGGTGATCGTCTTGCCGATCACCGACGGGTCGGCCTTGATCTTGTCGAGCAGCTGGAAGCCGAGATCGCGCGAGACCAGGTCCATGACCTTGCCCGACGTCGTGCCCAGGTCGTCGTCCTGGATGTTCAGCTTCTTCATCACCGCCTCGGCGACGATGTAGTCGTAATTGACCCCGTCCAGCGCGGTGCGGTCGATGCGGTCCGGGTTCAGGTAGACCGGCACGCTGATCGAGTGGGTCTCGAAGGTGGTGTAGCCCTGGGCGACGATGCGGCCGACCAGCACGACCAGGAAGATCATCGCCACGACGATGGCGGCGATGCCTTGCGCCTTGAACCACATCTCCGAGCGGTAGCGCTTCTTCAGGCGCGCCTCGGCGGCCGAGAGCTGCGGGCGGGGACCCTGCTCGCGCGGGGCGGCGCCGGCGTTGATGGCGGCGTCAGTCATATTGTTCCCGATACTTCTGGACGATGCGCAGGGCGATGATGTTGAGCGCCAGGGTCACGACGAACAGCGTCAGGCCCAGGCCAAAGGCCGAGAGGGTCTTGGGGCTGTCGAACTCCTGGTCGCCGGTCAGCAGGGTGACGATCTGCACCGTGACGGTGGTGACCGTATCCAGCGGGTTGGCGGTCAGCTTGGCCTGCAGGCCCGCGGCCATGGTCACGATCATCGTCTCGCCGACGGCGCGCGACACGGCCAGCAGCATGGCGGCCATGATGCCCGGCAGGGCGGCGGGAAGGATCACCTTCTTGACCGTCTCGGACTTGGTGGCGCCCATGGCGTAGCTGCCGTCGCGCAGGGACTGCGGCACGGCGTTGATGATGTCGTCCGACAGCGACGAGACGAACGGGATCAGCATGATCCCCATCACCACGCCGGCCACCAGGGCCATCTGGTTCTGCACCTGCATCAGGTACTGGGCGATCCCGTCCAGCGGGCCGCCGGCCATGCCTTCGCCGATCGCGTTGAAGAAGGCGCGGAACAGCGGGCCCACGGTCAGGGCGGCGAAGAAGCCGTAGACGACGGTCGGCACGCCGGCCAGCACCTCGAGCAGCGGCTTGACGATCGAGCGCACGCGGCGGTCGGCGTATTCCGACAGGTAGATCGCCGAGTAGAGGCCGACGGGCGCGGCCACCAGCATGGCGATCAGCATGATCAGGAAGGTGCCGGCGAACAGCGGCACGGCCCCGAAGGCGCCCGAAGAGGCCACTTGGTCGGCGCGCATGGCGATCTGCGGGCTCCACTCGGTGCCGAACAGGAACGACAGCGGATTGACGCTCTGGAAGAAGCGCCAGCTTTCCCAGACCAGCGACAGCACGATGCCCAGGGTGGTCAGCACGGCGGCGACCGAACAGGCGATCAGGAGGCCGTTGATCCAGCCCTCGACGCGGTTGCGGGCGCGGAACTCGAGCCCGACGCGCGGCAGGGCCAGCAGCACGCCGATCAGGGCCACCAGGGCGGCCAGGCCGATGGTGGTGTAGCGCACCGTGGCGGTGATCTTGGCGGACTCGGCGACCTTGGCGTCGAGCACGGTCTTCAGTTCGCCCTCGTAGACGACTTCCGACGGGGATTCCTTGGCCGCGATGGCGCGGGCGTCGCTGAAGAACACGTCCTGGCGGTCGGGGGTCAGCGAGGCGATGGCGGCCGGACGCTCGGCCTGCAGCACCGCTTCCTCGATGCGGCCGCCGAACACGGCGCCGAGCAGGAGCAGCAGGGCGGCCGGAGCGCCGGCCCACAGGGCGGCGTAGGCGCCGTAATAGTTGGGCAGCGAGTGCAGGCGCACCGAAGCGCCGCCGGCGGCCTTGAGCGCCCGGCCGCGGCCGAGCAGGAACGCCGCCAGCGCGAACAGCGCCAGGAACAGGAGCGAGAGCCAGGTCAGCATGCGTGAAGCGGTCTTGCGCTGGATGCGAAGACGGCGCCCGTTGCACCGCCCCGCCCGTCAACCGATCTATGCCGGCCGGGCGACGACCTTATGCGACGTTTCTACGACAGTTTTACGACACCGGCCGGCGCAGGCTCTTCCGGCGCTCCGGAATCCTTGCCCGGCAAGGCTTTGGCCATCGGCAGGTAGACCCCGAAGGTGGCCCCCTCGCCCATGACGGACTCGACGTGCAGCCCGCCGCGGTGGCGGTTGACGATGTGCTTGACGATGGCCAGGCCCAGGCCCGTGCCCTGGCGCTCGCCGCTCTTCTGGCCCTCGACCCGGTAGAAGCGCTCGGTCAGGCGCGGCAGGTGCTCGCGGGCGATGCCCGGGCCCCGGTCGCTGACCCGCAGGCCGGCGTAGAACTCCTCGACGGCGGAGTGGTCGGGGGTCAGCAGCGCCAGCCGGGCGGCGGCCGGATCACGCGCGGCGACGGCCGTGGCCGGGGTCAGGCCGGGGAAGATCTCGACCCGCACCGTCCCGTCCTTGGGCGTGTACTTGATGGCGTTGTCGACGAGGTTCTGGATCACCTGGACGATCTGGTCGCGGTCGCCCTCGACCACCGCCGCGCCCCGCGGCGGCAGCACGGCGTCGAAGCCGACCTGCTTGTCGCGGGCCTGAGGGGCCAGGGCGTCGATGACGTCCTGGGCGGCCATGGCCAGGTCGACGCGGCCGGCCGGAGCGATGTGCTCGTTCAGCTCGATCCGCGACAGGCTCATAAGGTCGTCGATCAGCCGCGACATCCGCTCGGCCTGGGCCTGCATGATGGCCAGGAACTTGTCGCGGGCGCCGGGATCCTCCTTGGCGTGGCCGCGCAGGGTCTCGATGAAGCCCGACAGCGAGGCCAGCGGCGTGCGCAGTTCGTGGCTGGCGTTGGCCAGGAAGTCGGCGCGGGTGCGCTCGGTGCGGCGCACGTCGGTCTCGTCGCGCAGCACCAGCAGGGCCAGGTGCGAGCCGGCCTCGTCGCGGCCCAGCGGCCGGGCTTGGGCAGTCCAGTCGCGCCCCTGCGAGCCGACGCCGGTCCATTCGACCGTGCGCTCGACGCCGCCGAACAGGGCCTCGTCCACCGCCTCCAGCACCTGCGGGCTGCGCACGGCGGTGACCAGCAGGGCGCCTTCCCGAATGCGGAAGCGGTCGCGGGCGGCGGCGTTTGCGAACACGAAGCGCCGGCCGGTCAGGTCGTCGGCCTCCTCGGCGGCGATGACCATCAAGGGGTCGGGCAGGTTCTCGGTGATGACGGCGAAGGGCGGCGCGCGGTCGGCCGAGGCGGCGGCGGGGGCCAGGCTAAGCACCGAGTCGTCGAGCCGGCGACGCAGCCGCCGCAGCAGGATCGCGCCGCCCACGCCCAGCAGGATCGCCGCCGGCAGGGCCACGCCCGGCCTGGCCGCGCCCAGGGCGGTCATCGCCACGAGGGCCGTCGGCCCGGCGGCCACGGCGGTCCACGCCCCGACCCAGGCTCCGGCCAAGCCGCCGCCCCAGCGCTCCGGCGCGACCGGCGAGAGGGGAGTGAGGCTGGGCATGGCGAGCGTCCGGGCTCCTTGGGAAGGGCGATGGCCTCCGACGTAGGCCGGGGCGGGGGCCAAGGCTCCTAGGCCAGTTTTGTGACGATGCGATGATTCGACGATCCAGATATGGCGCCGCCGTTGAGCATGGGATAGACGGGGAACCCCCGGATGCGTGTCGGGTGCGGAAGTCACCGCAATTTCGCCGCAACCTGACGCAATCTGGGGATCGAGGGAATTCTCCTTAGGGTGGTCTGTTCGTATGCAGCGCAAGGTCCTGGTCGCGACGGTCGCGGCCGCTCCTCTTATGGCCATGGCCTTGGCCGCGCAGGCCGAGACGGTGGTGAACACCGCGCGGACCACGCCTATCGCCACCGGCTCGGCCGGGACGAACGGCGCGGCCGACGATGTCAAGATCGACACGGCCGGCTCGATCAAGCTGACCGCCAGCGGCGCGCTGGTGACGCTGAACAGCAACAATAAGGTCAACAACGCCGGCACGCTCAGCACCCAGGGCGTCAACGACTCGACGGCCATCCTGATCAACGGCGGCACGAGCGGCACGGTCACCCAGACCGGCACGATCACGCTGGACGAGGACTACACCCCGACCGACGCCGACTCGGACGGCGACGTCGACGGCGCCTTCGCGCTGGGCTCCAACCGCTACGGCATCCGCCTGGCCGGCCCCGGCGCCTTCACCGGCGACATCCTGGCCACCGGCGGCACGATCACCATCGAGGGCAACAACTCGGCCGGCATCAAGCTGGACAGCGCGCTGAACGGCAACCTGACCAGCGGCGGCGCGATCGCCGTGACCGGCAACAACAGCTACGGCGTGCACGTCAACGCGCCGGTGACCGGCAAGGTCACCGTCAACGGCAGCGTCTCGGTCCTGGGCGAGAACTCGACCGGCGTGGCGATCGACAACAACATCAACGGCGCCTTCGTCATCCAGGGCGCGGTCACCGCCACCGGCTACCGCTACACCGCCCGCCCGGCCGACAAGACCGTGCGCGACAAGCTCGACGCCGACGACCTGCTGCAGGGCGGCCCGGCCGTCCGCGTGGCCGGCAGCGTCACCGGCGGCGTGCTGCTCGACATCCGTCCGGCCGACAACGACAGCACCAAGACCGACGAAGACGGCGACGGCATCGAGGACGCCAACGAGGGCAACGCGGCGCTGGCCGTCTACGGCGCGGCCCCGGCCCTGCTGATCGGTTCGGACACCGGCGCGATCAACATCGGCGTCATCGGCACGGGCGACAACGCCTACGGCCTGCGCGCCCGCGGCGCGATCGTCGCCAACGGCGTCTATGACGGCATCACCTCGACCGGCATCCAGTTGGGCGGCAACACCGGCCAGGCGACCAACATCGCCAACGGCGCCCTGCTCGAGACCACCATGACCTCGCAGGCCTACGAGGCCAACGCCAACGGCGTGCGGGTGACGGCCGGCGCCAACGTGCCTGTGATCTACAACAAGGGTTCGATCACCACCTACAGCGTCTCGGAAGGCGCGTTCGACGCCCGCGGCATCGTCATCGAGGCCGGCGCCAACGTCCCCAGCCTGCGCAACGGCGGCGTGATCAACTCGAACGTCGTCGGCGAGAAGGGCTCGGCCTACGGCGTCATCGACTATTCGGGCGGCCTGACCTCGATCGAGAACACCGGTTCGATCATCGCGGCGATCTCGCCCACCGACGACGCCGACGACAAGGACGACGCCGACACCGATCCGTCGAACGAGACGATCACCGGCAAGGCCGTGGCCATCGACGTCAGCCGCAACACCACCGGCGTCACCCTGACCCAGAACGGCATCGTCGGCACCGACAAGACCCTGCCCGACGCCGACGGCGACGGCGTGCCCGACAACGCCGAGCCCTCGATCATCGGCGCCATCCGCTTCGGCTCGGGCGCCGACACCTTCAACGTGCTGAACGGCGCCGTGGTCGGCGACATCTCGTTCGGCGCCGGGGCCGACACCTTCCGCATCGACGGCGGCGCGGCCGTGATCGGCGCGATCAGCGACAGCGACGGCCTGCTCGACATCAACATCGGCAAGGGCTCGCTGGGCCTGACCAACGCCCAGACGATCAACATCTCGAACCTGAGCCTGGGCGCCGAGAGCAAGCTCGTCTTCACCGCCGACCCGACGGCCGGCACCCACACCCGCCTGGTGGTGTCCGGCGCGGCCAACATCACCTCGGGCGCGCAGCTTGGCCTGCGCCTGACCAGCCTGCTGACCGCGCCGACCTCGTACAACGTGATCTCGGCCGGTTCGCTGACCTCGGGCACCTTCAGCCAGGGCCTGCTGGACAACGCGCCGTACATGTACGTCGCCAACGCCCGCGCCGACGGCAACGACGTCTATGTCGACGTGCGCCGCCGCACCGCCGCCGAAATCGGCATGTCGCGCTCGGGCGCGGCCGCCTACGACGCCATCTTCGGCGCCCTGGCCACCGACAAGGACGTCGCCAACCTGTTCCTTGGCATCAACGACAAGGGCACGTTCCTCCACAACTACAACCAGCTGCTGCCCGACCAGGGCGAGGGGATGTTCGCAACCATGCAGAACATCAACCAGCAGATCTCGGCGGCCACGGCCATCCGGCCCGATCCGGGCGATCGCTACGGCCCCGACAGCATCTGGGTGCAGGAAATCAACGGCCTGGTTCGTCGCGAGGACGGCGAGACCCTGGGCACCGACACCCAGGCCTTCGGCTTCGTCGCCGGCTACGAAGCCATGGGCGACGCGGGCGGCGCGCTGGGCGTGACCCTGGCCTACACCGCGCTGGAAGAGCACGACACCGTCGCCCAGGTCGGCGAGCAGACCACCGCCTCGGTCGTCCAGGCCGGCGTCTACTGGCGCCGTTCGGTCGGCGCCTGGCGCTTCAACGTCGGCGGCGGCGCCGGCTACGGCTGGTTCGACAGCGACCGCGTCCTGCGTCTCGACACCAACGGCGACGGCGTCGCCGACAAGACCGTCCAGGCCAGCGCCAAGTGGGGCTCGCTGACGGCCAACGCCTTCGCCGGCGCGGCGTACGAGGCCAAGTTCGGCCGCTTCTTCGCCCGTCCCGAAACCCGCCTGGACTACACCTACCTCAACGAGGACGACCACCAGGAAGAGGGCGACAGCAAGGGCCTGAACTACGGCATCGGCGCCCGCAAGTGGAGCAACCTCAGCGGCGACCTGGGCCTGGTGCTCGGCGCCGACTATGGCCGCGACGTCTGGCTGCGCCCGGAAATCCGCGTCGGCTACCGCAAGACCATCGCCGGCAGCCTGGCCGACACGATCGCGACGCTGAACGGCCAGCAGGTCGTGCTGGCTCCGTTCGACGACCGCGACGGCGCGGTGACCCTGGGCTTCGCCCTGCGGGCCGGCACGGCCATGTCCTACGTCGCCCTGGAAGGCGGCGCGGAAAGCACCAAGCGCCAGAAGCGCTACAACGTGAAGCTCACCGGCCGGACGATGTTCTAACCATCGGCCGCCCTGGCGGAGTAGAGTTGAAGGCCCCGCACAACGTGCGGGGCCTTTTTCGTTCGATCGTCCGCCGTCGGAGCGACACTTGGCCGCAGCGGCCAGCAAAACCAAGGACTTGGGCCGTCAAAACTCCGTTTAGAGCCTGCCCGTTAGTCATGTTCTCCTGAACAATAGGACGGTGGCTTCGCGCCGCCGCGAGGGGAAGACCGTGACCACCAACCGCCTTGCCTCGCGCATGGCCCTGATCGCCTGCGCCTCGACGCTGGCGATCGCGGGGACCGCCAGCGCCCAGACACCAACGCCTTCTGCTCCCGCCGACCAGCAGGCGCGCATCGAGGCGCTGGAAGCGCAGCTGAAATTCCTGCAGCAACAGATCAACGACCTGAAGGCGACCACCGCGGCCGCGCCGGTTCAGACCGCGCCCGCCCAGCCGGCCACGGCCCAGGTCGCCGCCGCCGCGCCGGCCCCCGCGCCGAAGGCCGCCTCGCCGCTGCCGGCCGCCAGCGTCAGCATCGCCGCCGGCCGCCCGACCATCGCCTCGACCGACGGCGCCTTCACCGCCACCCTGCACGGGGTGATGCAGCTCGACACCGCCCACTACTTCCAGGACAAGGGCCTGCCGGCGGTGATCGGCAACGGCCGCGACCTCAACAGCGGCAGCAACTTCCGCCGCGCGCGCCTGGGCCTGGACGGCCGGTTCTTCAAGAGCTTCGACTACTCGATCCTGCTCGACTTCGGCGGCAACGGCACCGATGGCCCCGGCATGCTCCAGGAGCTGTTCGTCCAGTACAACTACGCGCCTTTCCGGGTGCGGGCGGGGGCCTTCGCGCCGAACGTGGGCCTCAGCGACGCGGCGTCGCAGAACAGCGCGCTGTTCCCCGAGCGCGCGGCGATCGCCGAGATGGTGCGGGGCCTGGCCGCCGCCGACCGCCGCTACGGGCTGCAGGTGCAGACCTCGGGCGAGAACTGGCTGCTGTCGGCCGCAGCCACCGGCGGCAAGAGCGGCGACGCCCAGACCTTCGACGAGCAGCAGGCCTATGTCGGCCGCGCCGCCTTCGCCCCGGTCAAGAGCAAGGACTGGCTGCTGCACCTGGGCGTCAACGGCGGCTACATCGCCACCCCGGCCCAGACGGCGGTGGGCGGCGGCTACGCCCTGACCCTGACCGAGCGGCCCGAACTGCGCGTCGACGGGACCACCCTGGTCTCGACCGGCGCTCTCGACGCCAAGAACCTGCGCCACCTGGGCGCGGAACTGGCCGTGCAGCACAAGAGCCTCTTGATCCAGAGCGAGGTGTTCGACATCGCGCTGGAGCGGCGCAACGCCGCCGCCGGGATCAGCGACCCGAAATTCGGTGGCTGGTACGTCGAGGGCGGCCTGGTGCTGACCGGCGAGAGCCGTCGCTACAATGCCTCGACCTTCGCCTTCGACGCCCCGTCAATCGCCCACCCCTTCGACCCGAAGGCCGGCCAATGGGGCGCCTGGGAACTGGCGGCGCGCTATTCGGTGCTCGACCTCAACCACCACGAACTGGCCGCCCTGGCCGCCGACCGGGTGCGCGGCGGCGAGCAGACGATCTGGAGCGCGGGGGTCAACTGGTTCCCCAACTCGGTGACCAAGGTCTCGCTCGACTATCTGGACGTCGACATCGATCGCCTGGACCCGGCCGGCGGCGTGGTTCCCCTCAGCCAGGGCTACCAGGCGGTCAACCTGCGCAGTCAGTTCGCGTTCTAGGGCAGCGGTTTTCTTTCCTTTCTTCCCGTCATTCCCGCCCTTGTGGCGGGAACCCCTGGTTCCGTTCGCGAGGGAAGCGCAAGCGGCGTGCTGAGCACGCCGCCCCACACTCACCTGCGGCTGACAGAGGGGTTCCCGCCACCAGGGCGGGAATGACGGGAGATAAGAAGGGCGCACGGGCCACCTCCCCCATCAAGGGAGAGGGGAGCGACAGCTCCCTTTCTGATCCCGCCCCCAGAAACACTCGCGCGCGTTGCAGCCGCGCATCGGCCAAGGTCTGGCGTCACCTCCACAAGGACGCCTGATGACTCTGCTCCGTCTTCCCACCCGTCGGGACCTCGTCCTCGGCGCGGGGGCCCTTGCGGCGGCGCCCGCCAGCGCGCTGGCCCAGAAGGCGCCCAAGGTCGTCACCCTGCTGAACGTCAGCTACGACCCCACGCGGGAGCTCTATCAGGACATCAACCCGGCCTTCGCCGCCTACTGGAAGCGCCGGGTGGGCCAGACGCTGGAGATCCGCCAGAGCCATGGCGGCTCGGGCAAGCAGGCGCGCTCGGTGATCGACGGCCTGCAGGCCGACGTCGTCACCCTGGCGCTGGCCGACGACATCGACCAGATCGCCGCCCGCGGGCTGACGGCGGCCAACTGGCAGTCGCGCCTGCCGCAGAATTCGGCCCCCTACACCTCGACGATCGTGTTCCTGGTCAGGAAGGGCAATCCCAAGCGGATCAAGGACTGGGGCGACATCACAAAGCCCGGCGTCCAGATCATCACCCCCAATCCCAAGACCGGCGGCGCGCCGCGCTGGGCGTATCTGGCCGCCTGGGCCTGGGCGCTGAAGCAGCCGGGCGGAAACGACGCTTCGGCCCAGGCGTTCGTGCGCCAGCTCTACAGGCAGGTGCCGGTGCTCGACAGCGGCGCGCGCGGCTCGATGACCACCTTCGCCCAGCGGGGCGTCGGCGACGTGCTGCTGACCTGGGAGAACGAGGCGCACCTGGCCCGCCAGGAGTTCGCCGCCGACGGGCTGGAGATCGTCTATCCGTCGCGCTCGATCCTGGCCGAGCCGTCGGTGGCCGTGGTCGACAGCGTGGTGAAACGGCGCGGCACGAGGCTGATCGCCGAAGGGTATCTCAACTTCCTCTACAGCCCGCTGGCCCAGGACCTGATCGGCAAGCATCACTACCGCCCGCGCAACGCTCAGGCCGCGGCCAAGTACGCCGCCAAGTTCCCGAACATCCCGCTGGCCACCATCGACGGCCAGTTCGGCGGCTGGAAGAAGGCCCAGGCCCGGCATTTCGCCGACGGCGGCGTCTTCGATCAAATCTACCGGCCGTGAGAGTCTTCTTGGGCGTGAAACCTACCTAGACAATAGGGTATGAGGCATCCGTCAGGTTCGTGCGTTAATCGCCCGGACCCATCGGAGCCAAGAGCGACATCGCCATGACCAACGCCTTCAAGTCTCCCACCCGGCGCGGCCTGCTCGGCGCGGCCGGCGCCGGCGCGGCCGCTCTCGGGGCCCCCGCCCTGCTGGCGGGCCAGGCCCAGGCGGCCGGGTCGCTGACCCTGCTGAACGTCAGCTACGACCCGACCCGCGAGCTCTACAAGGACATCAACACCGCCTACGCCAAGTACTGGAAGGACAAGGTCGGCCAGACCCTGACCATCAACCAGAGCCACGGCGGTTCGGGCAAGCAGGCCCGCTCGGTGATCGACGGCCTGCAGGCCGACGTGGTCACGCTGGCCCTGGCCTACGACATCGACGAGATCGCCGAGCGCGCCAAGCTGCTGCCGGCCAACTGGCAGTCGCGCCTGCCGCAGAACTCGACGCCCTACACCTCGACGATCGTGTTCCTGGTCCGCAAGGGCAACCCCAAGCGCATCAAGGACTGGCCGGACCTGGTCAAGCCGGGCGTCGGCGTCATCACCCCCAACCCGAAGACCTCGGGCGGGGCGCGCTGGAACTACCTGGCCGCCTGGGCCTGGGCGCTGAAGCAGCCGGGCGGCAATCCGGCCAAGGCCGAGGCCTATCTGAAGGACCTGTTCGCCCACGTGCCGGTGCTCGACACCGGGGCGCGCGGCGCCACCACCACCTTCACCCAGCGCGGCATCGGCGACGTACTGCTGGCCTGGGAGAACGAGGCCTTCCTGGCGCTGGAGGAACTGCCCGGCCAGTTCGAGATCGTCGTGCCGTCGACCTCGGTCCTGGCCGAGCCGCCGGTGGCCCTGGTCGACCGCAACGTCGACCGCCACAAGACCCGCCTGGCGGCGACGGGCTATCTGAACTTCCTCTACAGCCCGCTGGCCCAGGAGCTGATCGCCAAGCACCACTACCGCCCGCGCAACGCCGCCGTGGCCAAGAAGTACGCCGGCAAGTTCAAGGCGATCCCGCTGTCGACCATCGACGACACCTTCGGCGGCTGGAAAAAGGCGCAAGCGACCCACTTCGCCGACGGCGGCGTCTTCGACCGGATCTACCGTCCGAAGTAGGGGCGTCGGGGGAGCTCACAGGCCCGGCCATCTTCACCGAGTTTCCCCGCGAGGGCGGGGACCCAAGCGGGATATCAGGACAAGCACGGTGGTCGCGAGCCGCCGGCTCGGCTTGGATCCCCGCCTTCGCGGGGAACACGGATGGAGGGGCGTCGGGTCTCCAGTGTAGCCCATCCCCTCTCCAAACTTGACCATTGCAGGCGCGGCGGTCCCCATGGGGCCGCCGCGTTTGCTTTTCAGAGCGCCCAAGCTTGGTCGGGAACCCGACCCAAGACCGGGCGTTCAGCCGTTGACGGGGCGTCCACAGACAAAGCCGGGGTCGGGCTCAGGAATGACGGATTATCTGAAGTCTCAGCGGGCGAGCGACCAGCTCGCGGCCGAGCACGGCATCGACGACCCTTTCGCCGCCGCCATCCGCGCCACCCGCATGGCCATGATCGTCACCGACGCCACCCAGGCCGACAATCCGATCATCTTCGCCAACGACGCCTTCCTGCGGCTGACCGGCTATGCCCGCTCCGAAGTGATCGGCCGCAACTGCCGCTTCCTGCAGGGGCCCGACACCAGCCCCGCGGCGATCGGCGAGCTGCGCCTGGCCATCGCCGGCGGCGACGACATCGCCATCGACATCCTCAACTACCGCAAGGACGGCAGCACGTTCTGGAACGCGCTGTACCTGAGCCCCGTGCGCAACAAGCTGGGGCAGATCATCTACTTCTTCGGCTCGCAGCTGGACGTCAGCGAGAAGAAGCAGACCGAACAGCACCTGCGCGAGACCCGCAGCGACCTGGAAGACGCCGTGGAGGCGCGCACCCGCGAGCTGACCCAGGCCCTGGAGCAGAAGACCGCCCTGCTGCACGAGGTCGACCACCGGGTGAAGAACAACCTGCAGCTCATCTCGTCGCTGCTGCTGCTGCAGAACCGGCGCGAGAAGGAGCCGGCGGTCAAGCACAGCCTGCGCGGCATGCTGGAGCGGGTGAACGCCATCGCCACCGTCCACCGCCGGCTGTTCCAGAGCGAGGACGTCGAGCGCTTCGACGTCTCGGCCTTCGTGCGCGACCTGGTGTCGGACATGGCCGGGACCGCGGCCCGCGACGAGATCCGCGTCAGCCTGGACCTGGAGCGGGTGGACGTGCCGGCCTCCAAGGCCGCGCCGCTGGCCCTGGTGATCAGCGAGCTGTTCTCCAACGCCCTGCGCCACGGCTTCCCGGAGGGGCGTTCGGGCCACATCTCGGTATCGATCACTCGCACGAATGGCGAGTTCCGGATCGAAATCGCCGATGACGGCGTTGGAATGCCAGAAGGGGCCCGGACATCGGGTTTCGGACTGACCATCGTCCAGCTGCTGTGCCAGCAGCTGAAGGCGCGGTCCGAGACCACGGCGGCCGAGCCTGGAACCCGCGTCGTCGTCAACCTGCCCGTCAACGGCGCGCATCATTAGGACCCAGTCACCCATGCCAGGGCGCGCGTTGGATGTGTTGATCGTCGAGGACGAGGTGCTGCTGGCCACCGAGCTGGAGTTCCTGGTCCAGGAAGCGGGCTATCACCCGGTCGGCTGCGCCATGAGCTCCGACGAGGCGGTGGACCTGGCCAAGACGCTGCATCCGGACCTGGCGCTGGTCGACGTCCACCTGCGCGACGGCCCCACGGGCGTGGAGGTGGTGCGCAAGATCCACGACGACTGCGGCTGCGTGGCCCTGTTCATGACCGCCAACGTCAAGCGCCTGCCGGAAGACTTCGCCGGAGCCTGCGGGGTGATCGGCAAGCCCTATTCCGAGCACGGCGTGAAGACCGCCCTGGCCTATCTGGCCGTCTGCCTGGAAGAGGGCCATGCGCCGGGCCTGCCTCCGGTGGGGCTGGCGCTGGCCCCGGCCTATGCGGAGCTCTGGGGCCTGACCGAAACGCCGCGCACGGCCTGATGGCCGCCGCCCACCCGGTCGCCGTCTTCGTCGGGACCGCCGCGGCCCTGCTGTCGATCACCAGCTTCGCCCCGCAGATCGTCAAGATCTGGAAGGAGAAGGACGCCTCGTCGGTGTCGCTGCGGACCTATGTGGTCACGGTCAGCGGCTTTTGCTGCTGGGTGGCCTATGGCGTGCTGATCCAGGCCTGGCCGGTCGCCCTGTCGAACCTCGCCTGCCTTGCGATGTCGGCCGCCGTGCTCGCGCTCAGATGGCGCTACGGACGCAGGAGATCCGGGAACGACGTCAAAGGGCGAACCTAGTCAAAGGGTGACAGGGGGGGCGGGGTCCGCTATCGAGGCGCGCCTATTTTCGCGCACCAGGACCACCGCCTTTGACCAACGTCGCCGAGGAAGCTGGCTGGGCCACCGCCAAGACTTTGGCCGAGGCCCTGCCCTATATCCAGATCTACGACCGCGAGACGGTCGTGATCAAATACGGCGGCCACGCCATGGGCCAGGAAGAAGTGGCCAAGCTGTTCGCGGCCGACGCCGTGCTGCTGAAGCTCCTGGGCGTGCACCCCGTGGTGGTCCACGGCGGCGGTCCGCAGATCAGCCGCATGCTCGACAAGGCCGGCGTCAAGTCGACCTTCATCGACGGCCTGCGCGTCACCGACGAAGCCACCATGGAAGTGGCCGAGATGGTCCTGTCGGGCGCCATCAACAAGGAAATCGCCAACTGGATCACGCTCGCCGGCGCCGAAGCCGACGTGCGCGGCGTGGGCCTGTCGGGCAAGGACGCCCGCCTGATCACCGCCGAGAAGGTGACCCGGACCAAGAAGGATCCGGACAGCAATATCGAGCAGGTCGTCGACCTGGGCTTCGTGGGCGAGCCGACCAAGGTCGACCCGCACCTGATCCAGGCGCTGCTGACCTCGGAAACCGACTACATCCCGGTGATCGCCCCGATCGGCGTGTCCGAGCAGGGCGAGACCTTCAACATCAACGCCGACACCGTGGCCGGCGCCCTGGCAGGCGCGCTGAAGGCCAAGCGGATGCTGATGCTGACCGACATCAAGGGCGTGCTCGACGCCGACGGCGAGCTGATCCGCGAGATGACCATCGAGCAGGCCCGCCAGCTGATCGCCGACGGCGTGGCCACCGGCGGCATGATCCCCAAGCTCGAGAACGCCATCCACGCCGTGGAGAGCGGCGTCGAAGCCGTGGTCATCCTCGACGGCCGCCGTCCGCACGCCATGCTGGTGGAACTGTTCAGCGAGCACGGCGCGGGCACGCTGATCTCGAAGTGATCTGATGGTGGACCTCACCCACGTCGACACCTGGCTGTTCGACCTCGACAACACCCTCTATCCGGCCGAGACCCAGTTCATGGGCCTGATCGAGGGCCGGATGACCGACTTCGTCGAGCGCTTCACGGGCCTGCCCCGCGAAGAGGCCCGGGCGCTGCAGAAGAAGTACTATCTCGAGCACGGCACCACCCTGGCCGGGCTGATGACCTATCACGGCATGGACCCCGCCCAGTTCCTGGAGGAGGTGCACGACGTGTCGATGGAGAACCTGGTCCCCGACCAGGCGCTGCATGACGCCATCGCCGCCCTGCCCGGCCGCCGGCTGGTGTTCACCAACGGCTCGCTGGGCCACGCCGAGCGGGTGCTGGGACACCTGGGGCTGCGGGAGCTGTTCGAGGACGTCTTCGCCATCGAGACGGCCGACTACATCCCCAAGCCGTCGCTGGCGACCTTCGACAAGATCACCAAGCTGCACGCCATCGATCCGGCGACCGCCGCCTTCTTCGAGGACAGCGAGAAGAACCTCGTGCCCGCCGCGCGGCTGGGCATGACCACCGTGCTGGTCGGCGCCCACGCGGCCGCCTGCCCCTCCGAACACGTCCATCACCGCACCAACGACCTCGCCGGGTTCCTGAGCTCGGCGCGCCTGAAGGGAACCTCGTAAATGACCGGCCTTACCCTCGCCGACCTGCAGACCGAGATCGAAGCCGCCTGGGAAGCCCGCGACGGCGTTTCGACCGCCACCACCGGCCCGGTGCGCACCGCCGTGGAAGAGGCCCTGCTGCTGCTCGACAGCGGCAAAGCCCGCGTCTCGGAAAAGATCGACGGCGCGTGGACCACGCACCAGTGGCTGAAGAAGGCCGTGCTGCTGTCGTTCCGCCTGAACCCCAACACCGTCATGCGCTCGGGCGCCCTGGGCGGCGGCGTGGGTCCGTGGTGGGACAAGGTGCCGAACAAGTTCGACGGCTGGGAAGCCCCGCAGTTCGAGGCCGCCGGCTTCCGCGCCGTGCCGGGCGCCATCGTCCGCCGCGGCTCGCACGTGGCCAAGAACGTCATCCTGATGCCGTCGTTCGTGAACATCGGCGCCTTCGTCGATGAAGGCACCATGGTCGACACCTGGGTGACGGTCGGCTCGTGCGCCCAGATCGGCAAGAACGTCCACCTGTCGGGCGGCGTCGGCATCGGCGGCGTGCTGGAGCCGCTGCAGGCCAACCCGACCATCATCGAGGACAACTGCTTCATCGGCGCCCGCTCGGAAGTCGTCGAGGGCGTGGTGGTCGGCGAGGGCTCGGTCCTGTCGATGGGCGTCTACCTGTCGGCCTCGACCAAGATCATCGACCGCAAGACCGGCGAGATCCATATCGGCAAGGTGCCGCCCTACAGCGTCGTGGTGCCGGGCAGCCTGCCCGACAAGAACGGCGGCCCGAGCCTGTACTGCGCCGTGATCGTCAAGACGGTCGACGCCCAGACCCGCTCGAAGACCTCGATCAACGACCTGCTGCGCGACTGATCGCGCCATGGGGGCGGCCGTGGAAAACACCTTGGCCGCCCTGCGCGCCGGCGACCTGGCCGGCGCCACGAGGCTGGACCTTTCCGGCGCGGACCTGACGCAGGTTCCGCCGGAGGTCTTGGCCCTGGCCGACACGCTGGAGGTGCTGGACCTTAGCCGCACCGCCATCTGCGCCCTGCCCCACGACTTTTCCCGCCTGACGCGGCTGAAGGTGCTGTTCGCGTCCGGCGCGCCGTTCCCCGCGCTGCCGGAGGTGCTGGGCGACCTGCCGGCCCTGAGCCAGGTCGGCTTTCGCGGCTGCGGGATCGAAGAGATCCCCGGGCAGGCCCTGCCGCCGGCCCTGCGCTGGCTGACCCTGACCGATAACCGCATTGAGACCCTGCCGGCCGCCCTGGGCGAACGCCCGGCCCTGCGGAAGCTGATGCTGTCGGGCAACCGCCTGTCGGCCCTGCCCGAAAGCCTGGGCCAGGCCCGGAACCTGGAACTGCTGCGCATCGCCGCCAACCGCTTCGAGGCGCCGCCGGCCTGGCTGGCGGACCTGCCGGCGCTGGCCTGGCTGGCCTGGGCCGGCAATCCGTTCGACGCGCACCATCCTGTCCAGGCGGCGGCCCCCGTGGCCTGGAGCGATCTTTCCGTCGGACGGGCCTTGGGGCGCGGCGCCTCGGGCGACGTGTTCGAGGCGGACTGGAACGGCCGCCCCATCGCCCTGAAGCTGTTTCGCGGGGCCATGACCAGCGATGGCTTGCCCGAGCGCGAGATGGCCGCGTGCCTGGCCGCCGGCGAGCACCCCAACCTGACCGGGGCCCTGGGCCGCATCGAGGACCACCCCGACGGCGCCGAGGGCCTGTTGATGCCGCTGCTGCCGGCGGACTGGCGGGTGCTGGCCGGGCCGCCCAGCCTGGAGAGCTGCAGCCGCGACGTCTATGCGGCCGACCTGGCCTTCTCGCCCGACGTCGCCCGACGCCTCGCCCGTGACGTGGCGGCCGGCGCGGCCCACCTGCACGCGCGGGGCCTGCAGCACGCCGACCTTTACGCTCACAACGTGCTGTGGGACGGCGAGCAAGGCGCGGCGGTGCTCAGCGACTTCGGCGCGGCGGCGTTCCTGCCGGCCGGCGAGGAAGGCCGCTGGACGCCGCTCGACGTGCGGGCCTTCGGCCTGCTGCTGGGCGAACTGCTGGACCGGGTGGTCGGCGACGAGGCTCCGGCGGCCTTGCGCGCGCTGGAGGCGGCCTGCGTGCAGCCCGACGGCGCGGCGCGACCGGCGATGGCCGAGGTCCTCTCCACCCTTTCCTGATCGCGCCGGAAAGGCTCTAGTGACCGCATGAGGGGCCTCGTCGACACGCTGAAACCGGTCTTCGCCGTCTCCGGTCGCGCCTCGCGGCTGGACTACTGGCGCGCCCAGGTCGGCCTGGCCCTCGCCACCGCCCTGGTGCTGACCCTGACGGTGCTGGCCACGAGGGCCGGCGGCTGGCTGGGCGTGGTTCCGTGCCTGCTGTTCCTGCCGGTGCTGGCGGCGGGAGTCTGCGTGGCGGTGCGCCGCCTGCACGACCGGGGCAAGACGGCCTGGTGGATGGCCGTCTTCGCCGTCGGGCCCTACGCGCTGAGCGGCCTGGCGAGCCTGGCCTACGAGGACGGCGCGACGGCGGCGGTGCTGATCGGCCTCGTCATGGCGCTGGCGGCCATGGGCCTGTCGCTGTGGGCCTGGATCGAGCTGGGCTTCCTGCGCGGCACGCGCGGCGAAAACCGCTACGGGGCCGAGCCCGCGCGGCGGTAGGGGGCGGGCCCCAGGGTGCATCCACATTCGAGGGCCGAGCGTGGTCCTCGTCCTTCGACAAGCTCAGGATGAGGACCATCAATGGCCGAGACCGCAGAAAAACCTCATCCTGAGCCCGTCGAAGGACGAGGTTTTCGTCTCAGGCGCTGAACCTACCGCGTCGCCTCGTGGACTTCCTTCTTGGCGGCCTGGCCGGCTTCCTTGCTTTCGCGGGTGATGTCCTTGCCGGCTTCCTGGGCGGCGTCGCCGGCCTTGGCCCCGGCGGTCTTGGCCGCGTCGACGGCGTCGCCGGCGGCGGCCTTGAGCTCGGCGGCGGTCTCCTTGCTGCTTTCCTTCAGCGCCGTGCCGGCTTCCTTGACGTCCGGGTCGTTCTTGATCTCGTTGGCGGCGTCCTTGATGTCCTGGCCGGCGGCGGCGGCGCCTTCCTTGATCTCCTGGGCGTGCTGGTCCGAGCAGGCGGCGGCCGACAGGGCGAGAGCCGAGACGGCGATCAGGGCGAGGGTGCGCATCTAGTCTTCCTCCGACGATCTTGGTTGAGAAGAGTCGGGCAGAGAACGACGCGGCCAAGGTCGAGGTTCCGACTCTGGGGCCCGCACGGCTTTCCCCCGGGGCTTCCGACCGCTAAACCCCCGCCATGCGCATCGCCTTTCTCGGAACTCCCGATTTCGCCGTCGCCTGCCTGGCCGAGCTGGTCGCCAGCGGCCACGAGATCGTGGCCGTCTACAGCCAGCCGCCCGCCCCGCGCGGCCGCGGCCAGGAACTGAAGCCCTCGCCGGTCCACGCCTTCGCCGAGGGCTTAGGGCTGCCGGTGCGCACGCCGGTCTCGATGAAGACGGCCGAAGAGATCGAGGCCTTCCAGGCCCTGGACCTCGACGCGGCCGTCGTCGTCGCCTTCGGCCAGATCCTGGTGAAGGACGTGCTGGAGGCGCCGAAGCTGGGCTGCTTCAACCTGCACGCCAGCCTGCTGCCGCGCTGGCGCGGCGCGGCCCCGATCCAGCGGGCGATCATGGCCGGGGACCCCGTGACGGGCGTCCAGGTGATGCGGATGAGCGAGGGCCTCGACGAGGGCCCGGTGCTGCTGTCGGAGAGCGTGCGCATCGACGCGCTGGACACGGTGGCCAGCCTGCACGACCGCCTGGCCGCCGTCGGCGCGCGCCTGCTGCCCGTGGCCCTGGCCGCGATCGAGCGCGGCGGGGCGGTCGAGACCCCGCAGAGCGAGGACGGCGTCACCTACGCCAAGAAGATCAAGCCGGCCGAGGCCCGCATCGACTGGACGCGTCCGGCCGCCGAGGTCGACCGCCACATCCGCGGCCTGTCGCCCTTCCCCGGCGCCTGGTTCGAGGCCCCGTCGGAAAAAGGCCCGGTGCGGGTGAAGGCCCTGCTGTCGAAGGTCGAGGACGCTTCCGGCGCGCCAGGAGCGGTGCTGGACGACGCCCTGCTGATCGCCTGCGGGGAGGGCGCGGTGCGCCTGCTGAAGGCCCAGCGCGAGGGCAAGGGCGTGCAGGAGGCCGGGGTCTTCGTGCGCGGCTTCCCGCTGGCGGTTGGGACGGTCCTTAGCTGATGCCCCGCTACCGCCTCCTCGTCGAGTATGACGGCCGTCCCTATTCGGGCTTCCAGGCCCAGGCGACCCTGCCCAGCGTGCAGGGGGCGATCGAGGCGGCGGTGAAGGCCTTTTCCGGCCAGGAGCTGCGCATCGCCGCAGCCGGCCGCACCGACACCGGCGTGCATGCCACCGGCCAGGTAGTGCATGTGGACCTCGAGCGCGACTGGCCCGCCCAGACGGTGATGAACGCCCTGAACGCCCACCTGACCCGCGAGGCGGTGTCGATCCTCGACGCGGCCGTCGCGCCCGAGGGCTGGCACGCGCGGTTCTCGGCCAACGAGCGGCGCTACCTCTACCGGATCCTCAACCGCCGCGCCCCGCCGGCCCTCGACAAGGGCAAGGTCTGGCACATGAAGAAGGACCTCGACCACGAGGCCATGCACGCGGCGGCCCAGGCCCTGATCGGCCTGCACGACTTCACCACCTTCCGCGACATGCACTGCCAGGCCCAGAGCCCGATGAAGACCCTCGACGTGGCCCGCGTGCGGCGGGTGGGCGAGGAGATCCATCTCGACTTCGAGGCCCGCAGCTTCCTGCACCGCCAGGTGCGGTCGATGACCGGCACGCTGGTCGAGGTGGGCGCCGGCCGCTGGGCCGTCGGCGACGTCAAGAAGGCCCTGGAGGCGAAGGATCGCCGCGCCTGCGGGCCGGTGGCCCCGGCCGACGGGCTCTATCTGGTGGGCGTGGGCTACGAGGACTGAAGGCCAAGGGCCCGCGGCCCTCGCCGGCTCGACATCCGGCGAAGGCCGCGAGGAACCGAAGGCCGACCGACATCGGCCTCCGGGTGAAAGCCCCGTAGGTGGAGGGAACCGGGGCTTTCGAAAGGCGTCAGTCGTCCGACAGGCGCTCGGCGATCCAGACCGATCCCAGCGCCAGCATGAACACGCCGAAGGCGGCGAGAACGAAACCGAGATAGGCGAGCTGGGCGATCGGCATGGCGGGCTCCATCGGGGAACGGATGGAGGTTGCGCCGGCGGGGGACGGGTCGCCTTGATCTGGGTCAACCCTCACCGACCGTACTCCTTCCCTCCCCCTTGATGGGGGAGGGGCAGGGGTGGGGGTGAGTACGGCGCCGAGAGCCATGCGCCGGCGCGCCAAGTCGAACCGCCGCGTCACCCCCATCCCCGACCCTTCCCCCATCAAGGGGGAAGGGAGAGTAACCGCGGCGGATCGCCACCGTCCGGTCTCAGACCTCGCCGATCAGCCAGGCTTGGCCGGTGACCTCCAGGGGCGGGTCGTCGTCGCGATAGAGCGTGTCGAAGCCCTCGACCGCGAAGCCAGCTGGAACCCTCAGGGCCAGATGCCGCACGAGGGCCTGGTCGGCGCGGGGCGTCCAGCGGCGCCATTCGTCGTCGCGCTGGCGGAAGGCGTCATAGGCGGCCGGGTCGAAGAAGACGCAGATCTCGCTGGCGAAGAGGTCGGGCCAGCCCAGGATCGCCACCACCCGCGTCTCGCCCAGATGGGTCGGCTTCTCCGCCGCCAGGCGGGCGGCCGTGTCGATCAGAAGCTGGGCGCAGGCGGCCTGCACCGGTCGCCGGGCGCCAGGGCCCCGCACGATGTCGCTGCGCACCGGGATCTTCCAGTTGTGATAGCCCCGCCCCTCCCAGGGCGCGGCGGGAAAAACCAGGACGTCGGCGCGCCGGCGCAGCGCCCGCAACTCGCGCACGACGTCGTACCGGTCGCGAGCCCCGGCCATCACAGCACCGAGCAGTTGGTCAGCTGGCTGAACGCCTCCAGCGCGCTGGCGCCGACCACCGAGGTGCCGAAGCGGTCGAGTTCGGGCGACCAGACAGCGACCGTGGCCTTGCCGGGAACCACCGCGACGATCCCGCCGCCGACGCCGCTCTTGGCCGGCAGGCCGACGCGATAGGCGAAGCTGCCGACGCTGTCATAGATGCCGCAGGTCAAGAGCAGGGCGTTGAGGCGCCGGGTCAGGCGCTCGGGGAAGATGGTCTCTTCCACCACGGGCGAGAAGCCGCCGGCCGCCAGCGGCAGGAAAGCCCGCGCCAGCTGGCGGCAGCTCATGGTCAGGGCGCACTGGCGGCAATAGGCGGCGACCACGGCCTCGGGATCGTGGCGCACCGTGCCCTTGCCGCGCATCAGGTTGGCGATGGCGCGGTTCTGCCAGGCGTTGTCAAGCTCGGAGGCGGCCACCGCCTCGTCGATCTCCACCGGGCCGTCGGCGAGGAAGCCGGCGAAGCCGCGCACCAGGGCGGCGGGGTCTCTGACCTTGCCCAGCAGGATGTCGGTCACCGCCAGGGCGCCGGCGTTGATGAACGGGTTGCGCGGGAAGCCGCCCTCGGCCTCCAGCAAGGAGAGGTGGTTGAACGGCGTGCCCGAGGGCTCCTTGCCCACCCGGGTCCAGACCTCGTCGCCGATGCGGTTGAGCGCCAGGCCCAGGCTCAGCACCTTGGTGATGCTCTGGACGGAAAAGCCCTCGTCGGCGTCGCCGATCACGTGCTCGCCGCCGTCGACCGTGCGCACGGCCATGCCGAACTTGGTTCCCGGCACGGTGGCCAGCTGCGGGATGTAGTCGGGCACGCGGCCCTTGCCGAAGTGCGGCTTCACCAGCACGGCGACCTCGGCGAGGACTTCGTCGATGGAGAGCTCGTTCATGTGGGCCTATCCCCCTGCGAGCGCCGTGGGCCCGCCCTCGTCCTTCGACAAGCTCAGGATGAGGGCTACTGGCCGGGCCGTGCAGTCAAAATCCTCATCCTGAGCCTGTCGAAGGACGAGGATTTTGCCCTACTCCGAAAACGCCTCGAAATAGCGCCGGATCAGCGCGGTATAGGCGCCGGCCAGCTGACGGACTTCTTCCACCGGCACGCGCTCGTCGACCTGGTGCATGGTCGAGCCCACCAGGCCGAACTCGACCACCGGGCAGAGGCTGCGGATGAAGCGGGCGTCGCTGGTGCCGCCGGTGGTCGACAGCTCGGGCACGCGGCCGGTGGCGTCGCCCACGGCGCCGACGATGACGTCGGTGAAGGGGCCAGGCTCGGTGAGGAACGCCTCGCCGCTGATCTTGCACAGGGCCTCGACCCGGCCCGAGAAGCCCTCGGCGGCCTCGCGGCACTCCTGCTCGATCCAGGCGGCCAGGTCCTTGCCCTTGTGGGCCGGGTTGAAGCGGATGTTGATGCGGGCCTTGGCCGAGGCGGGAATGACGTTGGTGGCCGGGTTGCCGACGTCGACCGTGGTGATCTCCAGGTTCGACGGCTGGAAGCCGGTATAGCCCTCGTCCAGCACGCGGCTCTGCAGGCGCGAGAGGATGTCGACCATCACCGGGATCGGGTTGGCGGCGCGATGCGGATAGGCCACGTGGCCCTGGCGGCCGTCGACGGCGATCCAGGCGTTGATGCTGCCGCGGCGGCCGATCTTGACCATGTCGCCCAGCAGGTTGGCGCTGGTCGGCTCGCCGACGATGCAGTGGTCGATGATCTCGCCCTCGGCGGCCAGGGCCTCGACGACCTTGACCGTGCCGTCCTCGGCCACGCCCTCCTCGTCGCCGGTGATCAGGAAGCTGATCGAGCCGGGGACTTCCTCGGTATGGGCCACGGCCGAGACGAAGGCGGCGATGGCCGACTTCATGTCGACCGCGCCGCGCCCGTAGAGCACGCCGTCCTTGATCTGCGCTTCGAACGGCCCTGCGGTCCAGGCCGCATCGTCGCCCACCGGCACCACGTCGGTGTGGCCGGCGAAGCAGAGGTTGGGTCGCGCAGTCCCGCGCTTGGCGTAGAGGTTCTCGATCTCGCCGAACTTCATGCGGCGGCAATCGAAACCCAGGCCTTCCAGTTGGCGCTGCAGCACGTCCATCGCGCCCTCGTCGGCGGGGGTGACGGACGGGCGGCGGATCAGGGCCTGGGCGAGCTCGACGGGGTCGATGCTGACGGAAACGGGCGCGGGGCTGGTCATGCTGCAGGCTTTAGGCTTCCCATCGGCGGGACGCAAACCGCGCACGATCATCCCAAGGCCGACCATGCCCAAGATCGACATCGACCAGGCCCCCACCCGCCACGGCACGGCCTATCCCGCGCCCTTCGACCTGCCCTGCCGGGCGCGCAAGCGCTGGAAGCTGGGCGACGCCGTCGGCCTGACCCAGTTCGGGGTCAACCTGATGCGGCTGGAGCCGGGAACCTGGTCCAGCCAGCGCCACTGGCACACGGCGGAAGACGAGTTCGTCTGGGTGGTCGAGGGCGAGGTGGTGCTGGTCGAGGATGAGGGCGAGACGATCCTGCGGGCCGGCGACTGCGCGGGCTTCAAGGCCGGCGTGCCCAACGGCCACCAGATCCAGAACCGCTCGAACGCGCCGGCCGTGCTGCTGGAGATGGGCTCGCGCCGGCCGGACGAGGACGGCTGCGACTATCCGGACCTGGATCTGGTCATCCACCCGGGCGAGGAGACCTACCGCCACCGCGACGGGACGCCGTACGTGACGGAGAGCGGGCGCAAGCGGTAGGGGGCGGGGGGCGAAAGTTATCCACAGCCCCCCCTTCCTTTTCTCCCGTCATTCCCGCCCTTGTGGCGGGAACCCCTCTCTCAGTCGCAAGGGCGGATGTGGCGGATCGCTGGCGATCCGCTGGCGTCTCACGTGCGGGCGGAACCAGGGGTTCCCGCCACAAGGGCGGGAATGACGGGAGGTAGGGAATGGGCTGTGTCTATCCCCGTCAGTCGCGGATCCCACCCCAACGATTTCAACGCCCTACATGAAAACGCAGGTTTCTTATCCGACGCCCTGAAACCGGCCTCATGCTTGTCCGCATGACCAGCGAAACCTCCCGCGCCTGGTGCGCGAAGATCCAGCAGCGGCTGATGGCGGCGATGGATGAGCTTTGGGCCGCGATGGAGGAGGGCCTCGATCGCGAGGCGTTCCGCAAGGCGTCCGAGAAGGTGCGGCTGTTGGGCCAGATGGCCGCGACGGTGCGCAAGATCGTCCAGGTCCTGCCGCCCGCGCGCGCGGCGCGGCCGGCGGGCGGCCTCCCGGCCGGACTGGAGCT